>JBCKBY010000014.1:0-31102 GCA_038910715.1 Gaiellaceae bacterium
TGCGAACTAACGACTCAGGACACTAGAGCAGAAGGCGACTGTCCTCAACGACGGATCGCACTCGCTCTTCATCCGTGGGACGTTCACCCGGAAGGCGGTCTCGGGGCGCGTTCAGGGAACGAGCGTGTTGGACTCCCTCGGGAAGTGCCGCGCGAACCGCACGTTCACCGCGAAGGTCATCCCGCGCTGAGCCCGCCGAACCGTCCGGAGCGCACGCGAGAATGCCGCCTCGGTGCACCTGCGCACGCTTCGCATCCGCGGCTTCAAGTCGTTCCCCGAGCCGCTCGAGATCACGCTCGAGCCGGGAGTCGCCGTCATCGTCAGCCGGAACGGCTCCGGCAAGTCCAACGGCCGTCACCCCACTCCTGCGGAGCTGATCTGCTGTGAGAGAACTGGCGCGCAGCCGCCGAGCTTACGCCTTCGTTGCTGCGGTCGTGGTCGCGGCTGCGCTCCCAGCTGCCGCTCCCGCCCAGGTCGTTCCGGATCCACCGCCTGACCTTCCGGCTCCGCCTCAGGCGCTGGCACGCCCAGACATCGATGGCCACGCGTACAAGGGTGGAGTCCTCGTGTGTTCGCCAGGGAGTTGGGAAGGGGCGACGTCGGGGCTCACATGGAACTGGCTTCGCGACGGCGACTCGAGCGGGCGCGTCGGATCGCGATATCGCGTAGGTGGAGACGACGTTGGACGACAGCTTGCATGCGCCGTCACCGCCTCCAACGACGTCGGCTGGACAACCGAAGAGTCCGCGCCGGTCGTGATCTCAACGGTCCCAGTGAGCGTCCGTGTCGACTCGGAGCGTCGCCAGCACGGCCCCACGCTCCGCTTCGCCGGGCGTGTCGTCAGTGCAGGGCCGCCCGCCGCAGGCACTATCGATCTGCGGCTTCAGGACGAGCTCGTCGCGCGTGTGCCCGTTGGAGTTCGAGGCGGGTTCTCGGTCGAGGACTCGGTCTGGAGACTCATCCCTGGTCGGGCCGAGGTCGTGCTCCGCTTCCGACCGCGAGACCCCGAGCTCCACGCGCACGCGGAGACCAGGCTTCGTCTGACCGTCGCCACTCCGCCCGCCTATCCGTTCCCGAGGAGCCCGCTCGAACGCCCGATCACCATGTTCGACGAGCTGCCGCCGTTCTGGCGCGATGGGGGTGCCTGCTCGACGGGCTGCCGTCCCCGAGGCGCTCGAGCCGGCTGGCCGCTCGAGCCGTTCGACGAGCAACACGGGCTCCGCGCGGGAATCAACGAGCGGAGGGACAGCGGCTTCCATCTCGGGGTCGACATTCAGGCGCACGCGTGGGCTCCGGTGTACGCGATCCAGCCCGGAGTCGCGCATGTGATCCAACGTCGCGGGAGCGAGGCGCGTGTGCAGATCGGGAACTTCATTTACTGGCATCTCAAGCTGCTCGTTGCCGATGGCGAGTGGGTTGCGGCGTTCGAGAGGCCGATCGGCGAGGTGTTCCGCCTCCATCGGCATCTCCACCTCTCCGAGGTGGATGCCTCCGGCAGGTACTTGAATCCGCTTCGGCCCGGCGGTCGCGTGCTCGCGCCGTGGGAGGATCGCGAGCCGCCCGTCGTTGGTAGACCTGCCGTGGAGGCCGACGGATCGCTCACGGTTGAGGTCTTCGATCCGCAGTCCTTCGAGGAGAAGACGAGCTATTTGACGCCGGTTCTCGCGCCGGCCGCCCTTGCCTGGCGGCTGTACGATTCGGCGGGGCGCCCGCTCACTTCCCTTGGCTGGTCGTTCCGCGGAACGCACGTGCTTCCTAACGGGCTCATCCCGTTGGTGTATACGCCGGATGCCCGACGACCGGGGTATGCATGCTTCGCGGTCGAGCCGATCTGCGTGCCCAACTGGCGTTACAGGCTCGGCTGGCCGGGCGAGTGGAAGCGAGCGGCTGGCGAACGTCGCGTTCGACTGACTGTGTACGCCTGGGACTGGCGCGGAAACACGACGGCCCGCGATCTCTGGCTGGGCCCAGCCGCGTGAGTCGTCCGGGCCGATGGCGAGAATCCCGTTTCGGTGCACCTGCGCACGCTTCGCATCCGCGGCTTCAAGTCGTTCCCTGACACGCTCGAGATTGCACTCGAGCCGGGCGTCGCTGTCATCGTCGGGCCGAACGGCTCGGGGAAGTCGAACATCGCCGACGCGATCGTCTGGGCTGCCGGCTCGCTGACGCCGTCCGAGCTCCGCGCTGAGAAGCCCGACGACGTGCTCTTTGCCGGCGGGGGCGACCGCAAGGCGGCCGATCACTGCGAGGTCGAGCTCGTCTTCGACAACGAGGACGACACCTGGCCGGAGCTCGACTTCAGCGAGGTCTCGATCGCTCGCCGACTTACGCGCGGAGCTGAAGGTCAGTACCTCGTCAACCGCGCCTCGGTGCGCCGCACCGATCTCGTCGAGCTGCTCGCAGACGTCGGCCTCGGCTCGGCCATGCACTCGATCGTCGGGCAGGGGAAGGTCGAGCAGGTGCTCGCCTCGAAGCCGGAGGACCGGCGCGCGTTCGTCGAGGAGGCGGCGGGGCTCGGCAAGTTCAAGCGGCGCCGCCACCGGGCCGAGCTGAAGCTCGCTCGCGTCGCCATGCAGGTCGAGCGGGCACGCGATGTCGAAGAGGAGGTGCGGAAGCGCCTTCGCCCGCTGGCTCTTCAGGCGACCGCGGCCGAGCGCTCGGAGAAGCTCGCGCTCGAGGTCGCATCGCTCCGCGCCCGAATCGCGCAACTCGACCTCGCGGATTCCGGGGAGCGCCGCGCGGATGCGGAGGGCCGACGGGATACTGCCACGCTCACGCGGGGCGGGGCGCAGTCGCGGCTCGAAGGCTTGCTTGCCGAGCGCACGCGCGCCGAGGACGAGCTCTCCGACGCCGCCGGCCGCCGCGAGGCGGCAGTCGCCGCGCTCTATCGGCTCCAAGGCGGCATCGAGCGGCTCGGGCTCCGCGGCGAGGCGGCGACCGCGCTGCTCGAGCGTTTCAGGAGCGAGGTCCCGGCGGAACCTGGAGATGCGGAAGGTCCGAGCGAGGCGGCGCGCCTCGAGTTGGAGGCGGCGCACACTGCCGAGGCCGCTCGCAGCGCGGGGCGCGAGCACGCAGGTCTCGTCGAGCATGCCGCGCTCGTGCGCGAACGAGCCGGGGCGTTGGAGCAGGCTCTCGCCGAGCAGGAAGGGCTTCCACCCGCGGCGCGCGCGCTCGCCGAGCAGGGCTCAAGCCTGGCGCTGGCAGCCCTCGACGTCGAGCCGGGGATGGAGCGGGCAGTTGCGGCCGCCCTGCGCGCGCGTGCCTCGGCCGTGCTTGCCGACAATCCCGTCGCCGGCCTCGGGCTTCTCCAGCGTGCCCGCGCGGCAGGGCTCGGCAGTCTCACCGTTCTCACTGGTTCCGCGCCCCAGGACCTCGTGCGCGAGTTCCCGGTCGTCTCGCTAAACGCACTGCTCGACGTTCACGTGCCGTCGGTGACTTCGGAGGGCTTCGGGTACGACCCCGTCCGCGGCGAGCTGTGGTTCGCCGGTGAGACCGCCGAGGCCGTTCTGCTCGAGCTGCAGGCGCGGCTGCGCGTGCTCGAGGCGGAGGCCGGCGATCTGGATGCAAAGGCGGCCGCAGCCGCCGTCGCAGCCGAGGGAGCCGCCGAGGCGGCGCGCGTCGCCGAGGCGGCGTACGGGCGAACTGCACCGAGAGTGAGGCGAGCGATCGACGCGGGCGTTCTCGCCCGGCTCATCGCGGGAGCCGAAGCGCTCGTCGAGGGCATCGCCGTCGCTCAGCGCGCGGCCGGTCGTCTCGACGCGCCCTTGCGAGCGCGCGTCGATGCGGGCTCGCTGCGGTCGGGTGCGCTCGGAGACGAGCTGCGCACGCTCGGAGCTGCGGAGGTCGGGCTCCGCCAGGAGCTCGAGGAGGCCAGCGGACGTCTGACGAGCGCGGAAGTGGAGATCGCGCGCATCGACGCAGAGACGAGCGACGCGACGCGGCGGCTCGAGGCGTCCGGCGGTGTCGAGCCCGCGGAGGGCGACGACCGCGACGAGCTGGCTGCGAAGGTCGAGCGGCTGGAGGCGCGCCGCACGACGCTCGGTCAGGTCAACCCGCTTGCGCGCGAGGAATACGACGCCGAGAAGGAGCGCCTGACGGACCTCCAGACCCAGCGCGAGGATCTGGAGCAGAGCCTCGCGGAGCTCGAGCGGCTTCGCACAGAGCTGGCCGAGACCGTCGAGCGGCGCTTCGCGGAGACGTTCGCGGCGGTTGCCGAGCATTTCGAGGAGGTCGCTGGAACGCTCTTCCCTGGCGGCGAGGGTCGTCTGCTGCTCGTCGACCCGGACGAGGAGGGCGGCGAGCCGGGCGTCGAGGTGGAGCTCCGACCTGTCGGCAAGCGGATCACGCGTCTCTCGCTGCTCTCGGGCGGAGAGAAGGCGCTCGGCGCGATCTCGTTTCTCTTCGCGCTGTTCCTCGCCAGGCCGTGTGCCTTCTACCTGCTCGACGAGGTCGAGGCCGCCCTCGACGACACGAACATCGCACGCTTCGTCGAGCTGTTGCGCCGGTACGCCGACCGGGCACAGTTCGTGGTCGTGACCCATCAGAAGCGGACGATGGAGGCCGCGGACATCCTCTACGGCGTGACGATGGGTCCCGACGGCGTGTCTCAGGTCGTCTCGCGCCGCCTCCCGAGGCACGAGCAGGTCGTCGTAGCCACGGCGTGAGGCTCGCGCCCGCCGCGTAAGCTCGCCGCGATGAGTCACACTTGGGCCGAGCTTCTCGGCGACGAGGTCACGGAGGCCGACGAACCGGAGAGAACCGGCGTGTTCGCTCGGGTTCGCGAGTCGCTGGCCAAGAGCAGGCGGGCACTGAGCGAGCAACTCGCCTCCGCCGCTTTCGACTCGAGCGACGACGCAGCGTGGGAGAGGCTCGAAGAGGCACTCATCCGCAGTGACGTCGGTGTGCCGGCCACTGCCGAGATCGTGCGTCGCCTCGAAGCCCGTGGCGTCGCGGGTGGGCTCGAGGGCGCGCTCGTCGAGGAGGTCGAGGCGATCTTCGGCGCTTCGCCGACTCTCGAGCTCGCGAGCACGCCGAGCGTGATCCTGGTCGTGGGCGTGAACGGCACCGGCAAGACGACCACGATCGGCAAGCTGGCGCAGAAGCTGCGCGAGCACGGCCGCTCGGTGCTCGTCGGTGCGGCGGACACGTTTCGCGCCGCTGCCGAGGAGCAACTCGAGATCTGGGCCGAGCGGGCCGGTGCCGATTTCGTCGGCGCGCCTCGCGGGGCGGACCCGGCAGCCGTCGCTTTCGACGCGGTTGAAGCGGCTCGGGCCCGGGGGCACGATGTGGCGATCATCGACACCGCCGGTCGCCTGCACACGCAGGCGAACCTCATGGCAGAGCTGGAGAAAGTACGTCGTGTCATCGCAACCAGAATCGAAGGCGCTCCGCACGAGACGCTCCTCGTCGTCGACGCGACCACGGGTCAGAACGGGCTTCAACAAGCACGGTTGTTCGGCGACGCAGTAGGTGTGACCGGGGTCGCGTTGACGAAGCTGGACGGAAGCGCCCGCGGCGGTGTCGCCATTGCCATCGCGGTCGAGCTCGGGCTGCCGGTGAAGCTGGTCGGAGTCGGCGAAGGTGTCGACGACCTCCGGCCGTTCGACGCACACGACTACGCGCGCGCTCTCATCACCGCCTAAACCGAATCGCAAGTTCCCTCGAACGAGGGGTCAAGCTCATTGCAGTCCTCCGCTTGCCAGCGTAATCTCTGACCACATCCCTACCGCGACGAGGGTTAAGGAGGACTGGGAATGGCTGTCGCGATGTTCATGCACTGGCCCGGGGTCACATCCGACCAGTACGACGCTGTCATGGCGAGGCTCGGCCTCGATGGGAACCCCGCTGCCGGCGGCGTGCTTCACGTAGCGACCCTGACCGACGAAGGGCTCGAGGTGTGCGACGTGTGGCAGACGGAGGCAGCCTTCCACAGCTTCCTCGAGCAGCGCATGCTGCCCGTCGTGAGCGAGCTGGGTATCTCCGGTGAGCCGGAGATCAGGCTCGTTCCGCTCCACAACCTCTACGCCGGCAATCCGGACATGATCGACCGGATCGGCGCGGTATCCCTTCCGGCTGCGGTCGCCGCCTGGGCAAGCTGACGTCCCCCGGCGGCGTGGCTCACGAGCTGCGCCGCCGACGGGGCACTATGATCGCCGCGTGGGCGAGCAGGGTGACAGGACGATCGCGTTCGGCCCGGTGGGCCTGGGTGGGTGCGCACTTCTGATTCTCGGCATCCTGGTGCGGCGCCGATTCATCGCCCTACTTGGGTTGGCAGGCGTGGTCGCCGATGTGACGGTCGCCGAGCTCGGCGGCTTCAAGGCGATGAACGAAACCCGCGAGACAGAGCCCGCGCCCCTCTGAAGCTAGCTATCGCCTGACTGTCCGCCAGTCGCCGTGATGGTGGCGCCGTAGACCTTGACGTTCGGGTTGCCGACGAGAATGCGGACTCGAGTCACTTCGAACCACTCGGGATCGCTTCCTCTCGGCGCTGCATTCGCTGCTGCCTTGGCGGCCGCCTTGACCGCCTCGTGGAAGCTCTCCGCAGTGCTGTCATCGTTGAACGTCGAGAAGCCCTCGAATGCGCGAGCAGGCTCACCCCGCGCCTCGGAGAACTCCCTCATGTGCTGCTTCCTGTTCACCGCCTCCTCCTTCTCTTGGGATCGTCGCCGAAGGCAACACTAGTGCCGTCAGGCCTTCGTTACAACGCGTGAGATGAGAACGTCCACCCCGAGTTGTGCACCCTCTGCCTCGAGCTCGGCGACACGCTGCGCTCCGAGGCGCTCCTGGAGCTCCGGCCCGCACCTCTTGAGGACAGGTACCTCGAACCGGTTCAACGGTAAATCGCCGCGGAGCCGCCGTGCAGCGCCGAAGCGTCTACCAGCCTCCTCGAAGTCGTCCTTCGCGCATGCGACGCCGCCGAGAACCACGAGACACTCTGCGCGACTCCGGTCGCTCTCGAGTTCCGTGTAGGTGGCGAAGCAGCCGAGGATCCTGCCCTCTGCGAGCTCCATGTCGCCTGCAGCGAGATCCAGCTCTGCAAGCATGAAGTCGGCGGCCGCCGTGTGGATGACATCTCCGAGTTCGCTTGCGAGCTCATGGGTCGCCTCGAACGCGCTCCGCGCGCGTGCGATCTCTCCGTTCTCCCATGCTGCGATCCCCAGGTTGTACGTCGAGTTCGTGACGAGCATCGGGTCGTCGAGGGTCCGGCGAAGCGCGAGCGCTTCCTCATGGGCCGCAATTGCATGAAGATGATTGCCCCGGGCCGAGTAGATGTCGGCGAGATAGTTGAGCTGCCCGGAGATCGTTGCAGCGTCTCCCGTCGAGCGGGCAATGGCAAGCGCTTCGTCGCAGAGCTCCTCCGCACGAGCGGTCTGACCCAGCTGGAGCGCGATCCATCCGAGCTCGCCGAGCGCGAACGCGGCCTCGCGCGGTCGGCCGAGCTCACGGAACAGTGCCAGCGCCTCTTCGAGAAGGGGTATCCCGGCCTTCAGGTCATCCTGCGCAGCCGCTTGGCGTGCCGACCACCAGAGGGCGTTCGCGACGACCTCTGCTGAAACGCCGTCTGCCTGCGTTAGAGCACGGGAGAGCCACCGCCGAGCCTCGGCGATGTGACCATGCATCCGCCAGAAACGACCGAGCCCGGACACTGCTCGGAGCGCGTCCTCGACTCGATCGGAAGACAGACACCACGCGAGAGCCGCTCGGATGTTGTCGAGCTCGCGTTCCAAGAGGTCGAGCCAGCGACGTTGGTCTGGACCGGTGAGCTCGTGCTCGGCAGCCGTCGCAAGCTCGACGAACATCTCCGCGTGCCGTCGTCGTAGATCCTCGAGTCGCTTGGCGGCAGCGAGGCGCGCCAATGCGTCTTCGCGAACGGTCTCGAGCATGTACAGCCGCGCGTCGCCGTCGGAGATGTCGCTTCGGAGCAGGCTCCCCGCGACCAGCGCCTCGAGATCTGCGAGGAAGCCCGGTTGCGATCCCGCAAGCTGTCGACCGTCCTCGAGGCTGCAGCCACCCATGAAGACGGCAAGCGTCGAGTGGAGCTGGCGCTGGCTCTCGCTGAGGAGCGCGTAGCTCCAGTTGATTGTCGCCCGCAGCGTGCGTTGGCGCTCCGGGAGGTCGACCGGGCCTTCCATCTCGAGCGTGAGCCCCTCTTCCAGGGCCTTCAGGAGCTGCGCCGGCGGAAGAACTGCGAGCCGCGCCGCGACGAGCTCGATCGCCAGCGGCAGGCCGTCAAGGCGCCGGCAGATCTCTCTCACCGCGGGCAGCATGTCCTCGCGCAATACGACGCCACGCGCGGCGGCGAGCTCGGCGAAGAGCGTGGAGGCGTCGTAGATCGTAAGGGGGTCGAGCGGAACGATGTGCTCGCCGGAGAGGCGAAGCGGGACGCGGCTCGTGGTCAGCACGTCGAGGTCGGGGGCTCGATCCAGCAACGCGGCCACAGCTGGCGCCGCGACCGAAAGATGCTCGAAGTTGTCCAGGAAGAGGAGCGCGCTGGTGCCTGCGAGGGCGTCGGCGATGCTCTCCGTCAACGGCCGGCCGGCCGACTCGCGCACACCGAGCGTGCGCGCGATCGCCGTCGGCACGAGCTCCGCATCGGAGACGGGCGCGAGGGCGACGAGGTGGACCGGCCGCTGTACGGCCGTCAAGGCCGCGGCCTCCAGCGCGAGCCGGCTCTTGCCGGCACCACCGGGGCCGGTGATCGTCACAAGTCGTACCTCAGGACGGGCGAGCAGAGAGAGGGTCGCGGTCAGATCCTTGCGCCTCCCGACGAGGCGGTGGTGCAGCGCCGGGAGCGTGGCGCCGCCGAGCGAGCGCAGTGGCGGGAACGTCTCGGGTAGGTCGGGCGCGAGTAGCTGGAAGAGCTGCTCCGGGCTCGGGACGTCCTTCAGCCGGTGGCTTCCGAGCGACTGGAACGAGATCCCTGCCCGAGGGTCATCGCCGACGAGATCCCGCGTCGTTCTGGACGCAAGGACCTGGCCCCCGTGCGCGGCCCCGCAAACGCGGGCCGCGAAGTGCACATCGAGACCCACGTACCCCTCGTCCTCGAGGTCGGGCTCGCCGGTGTGAATTCCGATTCTCAGGCGTAGCGCTTCCTCGGGCGCCCACGGCTCGTCGGCAAGCGCTCGCTGGAGCTCTGCCGCCGCCGCCACGGCGTCTCGCGCGCGCTCGAATGCGAGGAACACGCCGTCTCCGGCCCAGTCGACCTCGTGACCCCCTCGCTTCGAGGTCGTCTCGCGGACGAGCTCGCGCATGCGGGTGAGTACGGGCGCGTACCGGTCGCCGAGTGAGCGCAGCAGCCGTGTCGACCCCTCGACATCGGCGAAGAACAGCGTCACAGCACCAGTCGGCAGCGGCTTGCGCGAATCGGCACTTACGGGCATGTCCAAACGAGTCTACGAGCCCTGCGTCACCGCTCCAAGCGGTCGGGCGTCACTGCCCCGTCTCTACACTGGGCCGGCAGTGTTCGACACGCTTTCAGACAGGCTTCAGGGCGCTTTAGGCGACCTGCGCGGGCGCGGGCGACTCGACGAGGAGTCGATCTCGAAGGCGATGCGCGAAGTTCGGCTCGCGCTCCTCGAAGCCGACGTCAATCTGGAGGTCGCGAGGGACTTCACCGCGACGGTCAAGGAGCGCGCGCTCGGGCAAGACGTGCTCAAGAGCCTCTCGCCCGGCCAGCAGGTGGTCAAGATCGTCCACGAGGAGCTCACCGCTCTCATGGGAGCGGGGGACTCGCGGCTGGCATTCGGACGACCGCCGACCGTGATCCTTCTCACCGGGCTGCAGGGGTCGGGCAAGACGACGACTGCCGCCAAGCTTGCCCTCCTGCTGCGCAAGGAGGGCAAGCGGCCGGCCCTCGTCGCATGCGACCTGCAACGGCCGGCGGCCGTCGAGCAACTCGAGCAACTCGGGCGCCAGGTTCAGATCCCGGTCTATCGACTCGACACGAAGGATGCGGTTGCGGCTGCCCGGCACGGGCTCGGCGAGGCACGGCGAGACGGTCTCGACGTCGTGATCGTCGATACCGCCGGCCGGCTCCACATCGACGAAGAGCTGATGCAGGAGCTCGAGGCGGTTCGCGACGCTACGAAGCCCCTGAACGTCCTCCTCGTGCTGGACGCCATGACGGGTCAGGAGGCGGTCGACGTCGCGCTCGCGTTCCAGGAGCGCGTCTCGTTCGACGGTGTCGTCCTGACGAAGCTCGACGGAGATGCGCGAGGGGGCGCTGCGCTCTCGGTGAAGGCTGTTACCGGCCGGCCGGTCAAGCTCGCCTCCGTCGGCGAGAAGCTCGATCAGCTCGAGTACTTCCATCCCGACCGCATGGCTTCCCGGATTCTCGGCATGGGCGACGTGCTCACGCTGATCGAGAAGGCCGAGGCCGCAGTCGCGGAGGACGAGCAGGCGGACATGGAGCGCCGTATGCGAGCCGGCGAGTTCACGTTCGACGACTTCCTCGCGAGCTATGGGATGCTCCGGCGCATGGGGCCGCTGCAGGGCGTGCTCAAGCTCGTCCCCGGCCTCGGCAAGCAGCTTCAGGGTCTCGACCTGGACGAGAAGCAAATGGCGCGAGTCGAGGCAATCGTGCTCTCGATGACGCCGAAGGAGCGGCGGATGCCGCACATCATCTCGACTCAGCGCCGCCGGCGAATCGCGGCCGGAAGCGGGACGTCGCTGGACGAGGTGAACAAGCTCATGGCCGCTCGCAAGCAGATGGCGAAGATGATGAAACAGATGGGCAAGGGCAAGATGCCGACGATGCCAGGCATGCCCCCGCGAGGTAGGTAGCGTGGGGTCAGGTCTTGGTAGCGTGGGGTCAGGTCTTCCATGTTGCACGGTCCGTGCAACATGGAAGACCTGACCCCGAGTAACGGAGGACGAATGGCAGTAAAGATCAGATTGACCCGCGTCGGCTCGAAGAAGAACCCGATCTACCGGGTCGTCGTCGCGGACTCGCGTTCGCCGCGTGACGGCCGCTTCATCGAGATCGTCGGGCGCTACAACCCGCAGACCGATCCGTCGACGATCGAGCTCGACGACGCCAAGATCACTGACTGGATCGCGAAGGGCGCGCAGCCGACGGAGCCCGTCGCGCGGCTGATCAAGGTCGCACGCAGCGGTGGCTGAGCTTCTCGAGTGGATTGCCCGCCGGCTCGTTGACGAGCCGGACGCCGTTCGCGTCGAGACGGAGGAGCGGGAGGACGCGGTCGTCTTCCATCTGCACGTCGCTCCCGACGACGTCGGCAAGGTCATCGGCAAGCAAGGTCGCATCGCTCGGGCGCTTCGCAGCATTGTCCGGGCGTCCGGCGCGAGAGCCGAAGAGCGCTACCTGCTCGAGATTGCCGACTGATCCCACCGATGCGCTCGTAAGGGTCGGCCGAGTCGGCCGCCCGCACGGCGTCGACGGCGCGTTTGTGGTCGAGGATGCGAGCGAGGACCCGAGCCGGTTCGAGGTCGGCGCGCAGCTAACCGTCGGCGGCGAGCTCGCGACCGTTGTGCTTTCCAGGCAGGTGGGCAAGGGTCGTCGCGCGATCAAGCTCGATCGGCGCGCCGAGCGGGGCGCGGAGCTGACCATCCTCCGAGATGCCCTCCCGCCGCTCGACAGCTGGTCGTATTACGTCGCCGACCTCGTGGGGATCGAGGTCGTTGACGAGCGTGGCGCGCACGTGGGTTTCGTGCGCGATGTCGTACCGGGCCCTGCAAATGACGCGCTCGAGCTCGAAACAGGTTTGCTTCTGCCGCTCGTCGAGGACTGTGTGCGAGAGGTCGATCTCGAAGGGCGCAGGGTCGTTCTCAACCCCGGGTTCACGGACTGACGGCTACGGTTCGGCCCCGTGCGCCTCGACGTCTTCACCCTGATCCCGGGCGCGTTTGCTTGGCTGCAGGAGCGCCGTCCGGTTGCTGCGGTGCTCGGTACCGAGCTCGACCTCAGGATCTTCAACTACCGGGACACCACACCGCTCAGCGCGGGTCAGGTCGACGACGATCCCTACGGCGGTGGGCCGGGGATGGTGCTCCGGGTCGACGTCGTGGCGGCAGCGCTCGACGCCGTGTACAGCGGAATCCCCGAACACCGGGTCGTCGCGCTCTCACCCAAAGGTCGGCAGCTCGATCAGGAGCTCGTCGAGGAGCTAGCCACTGAGCCCGTCCTCACGCTCCTCTCGGCGCGCTTCGAGGGCTTCGATCAGCGGATCCTCGACCACCTCTGCACGGATGTGGTGTCGATCGGGCCGTACGTGCTCTCGGGCGGGGAGATCCCCGCGCTTGCAGTGATCGATGCCGTCGTGCGTCGGCTACCCGGCGCGCTGAGCGAAGGATCGGGAGAGGTCGAGAGCTTCTCGGCTGCGCTCGACGGTGGGCTCGAATATCCGCATTACACGAGACCGGCCGAGTTCCGTGGGTGGGATGTGCCCGAGATCCTGCTCTCGGGCGATCACGGACGGATCGCGGCTTGGCGCAGCGAGCAGGTCCGGAGCGTCACGTGAGCGACACCGACGAACAGCTAGACAGCATCGCGGGCTCGACTCGGGAGCTCGAAGACGGCCGGCGAGAAGACGAGTGGCGTATGCTGCCCACCCAGCAATACGAGCCACCTCCGCCGGCGCCCCCGTTCTCGTGGCCGCCGCCACCACCGGCGGGCGCGAGTCCGGAGTCCGCGCATCACGAGTTTCACCATCCGCTCGATCGTGTCACGGGTCGCTTGCCACGGCGGCTCCGTATCGTGGTGGATTGGATCGTGACCATCGTCGGTGCGGTCGCGATCGTGCTGGCGATCAAGGCGTTCGTCGTCAACCCGTACCGGATCCCGTCGTCTTCGATGGAGGCGACGCTCCACTGCGCGCGGCCTGCGCCAGGCTGCGAGTCGCGCTTCTCCGACCGCGTGCTTGCGAACCGGTTCATCTACCACTTTCGGGACCCGCAGCGTGGCGACGTCGTCGTGTTCGAGACGCCCCCCGCGGCGAAGGCCAAGTGTGGTGCAGGCGGCACCTTCGTCAAGCGGATCGTCGGGCTCCCGGGCGAGACAGTCCAGATCCGGCTGCGACGAGGAGCTGCGTTCGTGTACATCAATGGCCGTAGGCTCGACGAGCCCTATATCGAGCACGACCGGCGGGACATCGGGCCCGAGGAGAAGTTCAAGGTGCCGCTCGGCCACTACTTCGTGATGGGCGACAACCGCTCGCAGTCGTGCGACTCGCGCGTCTGGGGCTCCGTGCCCGAGCAGAATCTCATCGGCAACGTCTTCATGACCTACTGGCCGCCTCAGCGGATCTCCTTCCGCTGAGCTATGCGCAAGACCGGAGATCCGCTAGCGCGGAGTCTCCGGTCGCGCGAAGATCCCTGAAGCGCGGCCGCGGAGCGGTCGCTGATCGCTCAGGTCCTCCGTCCCACCCGTGCGCGAGACCAACTCGAGGTCGTTCCGCTACCATTCTCGCCCGGCCCGCCGGCCTTCCTCTGCGATGAACACAACGATCGAGAGTCTCGAGCAGCGCTACATGCGCACGGACCTGCCTCAGTTCAAGGCGGGCGATACGCTGCGCGTGCACTTCAAGGTGATCGAGGGCAGTCGTCAGCGCATCCAGGTCTTCGAGGGCATCTGCATCAAGCGTCAGGGCTCGCAGTTTCGGGAGACGTTCACCGTCCGCAAGCAGTCGTTCGGAGTGGGTGTCGAGAGGACGTTCCCGCTCCACTCGCCGAAGATCGAGAAGCTCGAGGTCATGGCGATCGGCGACGTGCGGCGCGCAAAGCTCTACTACTTGCGCAAAAGAGTGGGGAAAAAGGCGCGCGTCCGCGAGCTCCGGCAGAGGTAGTCAGTATTCTCGGCCGCGTGGCTCGATCCACCGGCCAGCGTCTCCTCGGATTCGATCGACGTCTTGGTGTCCGCTTCGTGGCCGGGGCAGATGAAGCCGGCCGCGGATCGCTCGCAGGGCCCCTGGTGGTCGCCGGTGTGCTCTTCGACTACGAGGTTCTGCGCGGAGCGCGCGTTCGGACGCTCACGGCGCTGAACGACTCGAAGCAGGTCTCGCCCGACGAGCGGGAGGTGCTGTTCGAAGCGGTCGCTGCATGTGCATCGGCGATAAGCGTACGAATCATTCCGTCGAGCGAGATCGACCGGTCAGGGCTTCATCGCTCGAACCTCGCGGGCCTGCGCGCTGTCCTTGCAGACCTCCATCCCCCTGCAGACGCATGCCTCGTCGACGGCTTTCGACTCGGTCCGACGGCACCGCCGCACCAGGCAATCGTCGACGGAGACGCGCGCAGCGCATCGATCGCGGCCGCCTCGATCGTGGCCAAGGTGGTGCGGGACCGGGTGATGCGGCGTCTGGACGCCCTCTATCCACGGTACGGGTTTGTCTCCCACGTCGGGTACATCACGCCGGCGCACTCCGAGGCGGTGCGTGCCTTCGGACCCTCGGAGCTCCATCGTCGTTCGTTCCAGGCCGCCTGCTACGAGGCCGCTTGAACCGCGGCGAGCGGCGCGCTCTCCATCACTACCGGCTGCGCGGCTACCGACTCCTCGACGCCAACGCACGGGTTGGTCGCTACGAGCTCGACCTCGTGCTGCGACGAGGTCGCCGGCTCGTCTTCGTCGAGGTGAAGGAGAAGAGCGGCGAGGGCTATGGGGATCCGCTCGAGATGATCGACGAGGAGAAGGTGCGCCGCGTCCACACCGGAGCGCAAGCATGGCTGGCGATGCACCCTGAGCTCGCCGAGCTCGAGCTCGTGTTCGAGGCGGCGGGTGTCAAGGGTCGTCGCATCGAGCGCGTTCCCCTCGGATAGTTGGACAACGGCCTCTCGCGCCGGGATTCATGCACTCGTGACGCCTGCACTACCTACCGGCGTCGTCACCTTCCTCTTCACGGACGTCGAAGGGTCGACGAAGCTCCTGCACGAGCTCGGCGACGCCTACACGGACGCGCTCCATGAACACCGCCGTATCCTCAGGGATGCGTTCACCGCGCACAACGGCGTCGAGGTGGACACCCAGGGCGACGCCTTCTTCGTCGCGTTCGGCCGGGCCACGGATGCGGTTGCTGCGGCAACCGACGCACAGCTGTCCCTCGCGGGCGGCCCGATCAAGGTGCGCATGGGGCTTCACACCGGCGAGCCGCGACTAACCGACGAGGGATACGTGGGTCTCGACGTTCACAAGGGAGCCCGGATTGCGGCTGTCGGGCACGGCGGCCAGGTTCTGCTCTCGCAGGCCACCCACGCGCTCGTCGACACAGGCGTACGTGACCTCGGCCCTCACCGCCTGAAAGATCTGACCACACCCGAGCGCATCTTCCAGCTCGAGATCGACGGGCTCTCCTCGGAGTTCCCGCCTCTGAAGACGCTCGAAGCGGGTATGCGGAACCTTCCGGCCCCACGCACGTCGTTCGTGGGGCGAGCCGACGAGCTGGCGTCGATCGATCGCATGCTGGACGAGTCCGACTGCCGGCTGCTGACGCTCGTCGGGCCGGGCGGCGTCGGCAAGACGAGACTCGCACTCGAGGCGGCCGCTCGCAGGATCGACCGCTACCAGCACGGCGTCCACTTCGTTCCGCTCGTCGGTGTCCCGGCACCGGACCTGCTCGCGCCCGCGGTCGCAGAGAGCCTGCAGTTTCAGGTCGACAGCGCGCACAGCGCGCTTCCTGCTCGCGACCAGCTCGTCGACTACCTACGTGAACGCACGACGTTGCTCGTGCTCGACAACTTCGAGCACCTGCTCGACGCGCGGGATCTGCTCACCGAGGTCATCGAGCAGGCGCCACAGGTGGAGATGCTGACGACCTCGCGGGAGCGCCTGCAGGTTCAGAGTGAGTGGGTGCTCGATCTGGAGGGGCTGGGGAACGGGAGTGCGAGCGGAAACGGCCACGGGAGCACGGGTGACAGCGCAGCCGTGCGCCTGTTCGTCGATCGTGCGCGGCAGGTCGACAGCGGATACGCGCTCTCCGACGAGGAGCGCCCGCACGTCGAGCGCGTGTGCCACCTGGTGAACGGGATGCCGCTCGGGATCGAGCTCGCGGCGGCCTGGGCTTCGACCCTCCCGTGCAGCGAGATCGCAGATGAGATCGAGCGGAACCTCGGCTTCCTGGAGACGTCGATGCGCGACGTCCCGGAGCGCCACCGGAGTCTCCGCGCCGCGTTCGAGGGCTCGTGGCGTCTCCTCTCGGACGACGAGCGGCGCGTGTTCTCGCGACTTGCGGTCTTTCGCGGCAGCTTCGCGCGGGATGTCGCGGCGGCGGTGGCCGGAGCCGGTCTGCCTGAGCTCCACGGGCTTGTAAACAAGTCGCTCGTGCGTCGAGCTGGGCTCGGCCGCTTCGAGTTACACGAGTTGCTCCGGCAGTACGCAGGGGAGCGGCTGGCCGTCGAGCCGTCGGAGCTCGCGGATGCACGAGAGCGCCATGCGCGCTTCTACCTCGGGATGCTCGTGTCGCGTGCTGAAGCACTGGGCGGCGAGCACATGATGGAGGCTCGCGACGAGCTTCGCGTCGAGGTCGATAACGTGCGGACCGCCGCGGAGTGGGCGGTCACACAGTGGAGTGAGGACGACGCGCGAGCGGTCTTCTCGTCCCTGCAGGCGTTCTTCTTCGCGCACGGCTGGCACGAGGGATCGCAGACGTTTGCCCAGTTGACCGATGTGCTCGAGTTTTCGTCTGACGACCCACTCGACATCGGAGAGGCGAGCGACGTCTTGCTCAGCGCACTCGCATACCAGACGTGTCTCGGAAGCTTTCTCGGCTTTGACGAGAAGCTGGACGCAATCGCGCGTGCGTGTCTGCCGGTGCTGCGTGAGCGACGGTTGACCAGGGAGCTCGGGGTCTGCCTGCTCGCGCTCGGCACGAACGACTGCTACCGGGACGTGTACGCGGAGTCAGCCGCCAATCTCGAAGAGGCCGCCGACGTCGCTCTATCGGCAGACGATCACTTCGTCGTCGCGGCTGTGCTCTCCTGGCTCGGTTTCGTGCGTCTTCTCCTCGACGACCTCGGAGGGGCACGAGAGGCGTTTGAGGAGTGCCACGCGGTTTCGGCGGAGCTCGGGGGCCCCTTGATGCTCGGCTTCGCACTCAGCAAGCTCGGGCTGCTGGCGGATGCGGAAGGTGACTATGCGAAGGCGATCGAGCTCCACCTCGAGGCGAGGGATCTCTTTGCCGGCGCCGGTGATCAAGCCGGGGCGGGCTACACGCAGAGCCGCGCCAGCATGAGCGCCTACTGCCTCGGCGACTACGAACAGGCGATGCAGCACGCGCTCGCGGGCTACGAGGGCTTCGAGCAAGCGAATCACCGCTGGGGGATGACCGCTGCGCTCTGCCGGCTCGGGTTCGCGGCCGCGGCGCTGGGACGCTTCGACGAGGCTCGAGAGCATCTGCGCCGCGCGCTGGATCTCGCCCGCGAGATGCAGGCGACGTCGCTCCTCCTGCACGCGCTCAGTGGCGTCGGCGTCCTCCTTGCCCGGGAAGGGGCGGATCGACGCGCGGCCGAGATGCTGTTCTTCTCTTTGGGACACGAGGCGATGCCCGCGACGTACCGGCAAGTGGCAGGGCCGACCCTCGACGACCTCGAGGCAAAACTCGACCCCGAGGAGCTGGCAGCTGCGCGTGAGGCAGCCGCGAGCATAGATCTGGGCGAGCTCGTGTCCGACACGCTCGGAGAGCGAGTGCGGTAGTCGCGGCAGGATCGGATCGTGCCGGTCCGAACGAGTAGGCATGGCACCGACGCAGGCCGCTCTCTACGAGGAGCTCACCGGCGATCTTCAGCTCTCGTGGACGGAGGCGGAGCTCCCGGAGCGGGAGCCCCCAGGGCGTCTCGCGGAAGAGGTAAAGATGCGTCACGAGGGCCATCCGGACCGGGCCATAGACTCGACGTCAGATGGGTGGGAGAACACAGGCGGCCCTCTACTCGGAGATCGATCTCGATCTCTCGTGGTCGGAGCACCAGCTACCGCAAGTCGAGCGGACGAAGCATGTCCATGGCCTCCACCCCTACCTCGGGAAGTTCATCCCACAGCTCGTTGACGTATTCCTCGGCCGCTATTTCAGGCCGGGCGACTGCGTCTACGACCCGTTCGTCGGGTCCGGGACGACATTGGTCGAAGCCAGCGCCTTCGGAGCCGGTGGGATCGGCTGTGACATCTCCGCCTTCAACTGCCTCCTCACGGGGGTGAAGACAGCTGAGTACTCGGTCGGTGTACTCGAGATGGCGCTGCGAGCTACGTACGAGGAATCACGCCAAATCGAACCTCGGATCGATCTGAGTCACGCGAGTGAGTGGTTGCACCGGTGGTACGCGCCGAAGGCGCTACGTGAGCTGCTCGCCTATCGGGTGGCCGCGACCGAGCTAGATGACCCGATTCGAGAAGTGGCGCACGTGATCTTGTCAAGATCGGCTCGGTCTGCGCGTCTGACGACGCACTTCGATTTGGACTTCCCGCGTCAGCCGGCAACGGAGCCGTACTACTGCCACAAGCACAAGCGCACATGCGTACCAGTGGGAGAAGCAGGGAAGTTTCTTCGCCGATACTCGACCGACACGTCGCAGCGCATCAGGGCTTTCGCGGGCGTGCGGTCGAGAGCTGAGTCAATCGTGTTGCACGAGGACTCGCGAACCGTGCGGCTACCGAAGAAGCCGAGCGGCATCATCACATCCCCGCCGTACCCGGGCCTCATCGACTACCACGAGCAGCACCGCTACGCGTACGAGCTCCTCGGTCTTGTGGATCGCAGTCTCGAAGAGATCGGCTCGGCTTCGAAGGGGACTGGTCGATCGGCGCTCACGGAGTATCAGAGCTCGATGATTGGGGTGTTTCTGAACGCGTCCGAGCAGATGGATCCCGGGTCGCCGGTGGTCATTGTCGTCAATGACTCGCGAAACCTCTATCCCGAGATCCTCGACCGGTCAGGGCTTCAACTCGAGGACGTTCTGACTCGCCACGTCAACAGGCGTACAGGTCGGCGCTCCGGCGAGTTCTATGAGAGCGTCCTCGTTTGTCGAGTCGCATAGGTGGACGCGGCGACGGTCGAAGCTGTTCATGGACTCCTGCGCACGTTCATGCGCAACTGGCTGGACGATGTCCCAGAACCGGAGGGACAGGAACTCGAAGGACGCGTCGCACCGTTTCACGACGCGCTTGTGCCCGGAATCCGGCTTCTCAACGAACGGAGCTTCTCCACCCGCCTTGGCAACCTGCACGAACGCGTAGGGACCGTGATGGCTGCCGAGGTGCATGCCGACGTGCGGCAGGCTCTCGATCTAACAGGGACGATCCCCGTTCTAAGTCGCGAGTTCATCACGCAACGCATTGCTCAGCTCGAACGCCGTCAAGCGTCGCCTGACGCGCCGTACGAGCGTGACCAGATTCGTGCGCACTTCGGCAATGAGGTGCAGGCGGGGACGCGAATCGACCTCTGGGTAAGGACCCATGCCGGTGCCCAGCACTTCTTCGAGATCAAGACTGGTAAGCCGAACAAGGGTCAATGCGTCGAGATGAAGGAGAGGCTGCTCACAGCGTTTGCCATTCGACGGCACGAGAACTCGTCGTGGTGGTGGGGCGTTCCTTACAGCCCGTACGGATCGGCCCCCTATCGGCACAACTACGCCCTGCCATTCTTCGACTTCGACAACGAAGTGAAGATGGGCAGGCAGTTCTGGGACTTCCTCGGCGGGGACGGCACGTACGAGCAGTTGCTCTCCAGCTACGAGCAGGTAGGTGGGGAGTTCGCGGCCGAGATCGAGGCTCTTCGCGAGCGTCGACGGCTCCAAGACTGACGGACCAACGTCACCGCCGCACCGGGCGGCGTGCGGGCGAGTACTTCGAGTCGATCCTGGTTTCGGTAAGGGAAGCGTAAGAACCTCGTCTTTCGGCGGGTGTTCAGCCGGTTGCCGGGGTAGCCTGCCCCGAGAGCCACCGAAAGGGGAACGACATGAAGAAGCTCCCGCGCCGGCCCTCGCCGGCGATGGTTGTTGCGTGCTTTGCACTGTTGGTAGCGCTCGGCGGGACGGGCATTGCCGCCGTCGCAGCCTTTCCTGCGAACAGCGTTGGGCCGGTTCAGTTGAAGAACGGTGCAGTCACCAACCCGAAGATCAGGAACAACGCGGTCAATTCGTCGAAGGTTGCGAACAAGTCGCTCCTCCGGTCTGACTTCGCGCCAGGCCAGTTGCCCGCCGGACCGACCGGGCCGCAAGGGCCAGCAGGGCTTGCAGGAGCGGCGGGTCCAGCCGGCGCCGCCGGCAAGGCCGGCGTCATCGGCGCGATTACAGTCAGGACATCTTCCGCCCTCGTCGATGGCGGCACCGCGGAGAATGGCGCATATAACAGTGCGCGCGTCACTCGAGTCTGCGACCCGAACGAGCGCGCGATCTCCGCCGGGACGTCGTGGAGCGACGACGCTACGGGCCGCGAGCTCATGACGGGCGAGCTCGAGCCGCAGCTCAACGCGCAGAACCAGGTGGTCGGCTTTCTCGCTGTCGGACTGAACGACAGCGGGAACAACAGCACGTTCACCGTGCACGTCCTCTGCTACACGCCCTGATCGATCTGTAGCACTCTCGGCGCGAAGGCGTTACCCCCGTGTAGCGCCTTCGCGCCTACCGTCGCAGGCGTGCTCGCACGCGCGGTCACTCATGCGCTCGTCGGTCTCGAGCCGCGCAAGGTGGAGGTCGAGGCGCATGTGCAGCCAGGCGTCCCGGGGTTCGCGATCGTCGGGCTCGCCGACCGTGCCTGCCAGGAAGCGAAGCATCGTGTCCGAAGCGGGGTCGTGTCCGCGTCGCTCGAATGGCCACTCAACCGTCGGATAACCGTGAATCTGGCTCCCGCCGGTTTGCGGAAGGAGGGGTCGGGTTTCGATCTGCCGATTGCCCTCGCGGTCCTGGCTGCGACGCGTCAGCTCTCCCCGGAACGCCTGGCCGAACACGCCTCAGTAGGTGAGCTTGCCCTCGACGGGCGAGTTCGCCCGGTGGTCGGCACGCTCGCGGTGGCCGAGGGAGCTCGGCGGTCTGGGCTCCGCCGTCTGGTTTGCGCTGCCGAATCTGCCCCGGAGGCGGCGCTCGCGGGAATCGAACCGATTCCAGTTCGCCATCTGGCCGAGGTGGTTGCATACTTCCGCGGCGAGATCGATGCGCCGGCATTCGAGCCGCTCTCCGACGATGTGCTCGAGGGATCCCCGGCTCCCGACCTGGCGGACCTGCGCGGTCAGGAGCGTGCCCGCCGCGCGCTCGAAATCGCTGCTGCCGGGGCACACAACCTCTTGCTTGCTGGCCCTCCTGGCACGGGGAAGACGATGCTCGCCCGGCGCCTGCCGGGAATCCTCCCGCCGCTCACGCGCGAAGAGGCCCTCGAGGTGACGCGCATCCACTCCGTTGTTGGCCTTCTGCCGCCCGACCGACCGCTCATGGTCTTGCCGCCGTTTCGCGCTCCGCATCACGGAGCATCAGCGCCCGCCGTCGTGGGTGGCGGGCCAAGTCCTCGCCCTGGTGAGATCTCGCTCGCCCACCGAGGCGTCCTGCTTCTCGACGAGCTCCCGGAGTTCCCACGTTCGGTGCTCGAGGCGCTGCGCCAACCGCTCGAGGACGGCGTCGTGGCCGTCTCCAGAGTCGGCGGCCACGCGGTCTTTCCCGCACGGTTCCAGCTCGTCGGGACGATGAACATGTGTCCCTGCGGCGGGCGGGGCGATCCCGCTGTCGAGTGCGGCTGCACGGCGCAAAGACTCGCGGCGTACCGAGAGAAGCTGTCGAAGGCGCTGCTCGATCGCTTCGACCTCGCCGTGGCGATGCCACGACCGCGAGCCGTGGAGCTCGCAGCAGCACCTGGGGAACCGTCGGCTGATGTGCGCGACCGGGTCGTCGAGGCGAGGGAGCGACTGCGAGCGGCGCTTCCGCGGCGGACAGATGGCGCATCAGAGCTGCTGTCGAGCGCGGTCGACCGGCTACCTCTCTCCGGCAGAGGACGTGTGCGCGTCGCGCGCGTTGCGCGGACGATCGCCGCGTTGGCGGGTGCGGGCGAGGTCGAGCCCGCCCACGTGGCCGAGGCGCTCTCGTACCGGATGCCCGGCGAGCTCGCTGCCGCCTGATGCACGCTGCGATTCGCCGACTTCGTCGTCGCGACAGTGCGTTTCCACGTCTGCTCGGCGCGATCTACGATCCGCCCCCGCAGCTCTACGTCCGCGGCGACGGAGATTTGGAGGTGCTCGCCCGAGCTGCCGTCGCCATCGTCGGCGCTCGTGCCTGCTCGGCCTACGGGCGCTCCGTCGCTCGGTCGCTGTCGCGCGAGCTCGCGGCTGCCGGACTCGTCGTCGTGAGCGGAATGGCTCGGGGTATCGACGGAGAAGCGCACAGAGGCGCACTCGAGGCTGGTGGAGTGACAGTCGCGGTCCTCGGCTGCGGCATCGACCGCGACTATCCGGCTGCCCATGCCGAGCTCGCGAGACGGATCTGCGAACAAGGCCTGATCGTCTCGGAGTACGAGGAGGGAGTCGAACCCGCGCCGTGGCGGTTTCCGGCTCGCAACCGGATCATCGCCGGTCTCTGTGAGGCCACGCTCGTCGTCGAGGCGCGAGAGCGTAGCGGCGCGCTCATCTCGGCGGACTTCGCGCTCGAAGAGGGCAGAGACGTGCTTGCCGTGCCGGGAGAGATCACGAGCTCGCTCTCTGCGGGCACCAACGCGCTGCTCCGACTGGGCGCGATCCCAGCGACGTGTGCCGGTGACGTGCTCGAGCTGTTCGATCTCCTGCCGGTCCGGGCGTCGCACGCAGACCTGGGCGCAACCGCCCAGGCGGTGCTCGTGCTTCTTGGGGACGGCCCACGCACCGCAGACGAGATCGCGCACGAAGTTGGGATCGAGTCGGCGCAACTCTCGGCGTCGCTCATGGAGCTCGAGCTCGCCGGGCGGATCTCGCTCGAGGACGGGGTGTACCGAGCTGCGGTCTAGGATCGTCTTCCGACGTGGGAGAGGAGCGCGATCACTACGTGCTCGTGCCGGATTCGTCCGGACGAGCGCTGCTTACCCGTACCGATACGGATGCACCGACGCTTCCGCATGTCCGCGGTCGACCTGGTGCGCCCGGAGCGGTCGAGAGCGTCCGCGGCGAGCTAGGTCTCGAGTCCGCGTATCTCCGCTTCGCGCGGGTCCTGTACGACGAGGGCCGCAAGCCGATCGGCAGTCTCCACGAGTTTGATGCCCCGTCCGGTGCGTGGAGCCCACCGGTCGGAACGTCCTGGGCCGATCTCGATCGTGCCGATGCTGCTGCCCTCGCTCCGCCTGAGCTCGTCGGCGATGTAGAGCGATGGATCGCGGAGCAGCTCGGCACGCCCGTTCCCGACGCCCGGCCCTCGTGGTCGCGGCCGGGGTGGCTTGCCCAGGCCTCGCTCTGGATTCGGGAGACGGCGACGGCCTGCGGCCTGCAGCCGACGGGGAACCTCGAAGTCGTCGAGCACTGGCCGATCTCGTCGGTTCTTCGCCTCGACACGGACGGCGGGAAGGTGTTCTTCAAGGCCGTTTTCCCGATCTTCGGGCACGAGCCTGTGGTGACTGCACAGCTTTCGGCGAGGCATCCGACTCTCATTCCCGAGCTCGTCGCGATCGATGACCATCGCGGCTGGATGCTCATGCGGGAGCTTCAGGGCACTCCGATCGGTGATCAGGACGTAGGCCGGTGGGGTGAGGGGCTTCGAGCGGCGGCGAGCATCCACAAGGCGTGGATCGGGCGTGCTGCCGAGCTCCTTTCCCTCGGCGTGCAGGACCGAACCCTGCACGCACTGGAGCGCGACATGGCGGCGGGATTCGACGCTGTTGAGCTTTCGTCCGAGGATCGGCTGCGACTGGAGGCGGCATTACCGACCTTTGCGCGTGCGTCCGCGGAGCTCGGCGCCGGAGCCGTACCAGAGACGCTCGTCCATGGCGACCTGCATCCGTGGAACGTGATGGCGACAGACGAGGGAGTCCGAATCTTCGATTGGTCGGACTCATCCGTCTCGTACCCGCTCTTCGACCTCCCGACGTACCTCGAGCGCGCGGACGACGAGCCGGCACGGGGTGCGCTGCTGCACGCGTACCTCGAAGTCTGGTCCGATACGGCCCCGATGGGAGAGTTGCGGGCTCTGGCCGAGTGTGCGCATCCGCTCGCGCTCATGCACCACTCGATCAGCTACTCGCGGATCTTGGACGCGATGGAGCCTGCGGATCGCTGGTGGTTCGACGGCGAGCCTGCGCGGTTGCTTCTCCTTGCAGTCGAGCGCGCGGAGGCGCTGAGACGGTCGTGGGATGACCATTAGGATCGCTTCGCGATGACCGCCGTCTCCTACTGGCTCGCCGAGCCTCACGATCCACTTCCCGTCGTTCGGCTCGCCGGAACACCCGACGTCGCTGTCGTCGGCGGTGGGATCACGGGCTGCTCGTGCGCGCTCGTTCTCGCCGAAGCAGGTCTTCGTGTGCGGCTCTACGAAGCTCGCGAGATCGCCGGTGGAGCGAGCGGTCGCAACGGAGGGTTCGCGCTGCGTGGCGGCTCGGCGCCGTATCCCGTCCTCGCGGAGTCGATCGGGAGCGAGCAAACCGCCGCGCTCTGGCGCTGGACCGAGGCCGAGCTGACCGAGCTCGCGGCGTTGGCCGGTGATGCCTTCCGGCCGACCGGAAGCCTGCGGCTTGCCGTCGACGAGGCGGAACACGAGGAGCTCCTGGTCGAGTATGAGGCGCTCCGTTCGGGTGGTTTCGCGGCGGAGTGGCGCGATGAGCTGCCGCAGCCGCTTGCAGGGCGGTACTCCGGTGCGATCTTCCACCCACCCGATGGCGTCCTTCAGCCGGCGCGGTTCGTCCGGCGGTTGGCGATGCGCGCGGCCGAGGCCGGCGTCGAGATCCACGAGCACACGCGAGTCGGCTCCGCAGAGGAGACGGGGACCGAGACGGTGGTCGTGGCGACCGACGGCTATCCGAGTGGTCTCCTCGGTGAGCTCGAGGGGCTCATCGTCCCGACGCGCGGGCAGGTGATCGCGACCGAACCGATCGAGGAGAGGCTCTTCGAAGTGCCGCACTACGGGCGCCACGGCTTCGACTACTGGCACCAGACGCCGGACGGGCGCATCGTCGCCGGCGGATTCCGGGACGTGTCGCTCGATACCGAGTTCACGGCCGACGACGTGACGACTCCCGTCGTGCAGGACGCGCTCGATCGCTTCATCGAATCGCATCTCGGACGCCCTCTCCGCGTCGACTATCGCTGGGCCGGGATCTTCGGGATGGTCTTCGACTTCGTTCCTGTGGTCGGGCCCGTTCCGGATCGGGACAGCCTCTGGATCGCCGGCGGCTACTCAGGGCACGGCAACGTGCTCGGCTTCGCCTGCGGCCGACTGGTCGCGCAGGCCATCCTCGGCGATCGCGATCCGCTGCTCGACCTCTTCGAGCCCGGTCGGCTGCTCGCGCCGGGCGAGGCGAGCCTCGCCCCTACAGGCTGATCGTCGCCAGGTCGAGCTCGGGCACCTTCGCGTAGGCGGCCTTCGCGATCGCGAGGTCCTGGATCGCCAGGCCGGTGGAGTCGAACAGCGTGATGTCGCCTGCGCTTCGGCGTCCGTCCGCCTCGCCTATGAGCACTGCGCCGAACTCGGTGACGTCGGCCCGCGCAACGACACCGGCCGCGACCGCCGCTGCCAGTTCCCCGCCGTGACTCGCTTGCTCCCAGTCGTCGCAGAAGAGATGAGAGCGCAGAAGCTCCTCAACTGCGACTTCTGCTTTTCCTGCACCGTCGGCGCCCATCAGGGAGACGTGCTGGCCGGGTTCGAGGGAGTTAGCCGGGTAGAGAACTTCCGAGCCCGGGGTCACCGTTAGAACGACTTCGCACGCGAGCGCTTCTGCAGCGCTCGATGCAGCGCGGCCTCCGACGCGCTCGGCGACGAGCCGCCGGCGATCCTCGTCGACGTCCCAGACGATCGGCTTTGCCCCATGCGCGACGAGCATGCGCGCCGACTCGGCGCCGTTCACTCCGCATCCGACAACGGCGTACGACGAGGCTTCCGGTCGACACAACTTGTCCGCGGCCAGCACACCGGCGGCCGCGGTACGGAGGGCAGTGACCGCAGCGGCGTCGAGCACGGCCAGCATCCGTCCTTCGTCGGCATCCGACAAGACGACGAGCCCGGTCACGGTCGGCAGCCCGCGCGCGGGGTTTCCGGGAAACGACGTGACCCACTTCAGGAGCGCGTGCCCGCCCCCGATCGCCGGCATCGCGCGGAAATCGCCTGCTGGGTAGTTGGTGACGTACACCTTCGGCGGCATTGCCCATTCCCCGCGCGCGTAGGCGATGAACGCGTCTCGGACCCCGTCGTATGCCTCGTGCGGACTGACAGCGGTCTCGATGTCGCGGGCGCTGAAGACTGGGATGGTCATGTAGGACGAGGGCGAGGCATACCTCTCCCCTACGAAGCCTTCACCGCAGAGATGAGCTTGAGAATCGACTCCTTCGCGTCCCCGAAGAGCATCGTCGTCTTCGGATCGAGATAGAGCTCGTTGTCGATACCCGCAAAGCCTGGATTCATCGACCGCTTGAGCACGATGATGCTCGCCGCCTTGTCGACGTCGAGGATCGGCATCCCGTAGATCGGGCTCCCCGGGTCGCTGCGCGCTGCCGGGTTCGTCACGTCGTTCGCGCCGATCACGAGCGCAACGTCCGTCTGCGGGAACTCGGGGTTGATCTCATCCATCTCGGAGAGCTGCGTGTACGGGACGTTCGCCTCCGCGAGCAGGACGTTCATGTGCCCGGGCATCCGTCCCGCCACCGGGTGGATCGCGTACCGGACGTCGACGCCGCGCGCCTCGAGCACGTCGGCAAGCTGCCGGACGTCGTGCTGCGCCTGCGCCACCGCCATTCCGTAGCCCGGTACGACGATCACCTTGCGCGCGAACGAGAGCTGGACGGCGACGTCCTCAGCCGTCGTCGCGCGGACCGTGCGGCCGTCGTCGGCCCGCGTCGCTCCGGCTCCGGCTTGCACCTGGCCGAACGCACCGAAGAGGACATTCGCGACCGAGCGGTTCATCGCCTTCGCCATCAACAGCGTCAGCAGCGTCCCCGCCGCGCCGACGAGCATCCCCGAGACGATCAGCACGGTTGAGTCGAGCACGAAGCCGGTCGCGGATGCCGCAATTCCCGTGAACGCGTTCAGGAGCGAGATGACGACAGGCATGTCCGCGCCGCCGATCGGGAGCACGAACAGCACGCCGAAGAGCAGGGCTAGGCCGACGACGGCCCAGAGCACCCACTGCTCATCGGCGCCCGCGATCGCCGCGATTCCGAGGCCGGCTGCGCCCAGGAGAACCAGGATGTTCACGATGTTCTGGCCGGGGGAGACGATCGGACGCCCACTCAGGAGCTCCTGCAGCTTCGCGAAGGCGATGATCGACCCGGCGAACGAGATCGAGCCGATCAGCGCCGACAGAACGATCGACGTCGTCGAGTCCCACGTATGCCCGACCTCGTTGTGCCACTCGGCGAGCGCCACGAGCGCCGCTGCGCCTCCGCCGACACCGTTGAAGATGGCAACCATCTGCGGCATCGCGGTCATTCGCACGTTGCGAGCACCGATCACGCCAACGACCGCTCCGATCAATCCGCCGACGGCGATCAGCGCCCAGTTGCCGATCCCCTCGAGCAGCAGCGTCGTGCCGATCGCGACCAGCATTCCCGCGCCACCGATCCAGTTCCCCTTCCGCGCGTGCTTGGGGGACGAGAGGAACTTGAGTGCGATCACGAAGCAGGCGATCGTGACGAGGTAGAGAAGGCCGACGACGTCCGGATCCGAGATCACGAGCGCTCGTCTTTCTTCGGCTCCGGTCGGCGCTTGAACATTCCGAGCATGCGGTCGGTCACGAACCAGCCGCCGACCACGTTCGCCGTGGCGAGCACCATCGCCACGAATCCCACGATCTTCGTGAGCGTGTCGTCGGCGCCGCCGAGCACGATGATCGCACCCACGATGACGATGCCGTGGATGAAGTTGGCACCTGACATCAGCGGCGTATGGAGCATCGCCGGAACCTTCGAGATGACCTCGAAACCGAGGAACGCGGCGAGCACGAGGATCGTCAGCTCGATGACGAGCGGCAGGGATGTCATTCGCCGCTGACCGGTTTCGTGACGCACGCGCCTGCCGTGATCTCGTCCGCCCAGTCGAGCTTCAGCTCGCCTTCGGGGGCTAGGTGCATCAGAAGGGCTCCTACGTTGCGCGAGTAGAGCTGGCTCGAGTGGTACGCCATCAGCGACGGCAGGTTCGTCGTCCCGATCACGGTCACGCCTCCGCGTTCGACGACCTCGCCGGGAACTGTGAGCTCGCAGTTGCCCCCCGTCTCGGCAGCGAGGTCGACGATCACGGATCCCGAGCGCATGCGCTCGACCGCGCTCGTCGGGATCAGCTTCGGCGCCGGGCGGCCTGGTATCGCAGCTGTGGTGATCACGACATCGAAGTCGGGGACCCGCTCCTCGAGCGCGTCCTGCTGCTTCGCTTGCTGCTCGGGTGTCAGCTCGCTCGCGTAGCCGCCGGCCGTCTCCTCCGTCCGTACGCCGAGGTCGAGGAAGGCCGCACCCAGGCTCTCCACCTGTTCTCGCACCGCTGGCCTGACGTCGAATGCGGAGACGACGGCTCCCAGCCGCCGTGCGGTCGCGATCGCCTGCAGGCCGGCAACTCCGGCTCCGATAATGAGCGCACGTACCGGAGCGATCGTCCCTGCGGCGGTCATGAGCATCGGAAACAGCCTCTGAACGCGGTCGGCTGCGAGGATGACCGCCTTGTACCCGGCAACGGTCGCCTGAGACGAGAGCGCGTCCATCGACTGCGCACGCGTGATGCGTGGGATCGACTCCATCGCGAACGCAACGATCCCTTGCTGCCGCAGCCGCGCGATTCCGTCCGCGTCTGTCAGCGGGTCGAGGAACCCGATGAGCACGGTTCCGGAGGACATCGCCTGAATCTCCTGTGCCGAGGGCCGGGCGACGCGCGCGATGCAGTCCGCGCCCGAGATCAGCGCTGCGCCGTCGACGAGGTCCGCGCCGGCGTTTGCGTACTCGTCGTCGGGAAATCCGGCATCGCTCCCTGCACCGCGCTCGATCCTTATCTCGAAGCCGGCTGCGCGAAGCTTTGCGACGGTCTCAGGGACGAGCGCCACGCGACGCTCGCCGGGAGCCGTTTCCCTGGGAACTGCGACTCGCATGACGGTGGCGAACTCTACGGCGACGACCAGGCCGTCGCGGACTGAACCATCACAGCGAAGACCAGACCTCGAGTTTCGTCTTGGTGCGCCTGATTACCTCGTCGGTGAACGCCCGCGTCCCGTGGTGACCGCTGAGATCGGCCGTGCGCACTCCCTCCGCGACCGCTTCCAGACACGCTTCGCGGATCGCGCACCCGGCGGTCTGACACGTCTTGTCATCAGAGTGCGAGAGGAGCGCCGCACCGGCGAGGATCATCGCCATCGGGTTGGCGACGTCCTTCCCGTGGAGAGCCGGCGCCGTTCCGTGTGCTGCCTCCGCCATGAGCGCGTTCGGGACGTAGTCGTCCCCGAATGCGACGAGTAGCGACTCCGACCCGGCGATCGAGCCGAAGAGAGGGAGCACGAGGTCGGAAAGGATGTCCCCGTCCCGATTGAGGGCCGGGATCACCATCGGAGCGCCGCTCGAGGAGATCAGAAGCGCGAAGGTCGCATCGATGAGCTGTGGCTCGTAGGGCACGGCGGGATGACGAGCAGCCGCTTCGTCCATCTCCTCCTTGAGCATTCCTTCGTAGATTGGGCTCACGGTGTACTTCGATCCCTCGAACGAGCAATTTCGCATAACGTAACAATCCGGCCCGAACGCGCCGAAGCCCCGTCTCCGGGCCTCCGTGCCGACAGGGGTGTCATGCCCCCGGTCAGTTCTCGTTCGCCTCCAACTCGGCGCGCAGCGCGTACGTCCCCGGAGCCGTGCGGACGAAGAGGCCATTCGGCTTGAGGTTCTCGGCGGCGAGCATTGCCGCCAAAGTTGCCTCGCAAGCTTGACGCCCGTCACCTTCAGCGCCCGCGCGACCAGCTCCTTCGTCTTGAGCGGCACGCCCGCTTGCGTAGGACGCTCACGAGCGCTTCCTTTCCGGTCATCGGCTTCGGGGTCTTCCTACCTGCCACTTCTCCTCCTTCCGGTCGAGGGCGAGCACATCAGTCGCTCTGTCCGGCGGAGAAAAAAAAGTCCAGTCCTCAGGACGAGGGATTGAGCACCTATGGCGAACGAAGAGATAGCGGGCCGTTCGTTCTGAGCCGTCCGGCCATGACATGTCGCACGTCGCCGAGGCGCTGCGTTACTTGTTCGAGCCGATCGCAATGGGCTGACCTGCGACGAGGCGTCACTATCCTGGGCGAACTTATGCGCGCCCGAGAAACGCTGGTGGCTCTTGCGATCGAGGAGCAGGTTGGCCTTGCGGGCCGAGAGGGAGCTGCTCGTACTGGCGGACTGGTTCAGGCGGCGAGACTGCTCCGTTTTCTTGAACTCACGGTCGCTGAGTACGACGAAGCAAGCAAGCGGTTCATGGAACACGCTCGGCGGCAGATGCGCATCGCTCAGGGGCGCGAGCCAGGGCCACGTCCACTTGAGCCGGATGAGGTGGAGGGCATGAGAGAGGGGGAGGATCTTGCGGCCGTTCTTCACCTTCGGATCGAGACGTTCTACGTATTCGCGAAGGTGCTCCTCGACAAGCTGGCTCAGGCGATCCAGGCGTACTTCGGACAGGGGCGCGGGTCGTCTCTCAGTAAGCACAGCAAGCTCCGCGCAAACCTTAGGGAGTACGCCAGTCAGAAAGGTCTCTCATCACCTGCTGGGCTTCTTGACCTGGCCGAGTCTCTTGATCGACGTGTGGTGGCGTTCCGCGAGAGCCATGTAGTCCATGACCAGAGTCCGCGTTCGTTCAAGGCCACGATGTTCGACGGGGAAGGTCGGACACGTATCGCGGCGGGCCGTCTTTATCCCAGTGAGAACGAAATGGAGGGCGCGGAATCCGAGATCCTCCACGACCTCATGTCCGAGATCGGGACGTACGGCGAGGAGATCTGCGCCTACATCAGGGAGAACCGAAACAAGCGAAAAGGGGCATAGGGCCGGGCGGCGACCCCGTTCACGACCGGCGCTGCCCACGG
>JBCKBY010000015.1:0-28586 GCA_038910715.1 Gaiellaceae bacterium
GGCGCGGTGTTCGACGGGGATGCGGAGATGATCGTCGTGCCCGGAGCCGCGGGGGAGATTGGTGTCCTCGCTCGGCACGCGCCGCTCGTGGCCACGCTCAAGGCCGGCTCAACGCGAATTCACGTGAGCCCGAACGAGGTGCTCGAGTTCGCAACCGGCGCCGGGTTCTTCAAGGTAGAGCTCGATCGTGCACTCGCGTTGGTCGACGACGCGGTGAACGTGAAGGAGATCGACGACGAGCGGGCGCGTGGGCAGCTGGAGGCAGCGACGGCCGAGCTCGAGAAGGTCGAAGCCGGCGAATCGCCGGCCGACCGGTGGCAGCTCGAGCAGCGCATCAAGCACGCCGAGAACCAGCTCTCGGTCTCCGGCCGCTCGACCGGATGAACGACGAGCTCGCCACCTCGTTCGCCACCGGCCCGCATGCTCAGCTTGCGGGGCTCGTCGGCGACTGGGTCGGGACGACGAGGACGTGGTTCATGCCTGGCGAGCTGGGAGACGAGTCCGAGATTACGGGATCAGTACGGTCGATCCTGGGCGGCATGTTCGTCGTTCACGACTACCGCGGGTCGCTTGCAGGCGAGTCGATGGAAGGCCAAGCGACCCTCGGATTCCACATTGCGGCGAACCGGTTCGTGTGCTCCTGGGTCGACAGCGTTCACAACGGCACGGCGGCCATGCTCTCCGAGGGTGAGCCAGGCGTGTCGGATGCGGTCTCCGTGCTCGGCAGCTACGACGCCGGAGACGGATCGCGGTGGGGGTGGCGGACCACATTCGCGCAGCCGTCTGACGACGAGCTCGTGATCTCGCACTTCAACATTCCGCCCGGCCATGACGAGTACCTGGGTGTCCGAGACGCGGTACCGGCGCGTCGACTGCCGGGCGACCGCCGGGAGGAATTGCCTCCACGCGGTTGTATTCGCTAGCCTGAGCCCACCTGGAGAGCTTTGAACGGCAGCTTGGCGACCAGGATAAAAAACGCCTAAAGAGCCCGCGGGCCTCTCCGGCTCCCGATTCTTTAGGCGGGAGTCGTACTCGTGAAGGACACCCGCGAACACCTAAGAGAGCTTCTCGCCCAGCGGATCCTCGTTCTCGACGGGGCCTGGGGGGTGCTTGCTCGCGGGGGAACCAATGGTTCCCCCGCGAGCGTCCTCCTTCGTCGCTGTGCGTTCACAGCGTTGGTGTGCCTCCCGCCGGGCAAAGCCCGGCTTCGGCGACATACCCGGTCCGAACAGGAGAACGCTTGAAAGACCTGACCCAGCTCCGAGATCTTCTCGCCGAACGAATCCTCGTCCTCGACGGGGCGTGGGGGGTACTCATCCATCGTCGCGGGTTCACCGAGGAGGAGTACGGAGGCGAGCGCTTCCGCGATCACTCCCGCGACGTAAAGGGCGACCCGGACCTGCTGAACCTGACTCGGCCCGACACCGTCGCCGAGATCCACGACGCGTACTTCGATGCCGGCGCGGACATCGCGACGACGAACACGTTCACCGCGACCAGCATCGGCCAGGCCGACTACGGGCTTGAAGGCTCCGCGGCTGAAATGAGCCTCGAGGGCGCGCGTGTGGCGCGCCGGGTTGCGGACGCGTGGACGGCGAGAACGCCCGAGAAGCCACGCTTCGTCGCCGGCTCCGTCGGCCCACTGAACGTCACGCTCTCGCTGTCTCCGAAGGTCGAGGACGCCTCGTACCGTGCGGTTACGTTCGACCGCGTTCGCGAGGCGTACGAGGAGCAGATCGCCGCCCTCCGCGACGGCGGCGTCGACCTCTTGCTGATCGAGACGATCTTCGACACGCTCAACGCGAAGGCCGCGATCGTTGCAGCTCGTGACGTTGCGCCCGAGCTCCCGCTCTGGCTCTCGTTCACCGCGGTCGACAAGAGTGGGCGCAACCTCTCCGGCCAGTCGTCTGACGCGTTCTGGATCTCCGTCGAACACGCCGAGCCGTTCATCGTCGGCGTCAACTGCTCGTTGGGCGCGACCGAGATGCGGCCGTTCCTCGAGGGGCTTTCGAGCATCGCCTCGACGTACGTGTCCTGCCATCCGAACGCGGGTCTCCCCAACGAGCTCGGACTCCACGACGAGCAGGCCGCCGACACGAGCCGCTACCTGCGCGCCTTCGCCGAGGACGGGCTCGTCAACCTCGTAGGGGGGTGCTGTGGGACAACGCCTGAGCACACGCACGCGATCGCGCGTGCGGTCGCGGGTCTCCCGCCACGCCGCGTTCCGGAGTCGTCAGGTCTTCCGCGCTTCTCGGGGCTCGATCCATTCGTGATCAGCCCGGACACCGGATTCGTCGTCGTCGGGGAGCGGACGAACGTGACCGGCTCGGCGAAGTTCCGGCGGCTCGTCGAGGCAAACGACTTCCAGAGCGCGGTGGACGTGGCGCTCGAGCAGGTGCGGGGTGGCGCGAATATGCTCGACGTCAACATGGACGCGGACCTGCTCGACGCCGAGCAGGCGATGACGACGTTCCTGAACCTGGTCGCGACCGAGCCCGAGGCGGCGCGCCTGCCGATCATGGTCGACAGCTCGCGTTTCGGGGCGCTCGAAGCGGGACTCAAATGCGTCCAGGGCAAGGGAGTTGTCAACTCGATCTCGCTCAAGGAAGGCGAGGATCCTTTCCTCGAGCAGGCCCGCACGATCCGGCGCTACGGGGCTGCTGTCGTGGTCATGGCGTTCGATGAGCGAGGTCAGGCCGAGACCGTCGAGCGGAAGGTCGAGATCCTCGGCCGTGCATACGACCTGCTGACTGGCGCGGCCGGGTTCGCTCCCGAGGACGTGATCATGGATCCCAACGTCCTCGCCGTGGCGACGGGAATCGAGGAGCACGCCGGGTTCGCGAAGGCGTTCATCGAGGCGACCCCATTGCTCAAGGACCGTTGCCCGGGAGCGCTCGTTTCGGGCGGCATCTCGAACCTCTCGTTCGCGTTCCGCGGAAACGACCCGGTGCGCGAGGCGATGCACTCGTCCTTCCTCTACCACGCGATCGGCGCCGGGCTCGACATGGGAATCGTCAACGCCGGCCAGCTCGCCGTCTACGCGGACATCGAGCCCGAGCTGCTCGAGCGGGTCGAGGACGTTCTCTTCGACCGCCGGACGGACGCCACCGAGCGACTCGTCGAGTACGCGACCACCGTAACGGGAGGGGCGATGCAACGGGAGCTCGACCTCTCGTGGCGGGAGGCCCCGGTCGGCGAGCGGCTCGCCCATGCGCTCGTACACGGGGTCGTGGACTACATCGAGGAGGACACCGAGGAGGCTCGCCAGGCGGCTGCCCGCCCGCTCGACGTCATCGAGGGGCCGCTCATGGACGGCATGAAGATCGTCGGCGATCTCTTTGGTGCCGGAAAGATGTTCCTCCCGCAGGTTGTGAAGAGCGCCCGCGCCATGAAGCGCGCGGTCTCCTACCTCGAGCCGTACATGGAGGCCGACAAGACGAGTCGCGAGTCCGTTGCACGGATCGTGCTCGCGACCGTCAAGGGCGACGTGCACGACATCGGCAAGAGCATCGTCGGCGTCGTCCTCGGCTGCAACGGCTACGAAGTCATCGACCTCGGGGTCATGGTTCCGGCGGATCGGATCCTCGATGTCGCGGTCGAGCAGGACTGCGACATCGTCGGTCTGTCGGGCCTCATCACCCCGTCGCTCGACGAGATGGTGAGCGTGGCCAAAGAGATGGAGCGACGCGGCTTCGAGCTGCCACTTCTCATCGGCGGTGCGACGACGTCGAAACAGCACACCGCGGTACGCATCGCGCCCGAGTACGTGCAGCCGACGCTCCACGTTCTCGACGCCTCGCGCGTCGTCGGCGTCGTCGCTGATCTGCTCGACGTCGATCGGCGGGCTCGTCTCGACGCGGAGAATCGCGTGGACCAGGAACGGCTTCGAGCGCTCCACGACGAGAAGGGCCGAAAACCGATGCTCTCTCTACGCGAGGCGCGTACGCCGCGAACACCCATCGAGTGGCACGAGGACGATCTCGCAGCGCCCGCCTTCACGGGCTCGCGCTTGCTCGAGGAGGACATCGCGACACTCCGGCGCTACATCGACTGGACGTTCTTCTTCCATGCCTGGGAGCTCAAAGGGCGCTACCCGGCGATCCTCGACGATCCCGAAAAGGGCGACGTCGCGCGCGATCTCTTCGCAGCCGCCAACGAACTCCTCGACGAGACAGTGGCCGACGGGTCGTTGCAGGCTCGCGGCGTCTACGGCTTCTGGCCGGCGACGGCTGAGGGCGACGACGTCGTCTTCAGCAGCGGAGTGCGGTTTCCGATGCTTCGTCAGCAGGCCGACCACGCCGACTCGCGCCCCAATCGCTCACTCGCGGACTTCGTCGCACCTGTCGAGAGTGGGCTCGTAGACCATGTCGGCGCCTTTGCCGTTGCCATCCACGGGGGCGACGCGCTCGCAGCCGGCTTCGCCGCACAAGGAGACGACTACCGGTCGATCATGGTCCGCGCGCTCGCCGACCGGCTCGCAGAGGCGTTCGCCGAGCGACTCCACGAGATCGCGCGGCGCGAGTGGTATGCCCCGGAGGAGTCGCGCTCGGGCGACGAGCTGATCGGCGAGCAGTTCCGTGGCATTCGTCCTGCATACGGTTATCCGGCGTGCCCCGACCACTCCGAGAAGCGGACGCTCCTCACGCTTCTCGACGCTGAGCGTGCAGGCGTCGGTTTCACCGAGAGCTTCGCGACCACTCCGGCGGCAAGCGTCAGCGGGCTCTACTTCGGCCACCCGCAGGCTCGCTACTTCTCGGTCGGTCGGCTCGGGAAGGATCAGGTCGTCGATTACGCCCAGCGCAAGGGCTTCGACGTCGCGGAGGTGGAGCGCTGGCTCCGTGTCAATCTCTCGTACGAGCCGTAGGCGCGCTTACCCGGCTGACAGGCTCATCCTGGCTGCCGAGAGGCGCTGCGCGCATATCGATCAGGGTGCGTCGTAGAGCAGGCACGGCGCTCCGAGCGGCGAATTTCGCGGCCATGACCAGTAAGGACACGGCCTGAAACGCCGTAGTCGAAAACGGGAACAGGTGGTAGCGTCATCACCGGTCGTGGAGAGCTCTAGCCGTCTCGGCCTCTTTCGCCGGTCGCCGCCGTTCGGGTACCTCTTCCTCGCGACAGCGGGGTCGAGCGTCGGCACCTATCTCGCTGCGATCGCGCTCACGGTCGACGTCTACGACCGCACGGAATCGGGGGTCTGGGTCGCGGCGCTGCTCATCGCCGACTTTCTTCCGATCGTGCTCATCGGGCTTCTGCTGGGCCCGCTCATCGACAGGTTCTCGCGTCGGCGGCTGATGATTTTCTCGGATCTCGTTCGGTTCGGCGTGTTCGCCGCGCTCCCGTTTGTCGACAGCGCGGCGAGTGTCGTTGGTCTCGCCGCGATCTCGGGAATCGCCACGGGCTTTTTCGTGCCGGCCGTCTACGCCGGTCTCCCGAACCTCGTGCCCAAGGAGGAGCTCGCAAACGCCAACTCGCTGCTTGCAACCGTCGAGACGCTTGCCTGGATGGTTGGACCAGTCCTCGGGGGCCTGATGCTGACGGCGTGGGGGACCACGGTGCCGTACACCGTGAATGCGGTCACGTTCCTCGTCTCCGCCGCATTCGTCGCCCGTATTCCCGACGGCTTGCTTCGGTCGAAGGACCCATTGACGCGAGGCCATTGGCGAGATGTCGCCGATGGGCTCAAGCTCGTCGTCACCGCTCGCCCGCTGCGCACCGTGCTCGTTGTGTGGACCGTGGTGCTGATCGGCGCTGGAGCAATAAACGTTGCGGAGGTATTTTTCGCAAAAGAGACTCTCGACGCGGGCAACCTGGGCTTCGGCCTGATCATCGCCGCGAGTGGAGTCGGGCTCGCAATCGGGAGCTTCCTGGCCGCTCCCGCGCTCGGCAAGGTCGGTCTCCGCCGCCATTATGTGGGCTCCATCGCGCTCATGGGCGTCGGCTGGGGAGGAGCTGCGCTCAGCGGGACGATCTGGCTTGTCGTGCCGTTCGTGGTCGCGGGTGCGGTGGGCAACGGCTCGGCGGTCGTCTGCAACCAGCTGCTGATCCAACGAGGCGCGCCCGATCAGTACCGCGGACGCGCGGTCGCCACGCTCATGAGCTCGACGTACGCCGTGCTTGGTCTCTCGATGGCTGCAGCGGGCCTCCTCACCGATATCTACGGTGCGCGGGCGATCTGGATCGCCGCGGGGGCGATCTATCTCGTCGGCTCGCTCGTCGCGGTGGTGATGACGCGCTGGCTTCCCGTCGCCCAGGCGGACGAACAGCGGGCGTTCGACGTGAGCTCGGAGTCCGCGGTGGCGGCTCTCACGAACGGCGATGCTCCTGTGGCGGAGCTCGAACCCGTGGAGAGCGGGACGCATGCGAGCGGGCTCGAGCGCATCGCAGCGCTGCTCGAGGAGATCGAAACGCGGCGCGACGTCGAGGCACGACGGTCGTCCCGTAGTGCGAAACGGCTGAGATGAACGGTGCGACGCGGCCGCGAAGCGGTCGCCTTTAGGGATCTTCGCGCCACCGGAATCCGCGTGTCAGCGGATTCCGGTCTTGCGCCAAATAGAGTCACGCCGTGGCGCGCAAGGAGTGGACGCTCGAGGAGCTCGTCGTGGGTGTGCGCGGCGCGGATCGGCGCGCGCTCGCGCGCGCGATCTCGCTCGTCGAGGATGGTGACCCGCTCGCCTACCCTCTCGTTCGCGAGCTCTATCCGGAGACTGGCAACGCCGCCGTTGTCGGCGTCACCGGGCCCCCCGGCGTCGGCAAGTCGACTCTCATCGCGGCACTCGTCTCGCACGTGCGCAACCAGGGTCGGACGGTAGGTGTCGTCTCCGTCGATCCTTCGAGTCCATTCTCTCGGGGCGCCCTCCTCGGCGACCGGATCCGGCTCTCCGACCACTTCCTCGATCCGGACGTCTACATCCGCTCCATGGGAACGCGCGGGCACCTCGGAGGGCTCGCGGAGGCGACCCTCCAGGCGGTGTTGCTCCTCGACGCGTCTCGGAAGGACATCGTGTTCGTGGAAACGGTCGGCGCGGGTCAGAGCGAGGTCGAGGTCACCGGGATCGCCGACACAGTGCTGCTCGTCCTCATGCCAGGCTCCGGAGACTCTGTGCAGGCGCTCAAGGCCGGGATTATGGAGATTCCCGACGTCATCGCGATCAACAAGATGGATCACGCGGCCGCGAAGACGATGTTCAACGAGGTGCGCTCGATCATCGGGCTCGCCGAGCCTGAACGACGCCCTGCGATCCTGCTGACCGAGGCCCTTCGCGGCGAGAACGTGCCCGAACTGTGGACGACGCTCGAGGAGCACCGCACGACGCTCGCGAGCGACGGTCGCCTCGAGGAGCGGCGACGGCGCAATCTCGCTGCCGAGGTGTTCGCAGCGGCGTCGAGTCGCGCCAAGAAGCATCTCGAGGCAGCGGTGGCCGACGATCCGGACCTTCAGCGCCTGCTGGTCGCAGTCCAGAAGCGCGAGCTCGATCCCCTCAGCGCGGTCCGCCAGATAATGGAGGAGGTGTTCGAGCTCGATGGCTCCGACGATCGCTGACATACAAGCTGCGCGCGAGCGGCTTGCCGGCGTCGCGCGCGAGACACCCCTCTATCCGACGGAGACGTTCTCTCGACTCTCCGGACGATCCGTCTTCCTCAAGGCCGAGAACCTGCAGCGAACGGGATCGTTCAAGATCCGCGGCGCCTACAACACGATCGCGACGCTTGGTGAGGCGGAGCGACGCGCCGGAGTCGTCGCCGCGAGCGCGGGGAATCACGGCCAAGCCGTCGCGTGGGCTGCCCGCGAGGCGGGCATCCCGGCGACGATTTTCATGCCTCAGGACGCTCCGATGGCGAAGGTCGAGGCGACCCGCTCGTACGGCGGGACGACCGAGCTCATGGGGGAGGGCTTCGAGGACGCAGTCGCGGCGGCTCAGGCGCACGTCGAGCGCACGGGCGCGACCCTCGTCCACGCCTTCGAGGACGAGCGGGTGATCGCGGGGCAGGGGACGATCGGGCTCGAACTCGCCGAGCAGGCACCAGATGCCGAGACCGTGCTGATCCCGATCGGCGGCGGCGGGCTTGCCGCCGGGATCGCAACGGCGTTGAAGGAGCTTCGGCCGGACGTCCGAGTCGTCGGCATCATCTGTCAGCCCGGGTACACGATCGCAGACGGCATAGCGGTGAAGCACCGCGGTGAGCTGGCATCGTCGATCCTCGACCGTGTTCTCGACGACACCGTCTCCGTATCGGACGAAGAGATCTCGGAAGCGCTCGTTCTCTGTGTCGAGCGAACGAAGTTCTTGGTGGAGGGCGCTGGAGCGGTCGGCCTCGCGGCGCTTCTCGCTGGCCGCGTGTCCGGCTCCGGGTCCTGTGCGGTAGTCCTCTCGGGTGGGAACATCGATGCGACGACGCTCATCTCCGTGCTCCGGCACGGCCTCACGCGGTCCGGACGCTTCCTCGCCGTGCGGCTGCTCATCCCGGACCGGCCCGGCGAGCTGCGGAACATTCTCGACCTGATCGCGCGCGGCCGCGGGAACGTCATCTCTGTCGACCACCACCGCGAAGGAAGGACGACCAGCGCGCTCCAGACAGAGATTGAGCTTGTCGTCTCGACGCGCGACGAGGCTCATTGCCAGGAGCTCCTGAATGCGCTCGGGTCGGCCGGTTATTCGATCGAGCGGATCGGCCCGCCGTTGTAGCCGGAGATCCGTCGTCGAGGCGTCAGGAGCCGCAACGACGAAATTCGACGGTGGGCTTGCCTGCCGCGGTCCAACTTATGATCCCGCCGTTCCAGACCGGATGCGCGTCGTAGCCGCGCGCCGCGAGGATGCTGGCAGCGATTGCCGCGCGCGGCCCTTTCTCGCAGATCGTGACGATCGGCCTGTCGCGCGGGAGGTCGGCTTCGCCCAGCACAAGCAGGCGGTAGGGGATGTTGCGGCTGCCTGCGATGTACCCCGTGTCGCGTTCGTCCTTCTCTCTCACGTCAATGAGCTCAGCGCCCTCGGCGAGCATGGCGTCGAGTTCGTCGATGGAGACGAGGCCAAGCGTCTTGTCGCCGCCACCGAGGACGTAGCCGGGGATGTCCAGCAGCCCGACGGAGCGAAGTGCGCGGATTGCGCGAACAGCTTCGTCGTGGTCGGTCGCCGATACCACGACTGGGCCCGGCTCGAGAACGAACGCCGCTTTCGTCGAGAAGCTCGTCCCTGTCACCGGCACGTTCAGCGCACCCGCGAAGTGGCCCGCCGCGAACGTTTCCACAGGACTGACGTCGAGCACCTGCGCGCCTTCGGGTGGAGCGGGCATCTCATGCGGCTCGGGCTGTGCGCCGACGAACGGGCCGCGGTTCATCTCCACGATCCGCTCCATGTTGGGCGGCCGCGGGGCGGAGATTGCAGCGGACTCGGCGATGAACAGGGCGATGTCATCGTGGGCGAGCGCCGGGTTGAAGCGCCGCTCGAAGCCGATCGTCGTCGAGGCCTTCGAGCTCATCGCCTTGCCGCAGAGCGAGCCGGCGACGTGGCCGGGGTAGACCTCCACGCCGTCTCCTAGCTCGACGAGACGGCGGAGCGAGTAGAAGAGCCCCTCGGCACCCTCGCGGGCCTCGACTGCGAGATCAGGGCGCGCGGCGTCGCCCACGAAGAGCGAGTCGCCCGTGAGGACAATCCAGGGATCGGGTCCGCGCGATCGGTCACTCACTGCGAGGCAGCAATGCTCCGGCCGGTGCCCGGGTGTGTGGATGCAGCGCAAGACCACTGCGCCGACCGCGATCTCGTCTCCGTCCTCCATCGGGTCGTGCGGGTACTCCGCCTCTGCCGCAGGGTGAACGCTCACCGGCACGCCGTGCTCCAACGCGAAGCGTCCATGGCCAGAGAGGTGATCCGCGTGTGTGTGCGTCTCGATCGTCCTGACGATCCGCACGTCGCGCCGTTGGGCCTCGTCGAGGTACTGCTCGATCGCGAAGGCCGGGTCGACGACGACTGCGGTTCCGGTCTCCGCATCGCCGACCAGGTACGACGCGCAGCCGAGGGCATCGTCGACGAACTGGGTGAAGATCACGACGTACGACCGTAGCAGCGGCCTCCGCTATCTCTCTTGAAGTGAAGTGGAGCCGCGGCGCCAGACGAAGATGCCGAAGGCCATGAGCGCAAGGAGTCCGAGAACCGCCGTGACCACTGCCCACCCGAGGTTCTGGGACGGCGTCTCGGCCGCGGGAGTGACGGTCAGATAGACGGCCCAACGAGCGACCGCTTCGTCGGGATAGTGCTGCTCTGCCTCGAGCGTGGCCGGCCCCGGCTCCGTCGGCGCCTCGACGTCGAGGGTGAAGGTTGTCTCGGCGCCCGGGGAGAGACTGCCTCCATGCCAGTTCGCGCTCGCTCCCTTCACCTCCGCGCTCCAACCCTCAGCAGGACGGGCAGCGACGATCCGGAAGTCGCTCGGAACCACCACCCTGAATCCGGTCATCGGCGCGTCACGCTCGTTCGGGACCGTCAGGCTGATCGTCTTAGAATCACCAGCGGCGACGAAGGGCGGCACGGCCTCGATGTGAGCACTCGCGGGTGAAGCCACGAAGAGTGCGGCGAGGACTACCGCGATGAGCCGCGGGCGGGGCAAGCCGCGTTCCTAGAGGCCGAGAAGCCGCGCGATGACCATCCGCTGCACCTCGTTCGTGCCCTCGCCGATCTCCAGGATCTTCTGGTCGCGGTAGAGCCGTGAGATCGCCGACTCCTCCATGTACCCGAAGCCGCCGTGTATCTGGAGCGCCGCGCCTGCGACTCTGCTCGAGAGCTCGCCCGTGTAGAGCTTCGCCATAGCGGCCTCGCGAGCGAACGGCCGATCCTGATCCTTGAGCCAGGCCGCCTTGTAGACCATGGACCGCCCGGCCTCGATCTCGGTCGCCATGTCTGCGAGCTTGAACCTGATCGCCTGGAAGCTCGCGATCGGCTTGCCGAACTGCTCGCGCTCCTTGGCGTACGCGTAGGCGAGGTCGTACGCACCCTGGGCGAGCCCGACGCCCATAGCGGCCACGGAGATGCGTCCGCCGTCGAGGATCTCCAGGAACTGACGGAAGCCGGCGCCGCGCTCGCCGAGCAAGTTTCCCTCGGGTACGGAACACGCGTCGAACGAGAGCTCGCGCGTGTCGGACGCGCGCCAGCCGAGCTTCTTCATCGCCGCCGAGATCGCGTAGCCGGAGGTTCCGTTCTCGACGACGATGTTCGAGATCTCGTCGTCACCGGTTCGCGCGGTGATGGTGACTCCCCAGGTGATGTCGGTGCCAGCATTGGTGATGAAAAGCTTCGAGCCGTTGATCACCCACGACCCATCGCGCAACTCGGCTGTGGTGCGGGTCGCGCCGGCGTCGGAGCCGGCGTCCGGCTCGGTGAGGCCGAAGGCTGCGAGTCGCCTTCCCGAGGCGAGGTCGGGGAGCCACCGGCGCTTCTGCTCCTCGGTGCCGTAGAGCAGGATCGGCATCGTCCCGAGCGAGGTGTGCGCGGCCATCGTGATCGCCACAGACGAGTCGATTCGCGTCAGCTCCTCGATCGCGATCGCGTAGGAGAGGATGTCCCCACCGGCGCCTCCGTACTCCTCCGGTATCGGGAGCCCCATGAGGCCGAGCTCGGCCAGTTCGGCGACGAGCTCGTACGGAAAGCGCCCGGTCAGGTCGAGCTCGGCGGCGACCGGCTCGATCCGTTCTCGCGCGAACGTCCGGACGGTGTCGCGGATCAGCTCCTGCTCGGAAGTGAGGTCGAAGTCCACGCGCGCGGATGGTATCCGCGCGATCCGGGTGTCAGGCCGGGGTCCGGGCGCTCAGCTCGTCGGGAAGCGCGACCGGCACGCCGAGCTTACGCAGCGCTGCGTGGAGCTCGAGGAAGTCTTCTCGGTCGGCGACGGCCCGGGCCGAAAAGTCATCCGCTTCGTCCGCGATGATGCGCGCGTGCCGTTTGAAGTACCACACCGCGGCGCGGCGAAGCGCTGCGTCCTCGGTTGCGCTCAGCTCTTGGAGTGCGGAGAGCGCTTCGACCGACGAGGACATAGCGGCACCTTAGCGACCATGCCGGAGGACATCGTCAAGGGTGTGTGTCAATAGTGGCGCGGAAGCGGAATACCGAGGTGCCGGCGGAAGTGATGGCGCTCGCGAGCGCCCTCGACGCGTACGAAGGGCGGTATCGACAGCTCCGAAATGCCGCGGACTTCGGGGAGTACATGACCGCAGGCGGGAAGATCGCCGACGAGGAGACGCTCACCGAGCCGCTCCTGGCGTCGATCCTCGAGGATGTCCTCGGGTTCGGAAAGGGCGAATACTTCCCCCAGCTCGGCAAGAGCGGTCTCAAACCCGACTTCACTCCGATCGACCTCGTCACGCACCGCTTCGTACTGGACGCGAAGGGGTCGAGCGAGTCGCTGTCGGCACACGTCGCGCAGATTCGTCGTTACGTCGAGCAGCGAGGGCTGCGTTACGGCGTGCTCTTCAACGGGAAGCACTTGCGCGTCTATCCGAGCAGCGGAGGCTCGTACGACAAGACGATCTCCTTCGAGCTCCTGCCGTTGTGGAAGGCGGCTCGTGGCGAGCAGCTTCCGGTCGGGCCGGACGTCGTCGCGTTCGCGGCATTCCTTCGATTGTTCTCGCACCGGACGCTGTCGACGACCGACAAGATCGAGCGCATCCGCAAGCAGGAGTCCTGGGCGGAGCGGCTCCCCGAGGCGGTCGTCGACGTGGAGTTCCTCGTCGAGCAGCTTCGGAAGCTGGCGGCCGACCTTGCGCGAGACGCAGCAACGCGCGTCGCGGAGCTGATCTCCCACGTCGAGCTGTCCTCGGATCGTATGGAGCGCCTGAACGACGAGCTGCGGCTCTTGGCCCTCGACGTCGAGCCCGGCGTCGATCTCGACGCCCTCCCGACCAGCATCGCCGCCTGGAGCAGCGGGGCGGGCACGGTGGAGCGTGTCTGGCGCCAGTACCTGCTTCGCGTCGCGTACCTCTCTGTGACGCGGATACTCCTGTACCGGTCGTGGGAGGACGTCGGCTTCGTCGACGAGATGCTCTACGACGGCGGCTTCGACACGGCATACGAGCGGCTCAACGAGAGCGTCCGGGAAGTGCTGCGCCGAGCATTTCTCCTGGGAAGCGACAAATACAAAACGCTCTTCTCCGCGGAGAGCAACTACGAGTGGTATCGACCCAGTGACGACGTCCTCGTGGACGTGCTGTACCGCCTGGGCGCGATTCCGCTCGGAAACCTCGATCAGGATGCCCTTGGCGAGCTCTACGTGTCGTACGTCGACGAGATCGACCGGGACCGGCTGGGCCAGTTCTTCACCCCGCGCGACGTCGTCCGCTTCATGCTCGACCGGGCCGGATTCGTAGGGGAGAGCGTCTTCCGCGTCGAGGGCGACGAGCGGCAGCCGCTCCGCGTGTTCGACTTCGCGACGGGCTCCGGCGGCTTTCTCGTCGAAGCTGCGCGGAGAATCATCGAAGACGCAGGCATCGCGCCCGACGATCCGAAAGGGCTCCACGAGGCGTTGCGCGCGATCTCGAGCGGCTTCTACGGGGGCGAGATCAGCCCGTTTCCGTACTACCTGACGGAGATCAACCTCTTGCTCCAGGTCTCGCGCCTGCTCGGGCGGATGCGCGTGGCGGGTGTCGACGCGCCGCCATTCGTCCTGGGTGTGCTCCGCATCGACAGCCTCGAGACGAAGAGCAGCTTGGACATCGAAGCCGAGGACCGAGCGAACAGCGCGGAGGTGGCGGCGCACGACATCTACGACGTGCTCCCGCTCGAGCCCGAGAAGCACGGCAGATTTCGCGACCTCCACGCCGACGGGGAGTTCGACCTCGTGATCGGCAACCCGCCGTACGTGGCCGAAGCGAACAACCGCCCGCTCTTCCAGCACTTCCGCACGCTCCCGGCGTGGAAGGGGATCTACAAGGGAAAGACCGACTACCTCTACTACTTCCTGCTGCTTGCGGTGGACAAGCTGAAGCCCGGCGGCAGGCTCTGCGTGATAACGCCTGCCGGTTGGATGAACGCGGGCAATGCGGACTTCCTGCGCGAGCGGCTCGCAGCGGAGCTGACGCTCGAGGAGCTCTATCTCTTCGGCTCCTACAAGCTCTTCGCCGCCGACCAGGGACCTGCGCCGACGCCGACGGTCGAGAGCGCGATCCTCGTTGCGACGAAGGCGCCGGCGCCGAAGGGGCACAAGCTTCGGGTCGTCGCGCTGGAGGACGAGGCCGCTGTCGCAGAGATGACGAGAGCGGAGTTGCTCGCCGAGATGGCGGATCGAGCCGCACGCCGGGGCGGTCGACGCGGCGGCATCCACGCCCACTCCGTGGCGCAATCGGGTCTTCGGGCTGACGTCCCATGGCCGGTGAAACACACCGCTCTCGACCTGCCGTCACAAATCGTGGCACGGCTTGAAGCGCAGCTCGCAGACCCAGCCTCTTCGGTCGAGCCGCTCGAACGGTCATGGAGGCCGTTCATGGGCGTCCAGACATGCGCCGACTCTTTCTCTCGCAAGATCGAACGTGCGCTTCCCACGGGGGTTCGCGCCGAGATGGCGCGACGCGGAGTGCGCATCGGCGAGCCCGTTTACGCGCTCCCTCCGGGTGCGGAGCTCAAGGAACCTTGGGCTTCGAATCCGTCGGCGATCAGGCAGAGCCCTGAGCCGGAGGGTGTGCTCTATGGCGCGATTGACGAACAGGACTTCGTGAACCTTGTGTACCTAACAAAGGACAATCCGCCACCGGCCGCTGTCGAGAAGGCTGTCGAGCGGTGGCGGCCCGTGCTCGAGTCACGCGCGGAGATCGCCCGTAACTCACGCCGCAAGTGGTGGGAGACCGTCTGGCCGCGTGATCCGATCGACCTCGACTCGCCGAAGGTCATCGCGCTGCATCGCACTGATCGCGGCCGGTTCGCCTTGGACGAAGACGGGAAATGGAGCCCAACCGGGCGCATGTGCGTAGTGGTCGGCGCTGCATCGGATTCTCCTGTCGCTTACCTCTGCGGGGTGTTGAACAGCGAGTTGCTAGATCTCTGGTATTCACTCCGCGGGCGCACGCCGCGCGACGTGTGGCGGGACTACGAGCCAAAGCCGCTTCGTGCTGTTCCATATCGACGGCCTGAAGGTGACCCGTGCGCCGACGAGATCGCAGGTCTCGTGCGTGAGATTGCGGCGAACCGCCGCACCTTGCTGCCGCACCGAACGGTCGTGCGCGACCTCGGCCGGATCGTCAAGGACCCGTGGAAGTCTGGTCCTGTTGCGATCGACGGGCCCGCACTGGTGGCGGAGCTCGGGAAGGGAGACACGGTCTCGGTTCGCCTCGATCCGGCACTGACCGTCGAGGGCAAGCCAGCGGGGAAGCCTCGCCGCGAAGCACCGGACGCCCTTGCACTTCGCCGCGGCGGGGACGAGACGGGCCGGGTGACGGGCGATCCGGATCGGCTCGACCTGCTCGCCGAGATCATCGGCGCGAGTGCGGCTGACGACGTCGGCTCGATCCTGCTGCCGAAGGATCTTGTTGCCCTCGTGCAGTTGGCCGATGATCGCGCGACGATCGTTTCAAAGCTGCTCGCCGAAGGTCGCGAGAAGGTCGAGCGCGTCGAGCGGCTCGTGTGCGCTCTCTACGGCCTGCCAGACGAGCTGACCGAGGCGGTCGTGGAGCACGCGATCGCCCGTGCGACGCGATAGGCTCCGCCCGTTCCGAAGGAGAGGAGACAAAGACGATGGCGAGTGTTCAGGAGTACTTCGAAGGCTTGGCGGCGCGGGTGTCCGCGGATCGCATCGCCGGCATGAACAACACGTACGTTTTCGACATCGAGGGTGCGGGCGTGTGGACGGTTACGATCGCCGACGGCGCGATCGAGGTCACCGAGGGCGCCGGGGACGCGGACTGCACGTTCTCCTCCAGCGAGGAGAACTTCGCGAAGATCGTCGCGGGCGAGCAGAACCCGACAACGGCGTACATGACCGGAAAGCTCAAGATCAAGGGCGACATGGGCGCGGCCATGAAGCTCCAGAAGATCTTCTAGCCGACACCGAGCGTGACCACTTTCGAGTTGCGATGATCATTCTGATCCGCCTCCTGATCCGCTGGGGAATCAATGTCCTGGCGCTGATCGTCGTCGACTGGATGTTCGACGGCGTGACGATCGGGCGCTGGGGATCGCTCCTCCTCGGGGCCGCCGTCTTGACGTTCGGGAACGCGATCCTGAAGCCGATCCTCGCAATCCTCACGCTCCCTCTGATCCTCGTCACTTTCGGGCTCGCCTACTTCGCGATCAACGTCCTCATGCTTGCGCTTGCTGAGTGGATCGCCCCCGAATTCTCGATCAGCGGGTTCTGGACGTACATCGGGGCCGCGATCGTCGTGTGGCTCGTGAACGTCACGGTCGGCTGGCTCCTCGACCGGGTTCGGAGGTAGCCGGCAAGCGCCTGTGTAGAGGCGAGCGAGGCCGAGTCTACGACTCGAGCTCGACGAGGAGCGCGCCGCCCGCCACGCGGTCGCCGGGTGCAACGTGCACGGTGTTCACGATTCCCTCGAACGGCGAGTGAACCGGGATCTCCATCTTCATCGCTTCGAGAACGACGAGCGGCTGGCGGGCCCGGACCTCGTCGCCCGCCTCGACCTCGACGCGGATCACCGTTCCCGGCATGGGCGCAATGACCGTGCTCGCGCCCTCGGTCGGACCGTGGCGGTGCGACTCGAGATCGACGTCGGGAGGCGCCGTCAGCGGCGGCGAGGGGAGGTTCAGCCGCCAAGGAGTGCGCCAGGGAGCTGGCGCTGGGCGGAGAGGTGTGGGGGAGAGCGGAGGATGCTCGGTGAGGAACGCAGTCGTCATCTCGCCCGCGCCTACGACCGGATGCGAGACGAGCCAGCGCAGGAACGGGAGGTTCGTCGTGATGCCGACGACCTCGGTCTCGTCGAGGGCGGCGGCGAGGGCATCCAGTGCGTCGCGCCGATCGCTCCCGTGAGCGATCAGCTTCGCGATCATCGGGTCGTACGAGAGACCGACCTCGTCTCCCTCTTCGACCCCGGCATCCACGCGAACGGTGCCTCGAGCGCCAAGTAACAAGTTGTCACTTGGCAGGCGGAGCCGTTCGATGCGCCCGGCCTGCGGAAGGAATGTCCCTGGATCTTCCGCATAGAGCCGAACCTCGACGGCGTGCCCTGCGGCCTTGTAACAAGTTGTTACAAGGCGTTCGCCCTCGGCGATGCGGATCTGGCGTTCGATGAGATCGAGGCCGGTGACGGCTTCGGTCACGGGATGCTCGACCTGGATCCGACCGTTCAGCTCGAGGAAGAAGAACTCGTCGCCGTCCAGGACGAACTCGACCGTTCCGGCGCTTCGGTACCCGATCGCCTTCCCGAATGCGACCGCAGCCTCGAGTAATCGCGCGCGCACGCCCTCGTCGAGAGCAGGAGCCGGCGATTCCTCGAGCACCTTCTGATGGCGGCGCTGAACCGAGCAATCCCGCTCGCCGACCGCCAGGACCGTCCCGTGACCATCCGCGAGCAGCTGAACCTCGATGTGTCGTGGCCGCTCGAGATACCGCTCGCAGTAGAGAGTCCCGTCACCGAACGCCCCTGCGGCCTCGCGCTCGGCGGCCGCAAGCGCGTCCTCGAGCTCGACCTGCGACCGAACCACGCGCATCCCGCGGCCTCCACCGCCGGCTGCCGCCTTGACCAGCAGGGGGAAGCCGATCTCGGCGGGCGTGCCGTCAGGGAGAACAGGGACTCCAGCCTCCCGTGCGACTCCCTTGGCCGCGAGCTTGTCGCCGCCGAGTCGAAGTGCCTCCGGAGAGGGCCCGATCCAGGTGAGCCCGGCCGCCTCGACCGCCTCGGCGAAGTCGCCTTTCTCTGCGAGGAAGCCGTACCCCGGATGGATCGCGTCCGCGCCGGTTGCTTCGGCCGCTCGAATGTGCTCCTCTGGCTGGAGGTAGCTCGCGATCTCGACCGTCTCGTCAGCCGATCGTGCGTGGAGCGACTTCATGTCGTCGGGCGCCGCAACGGCAACGGTCTTGATCCCGAGTTCGCGGCACGTGCGGAAGATTCGAAGCGCGATCTCCCCACGATTGGCGACGAGCAGCTTTCGCATTGCCACTTCGGCAGCTTATGGACGGCGGCGCTTCAGTATCGTGCCGGCTGTGCGCGTATTCGGACTCCGGCTACTCCTCGCTTTGGGCGCAAACGCCGTTGCGTTCATCGTCTGCGCGGCACTGCTCGACGGGTTCGACATCGGTGGGGCGGACTTGGTCTGGGCGGTCATCATCTTCTCGGTCGTCAACTGGCTCGTCCCGGTCATCGCGCTCGCCGCGCTCAGGCGTCGGGGTGCAGCGTCCCTCGGGCTGATCCTGCTCCTCGCAAACGCGGCGACCCTGCTCATAACAGACTGGCTCTCGGACGGCATCGACATCTCAGGCGCCGGGACTCTGGTCATCGCGACGATCATCATCTGGATCGTCAACTGGGCGATCGACTTCATGCCGGGGCCCTGGCGACGCCAGCGTCTTGCGCGAAAGGCCTAACGCCTAGCTCTCGGTCTCGAGCCAGCCGGGAGAGCGGCGCTCGAGAAACGCCCTGAGTCCATCCTGTCCTTCGGCGCTCGCGCGCCGAGCTGCCGCGATGTGTGCCGTGTCGACTCCCTGCGGCCGCTCCCGTACGAGACGCTTGGCCTCGCGCACCGCTTCGGGGCCCGCGGCCAGGATGTCCCGCGCCAGCGCCTCGGCCGTCTCGCCGGCGTCCTCGGAGACTTCCTGTACGAGGCCGATGCGGAGCGCGGTGTCCGCATTGAACCGCTCGCCGGTGAGGAAGTACCGCCTCGCCGCTGCGTCGATCTTGGGGAGGACGAACGGTGAGATGACCGCGGGGATGATTCCGAGCCGCACCTCGGTGAACCCGAACACCGCGTCAGGCCAGGCGACCGCAATGTCGGCGCACGCCACGAGACCCGACCCACCTCCGAGTGCGTACCCGTGGACGCAGCAGACGACGGGCGCCGGACAGGAGTCGATCGCTTCCAACATTCGGTACAGGCGCATCGCGTCCTCGACGTTCTCGTCGTACGAGAGGTCGATCGAGGCGCGCTGCCATTCGACGTCCGCTCCTGCGCAGAAACTCGGCCCCTCGCCGGAAAGCACGACGACTCGCGCGTCACCGACATCCGTGAACGCATCGGTCAGCTCCGCGATGAGCTCGGCGTCGAACGCGTTCCGGCGCTCAGGTTTGGCGAGCGTTGCGCGTAGCACATGCCCGTCACGCTCGATCTTCAGCGCGCTCACGCCTCGCAGCCTAATGAGGTCGGACCCCTCGAGCCTGACCCCGTAGAGTCAGCCCATGCTGAAGGGTGCCCTCGTTGCATCGGTTACGCCGCTTGCGGAGCACGGAAGTGCGCTCGACGAGGAGGCGTTCACGCCGCTCGTCGACTTCTTCGTTCGGGCAGGACTCGATGGAATCCTCGCGCTCGGTACGGCGGGGGAGGGGATCCTGCTCCGGCCGGACGAGCGTCGCCGCGTCGCCGACCTGTTCCTGCAGGCGTCCGACCGGCGGCTGCAAGTTGCGGTGCACTGCGGGGCGCAGACGACCGCGGACACGGTTGCACTGTCGGTGCACGCAGCCGAAGTGGAGGCGGATGCGGTCGTCGTCATCGGGCCGCCGTATTTCGCGCTCGACGAGAAGGCGCAGTACGCCCACTTCCTCGCTGCGGCGACGGCGTGCGCGCCCGTGCCCTTCTACGTGTACGAGTTCGCGGCGACGACCGGGTACGCGGTGGCTCCGGCAGTCCTCGAGCGGCTTCGGGAGGACGCCCCGAACGTCGTCGGGCTCAAGGTTTCCGACACGCCGTTCGAGCGCTTCGAGACCTACCTCCTGCCCGGCTTCGACATCTTCGTGGGGCCGGAGGCGCTGATCGCAGAAGGCATGGCACGCGGCGCGATTGGAGCCGTGTCGGCGCTTGCGTCGGCGTTTCCGTCGAAAGTCGCGGCAGTCGTTCAGGATCCGACCCCCGAAGGCGCAGCACACCTTGCGGAGCTTCGCGGGTTCGTCGAGCGCTTCCCGCGGCAGGCAGCGCTCAAGCGACTCCTCGGGCGGCAGGGCGTACCGGTGCGCGAGGACGTGCGGGCGCCTCTACGCGGCCTCACCGTCGAGGAGCGCGAGGAGCTCGACGCGTGGGCCGAGACCGTCCTCTCCTAGATGACGTCGAACTCCTCGTAGACGTCGGGATCATCCCCAATGAGATCCTGCGCCCACCCGAGCGCTTCGGGCAGCTCGTCACCGAACGCGATGACGCCGAATCGCTCGGTCGCCTCGTTCCAGACCCACTCGCTCGGCGGCTCGAGCTCGGGCACGCCCTCTCGGAGTTGGTCGATCGTCGTCTGCGAGTCGAGCAGGTTCCAGATGAGGATGCGGACGATCACTACATGCGGAAGACGCCGAAGGTCGTCTCCGGCACCGGTGCGTTCGCGGCGGCTGCGAGCCCGAGCGCGAGCACGCGTCGCGTGTCGAGCGGGTCGATGATCCCGTCGTCCCAGAGCCGCGCCGTCGAGTAGTACGGGTTGCCCTCGGCCTCGTACGTCGCCCGGATCTCGTCGGGATCCGCGTCGCCGACCATCGCCAGCACGGTCGCCGCCTGCTCGCCACCCATGACGGAGATCCTGGCGTTCGGCCACATCCAGAGTTGCCGCGGCTCGTATGCCCGCCCGCACATCGCGTAGTTGCCGGCGCCGAAAGACCCGCCGACGACGATCGTAAATTTGGGCACCTCCGCGCAGGCGACAGCCATGACGAGCTTGGCTCCGTCGCGGGCGATGCCGCCCTCCTCGTACTCCTTGCCGACCATGAACCCGGTGATGTTCTGGAGAAAGACGAGCGGGATCTTGCGCTTGCACGCGAGCTCGATGAAGTGGGCACCCTTCTGGGACGACTCCGCGAAGAGGATCCCCTGGTTCGCGAGGATTGCCACGGGGTAGCCCTCGATGCGGGCGAAGCCGCAGACGAGCGTCTCGCCGTAGAGCTCCTTGAACTCCTGGAACAGCGAGCCGTCGACGATCCGTCCGATCAGCTCGCGTGCGTCCAGCTCGTGCTTGAAGTCCTCTGGGACGAGGCCGTAGAGATCCGCCGGGTCGAGCGCGGGAGCCTCTGTGCGTGCGAGCTCCCACGGAGAGGGGGGAGGAGGATCGAGGTGGCGGACGATCTCCCGCGCAATCGCGAGCGCGTGCTCGTCGGAGGTCGCGTAGTGGTCGGCAACGCCCGAGCGCCGCGCGTGGACATCAGCTCCACCGAGCTCCTCCGCTGTGACGTCTTGACCGGTCGCCGCCTTCACGAGTGGCGGCCCGCCGATGAAGATCGTCCCGGTTCCGCGGACGATCACCGTCTCGTCCGACATCGCGGGCACGTACGCGCCTCCGGCCGTGCACGAGCCCATGACGATCGCGATCTGCGGGATCCCGAGCGCGGACAGCCGAGCCTGGTTGAAGAAGATCCGGCCGAAGTGGTCGCGGTCCGGGAAGACCTCGGCCTGGAGCGGGAGGAAGGCGCCGCCCGAGTCGACGAGGTAGATGCAGGGGAGACGGTTCTGGCGGGCGACTTCCTGCGCGCGAAGGTGCTTCTTCACCGTGAGCGGGTAGTAGGAGCCGCCTTTCACGGTCGCATCGTTGGCGACGATCACGCACTGCCGACCTTCGACGACGCCGACTCCGGTGACGATCCCAGCCGACGGCGCGTCGCCGTCGTACAGCTCCCAGGCCGCGAGCGCGTTCAGCTCGAGGAACGCGGTGCCCGGGTCGACGAGGCGGTCGATGCGCTCGCGCGCCGTCAGCTTCCCGCGCGAGCGATGGCGCTCGACCGCCTTCTCGCCACCACCCCGCGCGATGACGGCGGTGCGGTCGCGTAACTCGGCGACGAGAGCCTCCATTCGCGCGTTCCGGGCCTCGAAGGCTTCGTCGCGAACGACCTGCGTCGTGAGCACCCCCATCGGCCGCTGAGCCTACCGCTTGCCCCTCCGGCCGGTGTCGGCGAGACTCCCTGAACCCCCGTTCGGAATCCGAGAGGAGCGCGAGATGGCAGACCAGGTCAAGTACGTCCTCGACGAGGGTCGTCTGCCCGAGGCCTGGTACAACATCGCGGCCGATCTTCCGGCTCCGCCTCCGCCCGTGCTTCATCCGGGTACCGGCCAGCCCGTCGGGCCTGACGACCTCGCTCCGCTCTTCCCGATGGAGATCATCATGCAGGAGGTCTCCACCGACCGGTTCATCACCATTCCGGAGGAGGTCCGGTCGATCTACCGGCAATGGAGGCCGACGCCGCTCTACCGTGCACGACGCCTCGAGGCGGCTCTCGGAACCCCTGCGCGCATCTACTACAAGTACGAGGGCGTCTCGCCGACTGGCTCGCACAAGCCCAACACGGCGGTTGCGCAGGCCTACTACAACAAGCAGGAGGGCGTCCGGCGCCTCACGACGGAGACTGGCGCCGGACAGTGGGGCTCGGCGCTCGCGTTCGCCGGCGGAATCTTCGGCCTCGAGGTCGACGTCTACATGGTCAAGGTCTCGTACGACCAGAAGCCGTACCGGCGCGCGCTGATCGAGGCGTTCGGCGGTCGCGTCGTTGCCAGCCCGTCGGAGGAGACGAACTCGGGGCGTGCGATCCTCGCCGAGCACCCGGACTCGACGGGGAGCCTTGGAATCGCGATCTCAGAGGCCGTCGAGGCTGCCGCGCCGCGCGAGGACACGAAGTACGCGCTCGGCTCGGTGCTCAATCACGTCCTCATGCACCAGACCGTGATCGGCGAAGAGGCGCAGATGCAGATGGACGAGACCGAGGACTACCCGGACGTGATCATCGGCTGCACCGGCGGCGGGTCGAACTTCTCGGGCCTCTCGTTCCCGTTCATCGGCCGCGCGCTCCGCGAGGAGGCTCGGATTCGCGTGATCGCAGTCGAGCCGGCCGCATGCCCGAGCCTGACGAAGGGCATGTACGCATTCGACTTCGGCGACACGGCCCATCTCACGCCTCTCGTCAAGATGTACACCCTCGGCTCGACGTTCGTTCCGCCGCCGTTCCACGCCGGTGGGCTCCGCTACCACGGGATGTCGCCGATGGTGAGCCACCTCCACGAGCTTGGGCTGATCGAAGCGCGCGCCTACACGCAGACCGAGGTGTTCGCCGCGGGCGTCGAGTTCGCGCGCGTCGAGGGGATCCTCCCCGCGCCCGAGGCCAACCACGCGGTCAAGGCGGCGATCGACGAGGCCGTCCGCTGCCGCGAGGAGGGCGTGTCGCAGGCGATCCTCTTCAACCTCTGCGGGCACGGCCACTTCGACATGGGCGCGTACATCGACTACTTCGCCGGCTCGCTCGAGGATCACGCGTACTCGGAGGACGAGGTTGCGATGGCGCTCGCTGGACTTCCGGCCGTGGCGGTGTAGCTAGGAACGCGCGTTGGGTCTTGAGCGATTCTTGAACGTCGTCGACGACGATTGCCCGCGATGAGCCCACTCGTCAACGACATCCACTCTGAGCTCAACGAGACCACCGTCTCGGAGATCGCGGCGGTCTCGTCGGTCGACGAGGTCCGCAATACGATTCACCGTGCGACCGACGCCGGCGTCCCGGTCTCGATCGCCGGCGGCCGCCACGCGATGGGGGGTCAGCAATTCTGTTCGAACGGCGTTCTCCTCGACATGCGCGCGTTCGACGAGATCGTCTCGCTCGATCGAGATCGCGGGACCATCGAGGTCGAAGCAGGGATTGAGTGGCCCGCGCTGATCGAGTACCTCGGCGATCGCCCCGGTTCGGACGGCGTCCCGTGGGCGATCCGACAGAAGCAGACCGGAGCCGACCGCCTCTCGATCGGCGGTGCGCTCGCTGCGAACGCCCACGGCCGCGGGCTCGTCTTCCCGCCATTCGTATCCGACGTCGAGTCGTTCACCCTCGTCGATCCTGCGGGCGAGCTCGTCAACTGCAGCCGCGACGACAACGCCGAGCTCTTCGCGCTCGTCAACTGCAGCCGCGACGACAACGCCGAGCTCTTCGCGCTCGTCGCGGGCGGCTACGGGCTCTTCGGCTGTGTCGTGGACGTGACGCTCCGTCTCGTGCCGCGGCAGACGGTCGAGCGCGTCGTCGAGGTGCGGCAGATCGAGGATCTGAGCGCGCTCTTCGCGCGCCGCATCGAGGACGGATTCCTCTACGGCGACTTCCAATTCGCGACCGACCCGGAGAGCGACGACTTCCTCCGCAGCGGCGTGTTCTCGTGCTACCGGCCGATCGAGCACGACGGGCCGCTGCCCGAGGGTCAGCGCGCGCTGACACGTGACGACTGGAGACGACTGCTCCTTCTCGCGCACACGGACAAGAGCCGTGCCTTCGAGCTGTACGCGGAGCACTACCTCGCGACGTCGGGTCAGCTCTACTACTCGGACGCGCATCAGCTGGGCGACTACGAGGACGGGTACCACCGCGCACTCGACGCGCACCTCGGCTCGCCGCACCGCGCGACGGAGATGATCTCCGAGCTGTACGTCCCGCGCGACCGGCTGGCCGACTTCATGGCGGAGATCGCGCAGGACTTTCGCGAGAACGACGTCGACCCGATCTACGGGACCATCCGGCTCATCGAGCGCGATGAGGACTCCTTCCTCGCGTGGGCCCGCGAGCCCTGGGCGTGCGTGATCTTCAACCTGCTTATACCGTGCACACGGAAGAGGGGATCGAGCACTCGGCCGCCTCGTTCCGCCGGCTCATCGACCTGGCAGCCGATCGTGGCGGCTCGTACTTCCTGACCTACCACCGCTGGGCAACGCTTGACCAGGTCGAGCGCTGCTACCCGCGCTTCCGGGAGTTCTTGGACGCGAAGCTCCACCACGATCCCGACGAGCGCTTCCAGAGCGATTGGTACCGGCATCACCGATCGCTCTTCCCGCAGTGATCGCGGTGGGTGAGAGAGCCGCCCAGCCTGCGCGCTTTCTCGTCGTCGGTGCCGCGGGCTACGGCATCAACATCGGCGTGTTCGCTCTCCTCGTAGGAGCCGGCGTGACGTACGTGCTCGCGTCCGTGGTCTCCTACGTCGTCTCGAACGCGCTCATGTACCTGGGGAACCGCTACTTTACGTTCCGGCTCGGCAGCGAGGGCTTCTGGCCTGCTTGCGGGCGCTACCTTCTCGTAGGGCTCGGGGTCGTGGCGATGAACGCGGCGGTGCTGGCAGCCCTCGTCGAGGGGCTCGGCCTCGATGAGACGGCGGCGCAGGCGCTGTCGCTCCTCGCCGTCACCCCGGCGGCGTACATCATGTTCAAGCGCTGGACGTTCCGGATTCGTCCTGCTTGAGCAACCGCGCGATGGTCCGGGCAAGTCGCTTCGACTCCCGGCGCGCCTCGAACAGGTGACCGCGAATGGTTTCGTCGAAGCCGATCACGTAGAACCCTTGAGCCGCGGTTGCCCGTCCGGAGCGGGTGAGGGGCTGGCCGTCGGCGTCCACGACACCTGGCACGTCACGGAGCATGCTCTCGAGCCCGGTCCCGAACCCAGTCGCTACGACGACGACGTCGACCACCTCGGCCGAGCCGTCCGCGTACTCCACTCCGTCGCGTGTGAGGGATTCGAGCGCGGGCCGCACCTTCACGCGACCTGCCTTGAGCACCTCCAGGAAGCCGACATCGATGACGGCCGGCCGCCTGGCGGTGAACGGCCCCCAGGCCGCCTCGCCGAGTCCGTAGGGACGCAGGTCGCCGACGGCTCGCTTCCGGAGCATCGCTCCGATGCGATCCACGGCGCGGGGGATTCCGAGCGGCATGAGTGCGATGCCGAAGAGCTGTACGGGTAGGACGCCCAAGAGCTCCCGCGTGACGATGGGCGGCGGCGTCCTCACGGCTACGGCGACCGACGCGGCGCCCTGCTCGACGAGGTCGGTGGCGATTTCGGCGCCGCTGTTCCCGAGGCCCACGACGAGCGCTCGCTGACCGGCGAAGTCCCGACCCGACCCGTACGCGGCTGAATGGAGGAGGCTGCCCTGGAACTCGTCGATCCCTTGCCATGCTGGGATGCGAGGCTCCGTGTAGTGGCCGGTCGCGACGACCACGACCTTCGCGCCGACAGTCCTGCGCGACGTCTCGATCTCCCACGAGAGGTCGGCGTACGGAGCAGGGCGAATCGAGGTGACGCTCTCGCCGAGCGACACGCGCAGGTGAAACCGCTCGGCGTACCCGGCGAGGTAGGCCGCGTACTCGTCCTTCGAGAGATACCGCGGGTAGCTGCGCGGAATCCGCTGATGAGCCAGCCCCGAAAAGCGGCGAATGGTGTGGAGGTGGAGGCGTTTGTACCGGCGCGACCAGCTGCCTCCGATGAGGTCGTCGCGGTCGAGGACGAGCGCATCGACCCCGCGGCGAGCAAGCGCGGCAGCGGTCGAGAGGCCGGCCGCGCCTGCACCGACGATCACGACTCGCTCAGATGTCTGCATGGAAGCTTCCGAGGGCATAGAGATACGTTGCGAGAACGAGGTGGAACACGATGGGAATCGTGCCGCCGAACCAGCGCGCCTCGGGCCGTCTCCCCATGCGGACGATGTAGCGGGTCACCATTGCGCCTGCGTAGACCGCGCTGAACACGACAAGCGCCCAGCCCAGCAGCTCCGCGCGATCGACGAGTGGGCCCGCCGACGCCGAGAAGGACACGTCGATCCACGTCATGACTCCGAGAATGACGAGCTGAATGGGAAGGAGCACGCGGTACGGTACGAGGTTCCAATCCGCCATTGGCGGCAACCAGTGCGGCCGGCGAAGCACCACGATGACCTGGCCAAGGACGCGTACGACGAAGAGCGCTGTGAGGAGCCAGAGGATCGGCGCTACGTCGTCGACAGCGAGCGTCGCGTCGCGCTGTTCGCGAACGACAGCTGCGAACGCCACCGCTGTCAGAACGAGCGTCGCCGCGAGGGCGATCTTCGTCGGCCGCGGCGTCACTGCGCTGCTGCTTCGAGGCACCGGCGCACCCACCTGAGAAAACGTGCGAAATCGCGGAGACGCGCAAGAGCAAGCGACGGGCGCGTGTGGTCGAGAACCCTCGTCACCGTGAGATTCCCCTTGGGTACGAGCGCGATGATCGCCTCCGCCTCGGGAAGCGGGAAGTAGGGATCGTCTGGCGGTGCGATCGCCTCGACAGGCGCACGAATCGCCGTCGCATGCTCCGCGGGCGAGAGGGATCGAAGCCTGCTCACGATCTCGTCCGGCAATGCCCGGTAGAGGTCGTCGAAGCGCTCGGCGTCGTCGTTCAGGAGGAGAGCGACCACGCTGGAAGCATCCGTTCCGAGCTCGCGCCCGGGATCAGCGAGACAGCGGAGCGCATCGATGTCGTCCGGATCCTGCGCGCGGAGGAGATCGAGGAGCGCGGAGCGATCGTCACCCGGTGTCAGCGCTGCGACGAGCGAGCGCGCGACCACGCGCCTCATCAGTGCCGTGACCTCAAACTGTCGGGATATGCCGTTCACGCGGTACCGGGACGTCGTCGCGAGGCAAGCGATGCGGTTGATGTCCGCGAACGGCACGACGGCTGCCACGACCGAGATGCGCTCCGATAGCGAGCGATCGGCGGCGGTGACGAGCGCGATGCCCGCCCCCGCTGATACCCCGGCGAGCGCTACTTGTCCCTCTCGCACGTCGGGTCGATCGGCGAGCATCTGTGTGACGCGGCGCGCCGCTTCGAACGTCCGGGGCGTGAGCTCGCCGTCGCCGAGGCCAGGCAGGTCCGGAAGTGCGACGACGAACCCCGCGCGTGCGAGCCCGCGAGTGACGCGCTGAACGATCGGCTCCTGGCGGCGCTCCGGATGAGCGCCGTTCACGAAGTGGAACGCGGGCCACTGACCGTCTTTCGCAGGCAGGACCAGCTCGATCGGCACGCCGTCGAGCTCCATCGTCTCCACCCGCGGCTCGGGCGTGAGCCCGCGAACGATGCGCGCCAGGACGGGGACGTCGAGCACGATCGCCAACAGGACGAACGTGCGCGCCCAGGCGGAGCGGGGAGTCATAGTCGGCAGCCTACGACGGTTCGCTCAAGAAGGATTCAAGGCCCCGGGGCGCACGACGGCCAGAAGTTCCGTCCGGCGATCGCGCCTAGCCAGGGCGGCCTCCCACGGGAGGACTCGATTCCCGAGACCGGAACAACGCGCTCAGGCTATGTCAGTCGTGGAACCGCTCGGGTCGTACGACGCCGAGACGTACTCCAATGGAAACCAGGTCGAAGTCGTCCGGCTCGTGGATCTCATGGGTCCGATCTCGCCCGAGCTGATTCTTGTCGACCCCCAGCTCGCGGTTCACGCGCGCGCACTTCTCCCCGACGTCAGCATCACGCGGCAGCTCACGCGGCGCGAGCATGAAACGTCGGCGCCAAGCGCCACGGCCCCAGCTCCGAGCAGGCGGACGATTCCGTGGAAGCTCGTGGGACCGTGCGTCGCCGTCACTGCCGCTGCAGGGATCGGCGTCGGCATGTGGACGACCATGGCGAGTCACGATGCCGGCTCGTCGCCGAAGCCGCTCACGGCGGCCGGGCCGACGTTCTTCTCGACACCTCCGATCGAGCCCGACCACTCGCCCGATGCGATAGCCGCGGCAGAGGAGGAAGCGCGCCGAAC
>JBCKBY010000016.1:0-27049 GCA_038910715.1 Gaiellaceae bacterium
AATATCCCGGGTGTGGAGCTCGGTGTGAGCTCGCGCGCCATCATCCATCTCGCCAGCGCTTCCAAGGCCAACGCTCGCCTGGGCGGGCGCGACGAAGTCACCGTCGAGGACGTTCGCGAGGTCGCGCCGTACGTGCTGCGGCACCGCCTCATCCTCGAGGCCGGCGTGAGCGAGGACGACGTGCTCCGCACTGTGCTCGAGCAGGTGCCTGCGCCCGAGCGTTCGATCGCGTACCGCTGAGCCTTGGGGTCAGGTCTTCCACGTTCCACTCGAGTGGAACGTGGAAGACCTGACCCCAGTTCGTTCTCTCGAGTGGAACGTGGACGACCTGACCCCAGTTCGTTCTAGCGCCCGGCCGCCTCCTCAAGCGCCCGCTTGGTAAGCACGCGTGCGAGATGCCGACGAAAGTCAGCGCTCGCAGCGTGGTCGGAAGAGGGCTCTGTGCCGTCGGACGCGAGCGTCGACGCATCGTCGATCGATCCTCCGCCGGCGATCGCCTTCTCGGATGCCGTCGCCCGCAGTGGCGTCGCACCCATGTTGGTGAGCGCTATGGACGCTTTCCCGATCGAACCGTTCGACCGTTCGACGACCGCGGCGACAGCCACCGTCGCCCAGTCCTGAGCCCGACGGCTCATCTTCTCGTACGACCACCCGGTGTCCGATCCGAGCTTCGGCACGCGGATCTCCACCAGCACCTCATCGGGCGCAACCGCCGTCTGAAAGACACCGGTGAAGAACGCCGACGCCGGAATTGTCCGCTCTCCGGCCGGACCGCGAACGACGAGCTCACCCTCGAGCGCGAGGATCACCGTTGGAAGGTCCGACGCCGGATCGCCGTGTGCGAGCGAGCCGCCGATGGTCCCGCGATGACGCACCTGCGGGTCACCAACCTGGCCTGCAGTGTGCGAGACGATCGGACAGTGCTCACGAAGAAGTGCCGCGGAAGCGACGTCCTTGTGCCTCGTCAGCGCTCCGATCGCAATTCGACCGTCCGCCTCGCGAACGTACGAAAGGTCGGCAAGACCTCCGACGTCGATCAGACAGGCGGGGCGGGCGAGCCGGAGCTTCATCGCGGGGAGGAGCGAGTGCCCGCCGGCGAGCAACTTCGCGTCGTCCCGCTCGCCGAGGAGGGCGATCGCGTGATCGACGCTCTCGGCGACCTCGTAGTCGAACGCAGCCGGAATCACGAGCTCACCTCCTGAATTGCGCGCCAGACTCGCTCCGGCGTGGCCGGCATCTGGATGTCGGTGACGCCGAGATGGGCGAGCGCATCGACGACCGCGTTGATGACCGCTGGAGCAGCGGCGATCGTCCCGGTCTCCCCCACGCCCTTCACTCCGAGAGGGTTGTCCGCTGCAGTCTCGGTTCGGTCGGTCTCGTAGGAAGGCAGCTCCGCCGCCGACGGCACCAGGTAGGTCGCCATCGTCGTCGTCAGGAGGTTCCCCTCTTCGTCGTACGCGCCTTCCTCGTAGAGCGCGGCGGCGATTCCCTGCGTCACGCCACCGTGCACCTGCCCGTCGATGATCTGGGGGTTGACGGGGTTGCCGACGTCGTCGACCGCGACGTAGCGGATGAGCCGCGTGTCCCCCGTCTCGGTGTCGACCTCTACGACCGCCGCGTGCGCGCCGCCGGGCCACGAGAAGTTCGCGGGGTCGTACGTCGCCGTCTCCTCGAGGCCAGGCTCCATGCCATCGGGGAGGTTGTGGGCCGAGAATGCGGCGAACGCGGACTCCTTGATCGTCATCGACCGGTCCGGCGAGCCCTTCACGCTGAAGGTGCCGTCTGCGAACTCGAGATCGTCCTCCGAAACCTCGAGTTGGTGCGCGACGATCTTCCGAGCCTTGGAGATCACCTTCTGGCTCGCGTGGTAGAGGGCGATCCCGCCGACGGCGAGCGACCGGCTCCCGTACGTGTCCATCCCGAGCTGCGATACCGCGGTGTCGCCGTGCAGAACCTCGACCTCGTCGACGTCGACACCGAGTTGGTCGGCGACGACCTGCGCAAACGTCGTCTCGTGGCTCTGTCCATGCGGCGAGGTGCCCGTCACGACCTGGACCGAGCCGAGCGGCTGGAAACGGATCGTCGCCGAGTCCCAACCGCCGGCGGCGTACCGGATCGCGCCGAGGATGCGCGACGGGGCGAGGCCGCACATCTCGTTGTAGGTGGAGAAGCCGACACCAATCTGCTTCGCGTCGCCTCGCGCCCGTCGCTCTGCCTGGTCGGCACGAGTGCCGTCCAAGTCGAGGATCTCGAGGAGCCTGTCCAACGACGCGTCGTAGTCGCCCGAGTCGATCGTGAGTCCCGAGGCCATCGTGTGCGGGAACTCCTTGATGAAGTTCCTGCGCCGAAGCTCGAGGGAATCCATGCCCAGCTCTCGCGCCAGCGCGTCCATCGTCCGCTCGATGACGTATGTCGCCTCCGGGCGGCCGGCGCCACGATAGGCATCGGTGGGGGTCGTATGCGTGAACACTCCAGTGAACGTGACGCTGTAGTTGGGAATCTCGTACGGCCCCGCATAGAGCCATGCCCCGAGAAGCGGCACGCCGGGCGTCACGAGCTGGAGATACGCGCCCATGGCGCACTTGGCTTCGGACCTGACGGCCGTGATCGTGCCGTCCCTCGTGGCCGCGAACGTGAGCTCGTGGACGACATCGCGTCCGTGAGTCGTGGCCTGGTAGTTCTCTGAGCGCTCCTCCGTCCACTTGACGGGTACACCGAGTCGCTTTGCGAGCGCGGCCGCAAGTGCCTCCTCGGCGTAGACGTCGAGCTTGGAGCCGAAGCCGCCTCCCACATCGGGAGCGATAACCCGAATTTTCGACTCCAAAATACCCAGAACGAGCTGGAGCGCGAAGCGAAGGACGTGCGGGATCTGCGTCGCCGACCAGAGCGTGAGCTCATCGGTCGGCCCCACCTGAGCAAGTACTCCTCTGGGCTCGATGGCATTCGGGATGAGACGCGGCTGGAAGTACCTTCGCTTGACGACGACGTCTGCGGCATCGATCGCCGCCTGGACGTCACCCGAGTCGAGCTTCCAGACGTAGCACTCGTTCGTCCCGAGGTCGGCGTGAACGAGCGGCGCGCCTTCTTCGAGCGCCTTCTCGACGCCAGCGATCGACGGCAGCTGCTCGTACTCGACCTCGACGAGCTCGGCCGCGTCCTTGGCGAGCGTACGGTTCTCCGCGATCACGACGGCGACCCCGTCGCCCTGGAACCGAGCTTCGTCGACTGCGAGCGGATAGTGAGGAGGCATCTTGATGTCTTCGGTGACCGCCCATGCACACGGCAGCGAGCCCTTCCAATCCTCCGCGAGGTCGGCTCCGCTGAACGCTGCGACGACACCCTCTGCCGCGCGCGCTGCGACGAGGTTCACGCTCTTGATGCGCGCAGCGGGATAGGGGCTGCGGACGATCGCCATGAAGACGGTTCCTGGCAGATTGAGGTTCTCGACATACGTGCCGCGCCCACGGAGGAGCGACGCGTCTTCCTTTCGCTTCACCGACGTGCCGACGAAGCTGCCCGTGGTCTCGGTCGCTGCCATCTAGCTCACCCCCGCTGCGGCCGCGACGGCCTGGACGATGTTGTGGTACCCAGTGCACCGGCAGAGGTTCCCCTCGAGCCCGTCGCGAATCGCGGCCTCGTCGGTTGCCTCACCGCTGGAGATCAGGCTGACCGCGGCAAGCACCATTCCGGGGGTGCAATAGCCGCACTGGAGTGCGTGATGATCGTGGAACGCCTGCTGAACCGGATGCAGCTCGCCGTTCGTCGCGAGACCTTCGATCGTCGTGATCTCCATCCCGTCGGCCTGAACTCCGAGCATCGTGCAGGACTTCACGGCCTCACCGTTCATGAGCACCGTGCAGGCTCCGCATGACGACGTGTCGCACCCCACGTTCGTCCCGGTAAGCCCCAGCCGCTCCCGAAGCACGTACACGAGGAGCTCACGCGGTTCGAGCTCGAGCTCGCGGCGTACGCCGTTGGCGATGATCGCCACTTGTCGCATCGGCCCTCCTTTCCCCGTCGATACCACCGCGAGCGTAATACGCGGGCGGCCGGATTGCTACCTGCGCCGCTTCATCGCGCGCTCGATCTGACGCTGCGCGTCGCGGTCCGCGATGACCCGCCGCTTGTCGGCGCGCTCGCGGCCGCGTGCGAGGGCGATCTCCACCTTCACGCGACCGTCCTTGAAATACATGCGGGTCGGGACGAGCGTCAGGCCCTTTTCGCGCACCTTCCCGTACAGGGAGTCGATTTCGGCTCGATGGAGTAAGAGCTTGCGCTCGCGGTCCGAGACATGGCCGGATCCGCCGCTCTCGGCGTACTCCGCAATCGAGGCTCCCACGAGCCACGCCTCATTGCCGCGAATGTCGACGTATGCCTGCCCGAGCTGAACCTGCCCATCGCGCGTGGACTTCACCTCCGAGCCCGTGAGCACGACGCCGGCCTCGACCCGCTCGATGAGGTCGTAGTCACGCCGCGCGCGGCGATTGTCGGCAATCAGCTTGGTTCCCGTCGGTTTGGCCACGCGCGTGAGTGTAGGGCCGGGCCGGTCGGGCCTGGGCGCGACACAAGCGTCCGCTGCTACGCGTCCGGTAGGGCGCTCGCGAACCGGCGGGCGATCTCCTTCAACATCGCGAGCGCAATAGTCGGCTCGGACTCAACGAGCGCGAGTGCGTCGTCACGTGGGATCGCCAGGCACGTGACGTGGCTCGACGCCCGCACCCGCGCGGTTCGCGTGCCTCCCGGCGCCAGAAGCGTGAGCTCACCGAAGAAGTCTCCGGCCCCGAGCTGGACCGAACCGCCGCGCCACTCGACCGACACGGTCCCGTCGAGAATCACGAACATCCCCGAACCACGGTCTCCCTCGAGCGCGAGGACCTGTCCCGCCTCGCAGGTCATCTCGCCAGCCGACGCCACAACTCGCTCGAGGCCGGCGTCACTAGCGCCCTGCAGGAGCGGAATGGCCCGAAGTTCGTCGGTGGTCACGGCGAGTTCATATCAGGACCGAGCCACGCTGCCCACGCAGCGGTCGCAGAGTGGGAACCAGGGTGCGCATGAGCGGCCGCACGAGCGACAGCGCCCGAGGGTCGGCGACTCGACCTCCACGCGAAGCCGGGCGACGACCCGCTCCGCCGCCGCCGCCTCGAGTGCCGCAGCGCGCTCGATCGTGACTCCACCTACGTCCGCGTACTGCAGCGCGAACCAGCGTAGGATGCTGGCCTCCCGACCGGCCTGCTCGGCGTCCTCGAGGGAAGCGCCTCGGAGACGTGCTATGTCAAGGAGAAACGTGAGATGCGGTCGTGCGATGCGATCTCCGGCGAGCGCCAGCGCGAATGTGGCAAGGAGCTCGAGGTTGTCCTCGTCGACCGGTGCGTTCACGAGCTTCCACGCGTCCTCGAGCAAGATTCGCCGCCCTCGCTCGGCGAGCCGACGTTGGACGGCGCCGAGCCTGAGGCGAAGCGGCTGCAGGGACTCGACGGCGAGCCAGCTCTCGAACGCCCACTCGCGAAGCGCGACGCGGTGCCACGCGGCGAGCGCTGCGTCGAGCTGCGCTGCGTCGGTCACACCGAGGTCAGAGAGGCGAGGTCGAATTCGTGCTTCGTCGACGACGCGGTACCCCATGTGGCCGCCGGCCAGCGGGACATGCGGCTCGAGGGCCGACTCGACGAGCTTGGGGTCGGCGACCCCCCACCCGAGCCCGACGAGCACGCCGACGTGACCGCGTTCGACCAACCCGAATCGTCCTGCCCGTCCAGCGATCTGGGCGAGCTCCCACGGGTAGAGATCGCGTCGCTCCTCGCCGTCGAACTTCGTCGTCTCGGCAAAGAGGAGCGTCTCGCACGGGAGGTTCACGCCGTGCCCGAGAACGTCAGTGGCGACACACACGTCGGCCGCTCCGGAGAGGAAGCGATCGATCTCCTCCCGTCGCGAAGCGAGCGGCATCGCGCCGTAGAGGGCCGCGACTCGTCCTGGATGAAGCCGGTTCACCTCTCCCGCGAGCGCGAGCACGGCCTTGCGGCTGAACGCCACGACCACGGTGCCCGTCCCGAGCGAGCGAAGTGTCCGCTCGCCAATGAACTCGAGCGGGAGCTTGCGCTCGAACACCTTGAGCTCGACGTCGGGAAACGCCCTCTCGACGAGCGGAAGAGCGTCCAGCGCCCCGAGCAGGAGGATCTCGCGGTACTCGCCCGCCAAGAGGAGCCTCGTCCAAGCAGAGCCACGCTCGGTGTCGTCGGCCCATTGCACCTCGTCGAGGACGAGGAGATCACCGCCTGACGGCGCCATCTCGACCGTCGAGCAGATTATTGGCGCGCGTTCGTTGACCCGCTCCTCACCCGTGACGAGCCCGACGTTCTCGGTTCCGATCCGCTCCCCGAGGCGACGGTGCGCCTCCTGAGCGAGCATCCTCAGCGGTCCCGCATAGACGCCCGAGCGCTTGGCTGCGAGCTCTTCGAGCGCCGCGTACGTCTTGCCCGAGTTCGTCGGGCCTAGGTGCGCGACAACGCGCATCGGTGGCTCGCGCCGCGACGGCAAAGAGATCGTGATCTTGCTCTCGGCCGCCCGAACGGCCTGCGCGGGCCGGCGGGCTCGCTGGGCGCGGCTCGGCCGCTTCTGGCGTCCTCCCGTAGTTCGTCGTTGACGCATCAGCGCACGGTACCGGCGACCCTGATCGTGGGGGCGAGACATGCCTCGCCCGGGCCGGGCTTGCCCGGCCCCTACGACCTACACGCGCAAGAACCTGCGAAGGGTGAGGCCCGAGCCGAGGGCGCCGATGCCGAGCCCGATGCCGATCAGAATCGCAGCTGTCCAGGTGAAGGCGAGCGAGCGCACATCAGGGTCGTCCTGAATGTGCCCGAGGATCTGCGGAATCGCAATCTCGCGGCTGACGAAGAGCAGGAGCACTGCGGCGAGCGACCCCACGAGGCCAGTCAGCACACCCTCGAGCATGAACGGCCCGCGGACGAACCAGTTCGTCGCGCCCACGAGCTTCATGACCTCGATCTCACGACGGCGCGCGAAGATGGAGAGCCGGATCGTGTTGGCGATGAGAATGGTCGACGCTGCGAGCAGGATGAAGACGGCGATGAGGAACACGATCTGGATCGCGCGCGCGATCTGAAGGATCCGCTGGGAGACCTCCTTGCCCCACCTGACCTCGCCGACGGCAGCGAGCTTCGAGCCTTTGACAGCGAGCGCGAGCGCCTGGGTGTCCTCGCCGTTCTTCGGAAGAACGTCGAACGACGCGGGCAGCGGGTTCGACGCGAGGTTCTGGGTCAGCTCGGGTGAACGCTTGCGCATGATCGCGAGCGCCTGCTCCTTCGAGATGTACGTGATGCCGCCATCGCGGACGCGCTCATCCGACTCGAGGAAGACACGCAGCCCGTTCACCTGCTTGGAGGTCACACCGTCCTTGAGGAACACGTGGACGGCCAACTCGCGCTTCTTGTCGTCCGACCAGGACACGAGCCAGGTACCGAGGCCGATGAACACGCCGATGAGGAACATCCCGATCAGCACCGACACCGCTGAGGCGACGGTCGTCGACAGGTTCGCGGCGATTGACTTGACCGCCTCCGAGAACACAAGCCGCATGCGCGTCATTCCTCGGAGTACCCCCCACGCCGCTCGTCGCGCACGAGCTTGCCGCCCTCGAGCGCGATCACGCGCTTGCGCATCTTGTCGACCATCTCGCGATCGTGCGTGACCATGAGAATCGTCGTGCCGGTGCGGTTGATGCGGTAGAGGAGCTGCATGATCCCGACCGACGTGTCGGGATCGAGATTCCCGGTGGGCTCGTCGCAGATGAGCAGGGGCGGGTGATTGACGAACGCGCGCGCGATCGAGACGCGCTGCTGCTCTCCGCCCGAGAGCTCCTCCGGCCGCGAGTTCATCTTGTGGGCGAGGCCGACGAGGTTCATGACCTCCGGCACCTTCTTGCGAATCTGCGCGTTCGACTGACCCTGGACGCGCAGCGCATAGCCGATGTTCTCGGCGGCGGTGCGGTTCGGGAGCAGCTTGAAGTCCTGGAAGACGCAACCGAGGTTCCGCCTGAGGAGCGGAACCCTCGAGCCCTTGAGACGCCCGAGATCGCGACCTCCGACGATGATCCTGCCCTCCGTAGGCTCGAGCTCCTTGAGCAGAAGGCGGATCACGGTCGACTTACCCGAGCCTGAAGCCCCGACGACGAAGACGAACTCGCCCTTGTCGATCGTGAAGGAAACACCGTCGAGGGCGGTGACGTTCGGCTCGTAGACCTTCTTGACGGCCTCGAAGACGATCATCGTGGAGCCGCTCGGATCGGCGACTGCCGGGAGCGGCTCTGCGCTGGTTGGAGGTTCGGCCAATGCCGTCATCGTTCCGCTTATCTCTGGTTGGTTGTCCAACACCGGGCTAAGAGCTGACGCAGCCTGGGGAGGCTGCTCCGGTTCGGGGGAAGCTCGCAGCTTAGCTGACATCTCCGGCGCTCTAGAGAACCTTCCCCGCCGCCTTGGCGAGGAGATAGGAATGGACGAAGCCGTCGAGCGCTCCGTCGAGCACGGACTGCGCGTTCCCAACCTCGTGATCGGTGCGGTGGTCTTTGACCAGCTGGTACGGGTGAAGCACGTACGAGCGGATTTGACTTCCGAAGCCGATGTCCTGCGCCGCTCCTCGCTCGCGGGCGAGCTCCGCCTCGCGCTTCTCCTCTTCGAGCTCTGCCAGACGCGACTTGAGGATGCGTAGCGCCGTCTGCTTGTTCGAGGTCTGTGAGCGTTCGTTCTGGCACTGAACGACGATCCCGGTCGGGAGATGCGTGATCCGGACGGCCGAGTCGGTCTTGTTTACGTGCTGCCCGCCCGCACCGCTCGAGCGATACGTGTCGATTCGTAGATCCGATTCATCGACCTCGATCGGAGCGTCGTCGGCGAGGAGCGGCGCGACGACAACCTGGGCAAATGCCGTATGCCGCCGGTGTGCAGCGTCGAAGGGAGAGAGCCGTACCAGGCGATGGACACCGCGCTCAGCCTTGAGCGTCCCGTACGCGTTCTCGCCACGTACGGCGACGGTCGTCGACTTCAGACCCGCCTCTTCGCCAGGACTTGCCTCGAGCACTTCGGTCTCGAATCCCCGGTCCGCTGTCCACCGCAGGTACATGCGCAGAAGCATGTCGGCCCAATCCTGGGCGTCGGTGCCTCCTGTGCCCGCATGCACCTCGAAGATCGCGTCGCCCGTGTCGTACTGTCCGTTGAACAGTGCGGCCTCCTGCAGGCGCGCGAGCTCACTCTCGAGCGAGAGGACCAGCTCGGAGATCTCGAGTTCGTCCTCGCCGAGCGAGAGCAGTTCCTTCGCGTCCTCGTACTCGCTTCGGAGACGCTCGTACCGCTCGAGCTTGCGGGCAATGCGCGCGTGATCCGTCGAGATACGCGCGGCTCCGAGCTGGTCGTCCCAGAAGCCGGGCGCGCCCATCGCGTCCTCGAGCTCGACGCGGCGAAGCGCTAGGCGGTCTGGGTCAAAGGTAATCACGGACCCAGGCAAGCTGGGCCCCGATCTCCTCCAGGCGCTGATCGAGCGGCTTGCTGGATTCCTCGGTCACGACCAGAGGGTAGCCGGATGTGGAGTCAGACCCGGTGGATCCGATCCCGCAAGCCTTCGCGCGCCAACAGACACGCAGCGAGCCACGCCAGGCCGAGACACCAGCCGGCGAGCACGTCCGATACGTAGTGGACGTTGAGCACGACCCGGCTCCCTCCGACCGCCAGGCCACCGGTGACGACTAGCGCCCACAGCGACACCCGTGCTCGCTGGGAAGGAAGCCTCTCGGCAGCGAGAACCGCCACTGCTCCGAGGCTCGCTGCTCCGGCGGTCGCATGACCGCTCGGAAACGACGCCGACGAAGGTAGGCCGACCGCGCTCCCGTGATCGGGGCGTGGCCGATCGAACCCGTCCTTGAGCACCGCGACGACGATATGGGATCCGGCGAAAGTGGCAAGGAGAAATCCGAGGTCGAGCCAGGCGCGCTCACGCAGAAGCACGACGCCGAGAACGATCCCGATCGCCGTGATCCCGATCCAGCCGCCAATCCATGACGGAGGTCGCGCCAGCGACTCGGCCCAGGAGGGCATGCTCGCGGACACCCACTCAGTGACCTCGTGGTCGACGCTCGCGAGTGGCTGCTCGTCGTATCCGACCGCAAGGAGCGCGAAGCCGGCAAGCGAGACGCAGAGCGTGACTGTGACCCACGCGCGAATGCTCCTGATCGATGCGAGCGCGAGCATCCACGTTGCGAGCCAAGCGACGCCGAGGCCAGCCCCGCCAAGAACGTCGATGACCGAATGTCTACCTTGCGCGACGCGCGCCCAACCCATCGCGGCCGAGACCGCGAGGGCGGTTACGCCGAAGAGAGTGCGGACGACCGTCCGCTCCTCCGAGGCCCGCCAGACGAGCACGGTAAGCGCGCCCGTCAACGCCACCGTGGCTGCCGCGTGCGTGCTCGGGTAGTCCGAGATGCGGCCCCCGCCGTCGTCGGCACCTACGACCTGGAGCACGACCTTCGACACGTATGCGAGCACGCCCGCACCGGCAACCGCTCCCACCAAGAGGACCGCCGCCGCGCTGCGACCCGCAAGCGCGAGCGCGAGCGCGAGGAGGAACGTGCCGGCGGGAAGTACCGCCCACCCGCCGAGCTCGCCGACCGTGCGGGCCCACGACGGCGGGTGAGCAACCGGTTCGGTCGCGTTCGTGCTCGCCCAGAAGGCCACGACGAGCGCTACGTACGTCACCCATGCAGCAACCGCAACTCCGGCAAGCGCGGAGCGACCATACGTGCGCGGCGTCAGGCCCGCAGGGTCCGACCCCACGGAGCTACGCCCCGTGGCACTTCTTGAACTTCTTGCCCGAGCCGCACCAGCAGGGGTCGTTGCGGCCGACGTCACGGTGCTCGTTGACGGCTTGACGCTGCGGCGCTAGCCCGGCCGAAGTGGACGGAGGCGCCGCCAGCGCCGTCGCTGCACCGCCAGCCGCGGCGATGACGTCTGCGCCTGCTGACGTCTCATGCTCGTACTGGAGCGAGCCTTCGCGCGCCTGCATCGGCTCGAGCGCGGGCTCCTCGATCGTTACCGCGATGTGGAAGAGAGTGAAGACGACCTCCTGCCGGATCGCCTGCGACAGCTCCTCGAACATGTTGTGCCCCTCGCCGCGGTACTCGACCAGCGGGTCCTTCTGGGCGAACGCCCGCAAGTGGACACCCTCACGCAGGTAGTCCATCGCCTCCAAGTGCTCGCGCCAGCGCTGGTCGACGGTCTGGAGGATCATGTAACGTTCGACCTCTCGTGCGAGCTCGGGTCCGAGCGCCTGCTCGCGCTCCTCGTAGGCCTCGAACGCGTCGTCGACGAACTCCTCGCTCAAGGCCTCGCGATCGGCGGCGTCGACGTCCTCGCGCAGCTCGTCGACGGTGATGTCCGTCCCGTAGAGCGACTGCATGCTTGTCACGAGCCCCTCGAGATCCCAGTCCTCGGTGAACTCGGAGTCGGTGAACTGTGCAACCGTCGCCTCGACGGTCTCCTTGATCCACTCGCGGACCGTGTCGGAGAGGTCTTCGCCCTCGAGCACGCGCCGACGCTGCTCGTAGATGACCATGCGCTGCGTGTTCATGACGTCGTCGTACTTGAGGACGTTCTTGCGCGCGACGAAGTTCTGCTCTTCGACCTTTTTCTGGGCGTTCTCGATCTGGTTCGAGAGGATCTTCGCCTCCATGGGCTGGTCGTCCGGGATCTTGAAGCGGTTCATGATGTTGTAGATCCGGTCACCCGCAAAGAGACGCACGAGATCGTCCTGGCCGGACAAGTAGAAGCGGGTCTCGCCAGGGTCACCCTGGCGCCCGGACCGGCCACGGAGCTGGTTGTCGATGCGGCGGGACTCGTGCCGCTCGGTGCCGAGGACGTAGAGCCCACCGAGCTCGACGACGCCCTCGCCGAGCTTGATGTCCACGCCGCGGCCGGCCATGTTCGTCGCGATGGTGACCGCGCCCGGTTGGCCGGCGTCCTTGATGATCTCGCTCTCGCGCTCGTGCTCCTTCGCGTTCAGCACGTTGTGCGTGATGCCCTTGCGCTTCAGCAGCTCCGAGAGGTACTCGGACGTCTCCACTGCGATCGTGCCGACGAGGATCGGCTGCCCCTCCTCGTGGCGCTCGACGATGTCCTCGAGCACCGCGGCGAACTTCGCTTCGGGCGTCTTGAAGATGTAGTCGTTCTCGTCGAGCCGCACGACCGGCTGGTTGGTCGGAATCTCCACGACGTGCAGGTTGTAGATCTCAACGAACTCCTTCTCCTCCGTCTTCGCCGTCCCCGTCATGCCGGCGAGCTTCTCGTAGAGGCGGAAGTAGTTCTGGAGCGTGATCGTCGCGAGCGTGACGTTCTCCTCGCGGATCCGGACACCCTCCTTCGCCTCGATCGCCTGGTGGAGACCCTCGCTCCAGCGGCGGCCCTCCATGATCCGGCCCGTGAACTCGTCGACGATCTTGACTTCGCTTTCCTGGACGACGTAGTCGACATCGCGCTTGTACAGCGACTGCGCTTTGAGCGCCTGCATCAGGTGGTTGACGAGGATCACGTGGCTCGGGTCGTAGAGATTCTCGATCCCGAGTGCATGCTCGACCTTCGCGATCGCGGACTGCGCGGGTGACACGGTCTTGAACTTCTCGTCGTAGAGGTAGTCCACGCCGGACAGCTCGGTCTCATCCTCGCCCTTTGCTGACTTTCGGGTGGCCGGCGCACCCTCGAGCTCCTTGACGACGCGCGCGAACTGGTAATACGTCGCCGCTGCCGTTTCCGGCTCACCCGAGATGATCAGCGGGGTTCGCGCCTCGTCGATGAGGATCGAGTCGACCTCGTCGACGATCGCATAGGCATGGCTCCGCTGGACGACGCCGTCCAGCGAGACGGCCATGTTGTCGCGCAGGTAGTCGAAGCCGAACTCGGAGTTCGTCCCGTAGGTGACATCGCACGCGTACGCCTCGCGGCGCTGCACGAACGGCATCAGGTTCTGGATCGCACCCACGGAGCTGCCGAGGAGCTCGTACACGGGCCGCGTCCATTCGGCGTCGCGCTTGGCCAGATAGTCGTTGACGGTGACGAGATGGACACCGCGGCCGGTGAGCCCGTTCAGGTAGAGGGCTTGCACGGCCACGAACGTCTTGCCTTCGCCCGTCTTCGCCTCCGCGATGTCGCCCTCGTGAAGGGCGATGCCAGCCATGAGCTGAACGTCGAAGAGCCGGACGCCGATCGTCCGCTTGAAGGCCTCGCGTACAGCCGCGTAGACCTCGAAGATCAGGTCCTCGAGCGACTCGCCGTTCTCGAGACGCTGCTTGCACTCGGCGGTCTTGGCGGCGAGATCTCCGTCGGAGAGCGCCTCGAACTCGGGCTCGAGCGTGCCGATATAGGTCGCTTGCTCAGCGAGCCTCTTGAGGCGGCGGCCCTCGCCCACGCGAAGGACGCGCTCGAACTTGCCGAACTGCGTGGCCATCGCGCCTAGGGTACCGGCTCGCCCTGGGTGTACTCGCTCAGTGCGAGACGACTACCGTCGCCTACAGGGGCAGGACGAGAATTTCCCAGAGATCGCCGTCGAGCCGTCCTGCGTGAGCTGCGTACGCGCCGCTCTCGCGCGAGGCAGCGAGCCGCTCGAGAGCGGCCGCACTCGACGGATCCACCGGCATCCCGTCCACGACCAGGGCCAGCGTGGCGCCGTCCCAGGTGAGCTCGAGATCGGCGCCGCGCGGGTCGGGATCCAGGCGTGCGGTCTCGATCGCGCTCGCGCCGACTGTCCACATCTCGGGGCGGCGTATGGCGAGCGCACGGTACGGGCGCTCGATCGCGCCCTCGAGCGCCGCGGCGAGCGGTTCTGGGGCGAAGCCCTCAGGCCCTGCGTCCACCAGGACGCGGCCGTCGGACAGACCGACGAACTCGGCCTCGTCTCCGGGCGTTCCAGGAGCGTCGGACGTAACGACTGCGTCCCACTCCTTCTGTCGCGGAAGCCCGGTTATGCCGGCCGCGAGCCAGTGGCTCCCCGGATCGACGGGATGAACCACTACGCCGCCTCTTCCCCGTGCTCGCCGTCCGACTCGACCTCGGGCTCCGACTCGACGGTCGGCTCGGTGCGCTGGCGCGCGCGGCGCGGCTCATGTGTTCGCTTGTCACGGTAGCGCTCGATCTGGCGTTCCAGCTTGTCGACCAGGCGGTCGATCGCCGCCTCGTAGGACTCCGCGGACTCGCGAGCGACGATGTTCTGCCCCTTCGCGTGGACAACCGCCTCCGCCGTGTGGTCGTCTCGAATCGAGGGGTTGTTCTCTCGAGACATCGTCACCTCGATGAGGGTGTCGGCGTACAGACGGCGTTCGAGCTTGCCCAGCCGCTTCTGGGCGTATGCACGGACATGATCCGAGACGTGGCCTCGATGAGCCTTGACCTGAAGCCGCATGGAACGCTCCTTTCCGGATCGGCGGCGGAAAAAGAACCTCTCTCACCCTAACGAACTGCTCGCGCAAGGGTGACGACCTCGACGTGTCGTGCACCCGCCCGGCGCAATGCGGCGGCACAGGCGTCCGCTGTTGCCCCTGACGTGTAGACGTCGTCCACCAGGCACACCGTGCGAGGTGCTGGCCCAACCGTTGTAACGCTGCCCCGAACATTGCGACGCCGGTCGGCAAGAGCGAGACCACGCTGGCGCGGAAGCGCATGTGTACGCCACAGGAGGTCGAGAGACGGCGCTCCCCAGATGCCCTCGAGCGCCCGTGCGAGAGCACGCGGCGCGACGTCGCCGCGCTTCCACGCTCGCTCGGGGTCGCCCGGAACGTGAGTGAAGGCTTCGACCTCCGGCTGTCGGATCACCTCTGCGATGAGAGTCGCCGCGTCACGTGCGAGTCGGCGCCGGCCCCTCTCTTTCCACTCCCGGACGAAGATCCGCGCCCGTTCGTCGTACACGATCGCGGCCCGTGCGCATGCAAACGCAAGCCTCCTGCCCGAGCATTCGGCGCACCGACGCACAGGCCACGCCCCTGGAGAGCCGCAGCGCTCGCATACGGGCGGAGCCAGGCGGGTGAGCGACCGCCGGCAGGTCGCACACAGCGCGCGCCCTGGGGATGCGCAGACAGCGCAACGCTCCGGGAAAAACAGCTCGAGCGCACGCACTCCACGACGGTACGTCGCGATCGGTAACACCTTCGGGACGATTCCGTGTCAGATCGGCGTCGCCGCGAGCAACTCGCGCAGATCGTCCTGTGCTCGCTCCAGGTCGTCGGGCGTCTTGATCGGGGAGAAACGCCCGCGCGGGCCCCGGCGAGGAACCTCGAGATACGTGGTTGGCAGAAACGCCGACACCTCGTGATACACGCGCTCGACCTGCACAGCCCTCCGCCCGTCCGCATCCTTCTCCACGTACAACCACGTGAGGTCGTAGTCGCGATCGAGCGCGTCCAGGGCAAACAGCGCGGTGTTCGTGTTGAACACGGGTACGAGCTCTTGCTCGAACTCCTCGGGAAAGCGCGGCCCCTCGAGGAGCTGAAGCCGTCCGCCGACTCGAACCGGAGCGCCCCCCATGTCGCCTTCTTTGCGCGCGACCTCGCAGGTGACCGATCTCCCTGACATCAGGTGCATCCCAATCACCGCGGCATCGACTCGCGCGCCGAGGTTGTCGACGTTCGAGACCGTGACCACGCGAACGCCACGCTCACGGAGCGCAGTGAGCACACCCGAGCGGCGGAGTGCCTGGAAGAGGTCGCCGTGCCCCGGGGCGTAGAGGGACGGCCTGCCTGCGTCATCGTGAAAGAGCTCTCCGTCGGTCTCGAGACGGAGCGAGACGAATTGATGAAAAACCAAGGGATCCCCGAGGCCGTGCTCCGCCACATGTGTGCGAATCACGTCGTCCGTGGCAAAGCTGGTCATGAGCGCGACTGGAATCTCCGCCCCCAGGCGATTCTCGAGCGCCCGCGTCTGCGAGAGCTTGATCTCGAGGAAGCTGCGGCCGTCGACTGCCGGAAGCGCGGCCTTGACGACTCCGCCAAAGCGCGTCGCCATCCCACCGGCCAGCACGATCTGTGCAACTTCGCACCGCTGAACGGCGTCGGCTCCCGCTGTTTGCGCCTCGTCGTACCCGGCTTCACCGGGATCGGGAAGGCGGGTCAGATCCTCGGCGCGAGGAGGTTCGATGACTCCTCGGACGACATTCGACGCTGGCGAGAGATCGCCGGTTGCAACCCGGTTGCGCAGCGTCTCGAAGAGATCCGGCTCGAACCCGAAGCGCTCGAGTGTCTCGGCGGTTTGGCGATCGAGCCCGTCGATCACGTCCGCGCGCTCCGGGCGGGCATCGGAAGCGAGGTGGCATACGGGGCACGATGAACGCCCTCCTCGGTCACGATTGCGGTGATCAGGGCTGCCGGTGTCACGTCGAACGCGGGGTTTCGCGCCGGGAAGCGGTCCGAGACCTCGGTCGCGTCACGCTCTTCGATCGGGAGGTCGGCGCCGGTCGCCGTGTCGAAATCAAGCGTGGACGTCGGTGCGACGACAATGAACGGGAGTCCGTGGTGGATCGCGGCGAGTGCAAGCGCATAGGTACCGATCTTGTTCGCGGTGTCGCCGTTGGCTGCGATGCGATCTGCACCTACGAACACGCAGTCGACCTCGCGCGCAGCCATGAGTGAAGCTGCGGCGCTATCGGCGATGACCGCGAACGGGATGCCGAGCGTTTCGAGCTCCCAAGCGGTGAGGCGTGCTCCCTGGAGCCGTGGCCGTGTCTCGTCCACCCAGACGTGCGCAACGAGACCTCTCTCCCATGCAGATCGGACAGCCCCGAGCGCAGTTCCATAGCCGCCCGTGGCGAGCCCTCCTGCGTTGCAGTGCGTGAGCACACGAGAGCCCGGAGAGACGAGCTCGGAGGCATGACGCGCCATCCGCCGGCACCGCTCCACCTCTTCCTCGTGGAGCGCCCGCGCGCGCGCGGGCGTCGGCTCGGGGCGCATCTCCTCGAGGGCCCAGCGAAGATTCACAGCGGTCGGGCGAGCCGCGGCGAGCGTCTCGAAGGCCTCGTCGAGATCCTCGCCGCGTGCCGCTGCCAGCGCGTATCCGTACGCGCCGGCGATGCCGATCGCGGGCGCACCGCGAATCGCCATGTCTCTGATGGCGTCGGCGACCGCGGTCGCCGACGTGCATCTGAGCTCGACCTCTTCCTCGGGCAGCCTGCGTTGGTCGAGCAGGACGACGGCGTCCTGCTCGAGGCGAACGATGCGAGACGGGGTCAGGTCTTCCATGTTCCAGATGCCGTTCCGTGGAACATGGAAGACCTGACCCCCTCTACGTTCCCTCGTCCCAGCTAGCGAGGTACTTGGCCTGCTCCTCGGTGAGCTGGTCGATCTCGATGCCCATCGTCGCGAGCTTGAGCCGGGCGATCTCGTCGTCGATGTCCTTCGGGACGTCGTACACGCGCCGTTCGAGGGTTGCGGCATTCGCGATGACCCACTCGGAAGCAAGCGCCTGGTTCGCGAAGGACATGTCCATGACGAGCGCCGGGTGTCCCTCCGCGGCAGCGAGGTTCACGAGCCTCCCTTCAGCGATCAGGTAGATACGGCGTCCATCGGCGAGCGTGAACTCGTCCACCAGTGCGCGAGCCTCACGGGTCTCGACCGCAAGATCGCGCAATGCACCGATCTCGATCTCGACGTTGAAGTGCCCGGTGTTGGAGAGAATCGCGCCGTCCTTCATGCGCTCCATGTGCGCCCGGGCAATCACGTTCTTGTCCCCTGTCGCGGTGCAGAAGAGGTCGCCGACCTCCGCGGCCCGATCCATGGAGAGCACCTCGAAGCCGTCCATCGCCGCCTCGAGAGCCCGGAGCGGATCGACCTCGGTCACGATCACGTGGGCACCCATGCCGCGCGCGCGCATCGCGACCCCGCGTCCCGTCCAGCCGTAGCCGGCGACGACGAAGCGCTTGCCGGCGAAGAGGACGTTCGTGGCGCGGATGATCCCGTCGATCGTCGACTGGCCCGTCCCGTAGCGGTTGTCGAACATGTGCTTCGTCCGCGCCTCGTTGACGGCGACCACGGGGAAGCCGAGCTTGCCGTCGCGCTCGAGCGCCTTGAGTCGGATCACACCGGTCGTCGTCTCCTCGGTGCCTGCGATCACGTCGCCGAGCTGCTCACGCCGATGGGAGTGCAGAACGCCGATCACGTCCGCGCCGTCGTCCATCGTCAAGTGTGGTCGGTGGTCGACAGCCGCCTCGATATGCCGGTAGTAGGTGTCATTGTCCTCGCCGTTGATCGCGAACACCGCGATCCCGTACTCCTCGACGAGCGCTGCGGCGGCATCGTCCTGCGTCGTGAGCGGGTTGGACGCGCACAGCACGACGTCCGCGCCGCCCGCCTTCAGTGTCCGGGCGAGATTCGCCGTCTCCGTGGTTACGTGCAAGCACGCCGAGACGCGATGCCCCGCCAACGGTTGCTCTCGTTCGAATCGCTCCCGGATCGCCGCGAGCACCGGCATCTGCCGATCGGCCCACTCGATCCGGCGCACGCCTTCTGCGGCGAGTGCGAGGTCTTTCACGTCGTAGCGCTTGGTCGCTGCCATTTTCAGTCTCGCTTTCGGCTCAGGGAGTCACGTAACGTCAGGTTCGGAGCCGAGTCTACCCACGCCCCTGCGCACCAAGTAACAGTCTGTTACAAGGTGCTTAGGGTGCCGACGTGCCCTGGCGCCCGTAACGGTCTTCGAGGCGGACGACGTCGTCCAGGAACGGCGTCGAGACCTCGATGACGAGCGTGTCCTCGAGTGCCGTCACCCGGTGCACGGTTCCCGGGCGAAACCGGAAGGCGCTCCCCGGTGAAATCTCGATCGCGTCGAGATCTCCTCCGACCTCTCCGAGCTCGAGCCGCGCGCGACCTTCCTGCACGAGCCACGACTCGTCCTTGAGCTCGTGGTACTGGAGGCTCAACGACTCGCCCGCACGAACGAACAGGAGCTTGCCGACGTAGGTGTCGGCCTCGGCCCAGACGAGCTCCCAGCCCCAGGGCTTCTCCACCTTCCGCGGTGACACGCCGTAGCGGCTGCGGGCGTCCTCGCTCACGAGAAGCGAAGAGCCTCCTCGGGAATTCGATGACCCGCACCGATGCGCAACCCGTGGTCGAGGACGTTGCCGCCGCCGATGGACGCACCCGGGCCGACGACAGCGAGGTTGTGAAGCTCACACTCGTTTCCGAGCTCGGCGTCGTCTCCAACGATCGAGCCAATGATCGTGGACCCGGCACCCACAGTCACTCGCGAGCCGACCACCGAGTTCTCCACGACGCCACCCTTCGCAAGGCGAGAGCCTGCTCCCAACACGGCGAGGCTCCCAAGGCGCGCGCCGGCCTCGACGACGGCGCCCGGGCCGACGTAGACCGGCGGAACAAGCCGCGCACCCGGCTCGACCTCCGCGGTCGCGTCGACGAGGGTGAAGTTGCTCCCTAGTGCGTCGCCCACTTCCGTAAGGAACGAACGCTCGAGAACATCTCGGTGCGCCTGCAAGTACGACTCGGGCGTCCCCACGTCGAGCCAGTAGCCCGGAAGGGCGATCCCGTACACGGTCCCATCCTCGGCGAGCCGGGGGAACACCTCACGCTCGATTGAGACAGGCCGCCCCTTCGGGACCAGGTCGAGCACGTCGGGCTCGAGGACGTAGAGGCCCGCGTTGATGAGGTCCGTGTCGATCTCCTCGGGGCGCGGCTTCTCGAGGAAGCTCTCGACCCGGCCGTCGGCCGCAAGGCGCACGAGGCCGTAGCGACTCGGATCGGCCACGGGGGTCAGCAGGATCGTGGCCTTGGCTCCCGTCGAGCGGTGAAAGCGCACGAGCTCCGGAAGGTCGGCTTCGCGGAGGGAATCCCCGTTCAGAGCGAAGAAGCTTCCCTCGAGCCCCCGAGCTGCGAAAGCGATCCCACCTCCGGAGTCGAGTGGCTCGTCTTCGACTTCGTACTCGAGCGAGAGGGCGCCGTGACGATCGCCGAAGTGCGCGCGGAGCTGGTCGGGCAGGTATCCGCAGGAAAGGATTGCGCGCTCAACTCCGCTGCGCGCCAGGTGCTCGAACGTGAATGCGAGGAGAGGGCGATCGACGATCTTGAGCATGTCCTTCCGTGTGCGATCGGTGAGCGGGCGCAACCGTGTCCCCTGGCCGCCGACGAGGATCACCGCAGGGAGACTCACTGGATCGGACGCCCGATGCCCTCGTACTCGAATCCGAGCTCGCGAAGCTGAGCGGGATCGAGCAGGTTGCGTCCGTCGACGACGAGCCGGTTTCGCATCCGGGCTCCCGCTTCTGCCCAATCGAGCTCGCGAAACTCCGGCCATTCGGTCACGATGACCGCAGCGTCGGCACCGTCGAGCGCGTCGAGCGCAGAGTCCGCGATCTCGACGCCGTGCAAATGGTCCGCGCCGTCAGCGACTGGGTCCCAGGCGCGCACCTCTGCGCCCTCCGAGAGCAACCGTCCGGCAAGCACGAGGCTCGGCGCCTCGCGCATGTCGTCGGTTCCCGGCTTGAACGCGAGTCCGAGGAGCGCGATCCTCTTGTCACGAAGCGAGCCGAGCCGCCGTTCGAGCTTGCCGATGACGCGTCGCTTCTGGAGCTCGTTCACTTCGATCACGGCATTCAGGAGCTGGAAGCTGTAGCCCGAGTTCGCGGCCAGCTGCTTGAGCGCGAGCGAGTCCTTCGGGAAGCACGAGCCGCCGTAGCCGATCCCGGCACGCAGAAACGCGGGACCGATCCGGCGGTCTAGCCCGATCCCCTCGGACACGGTGAGGACGTCGGCGCCCGTCGCTTCGCACACGTTCGCGATCTCGTTGATGAACGAGATCCGCGTTACGAGCGCGGCATTCGCAGCGAGCTTGATCATCTCCGCCGAGGACACGTCACAGCGAACGACGGGTGCTTCGATTCCGTCGTGCAGTCGCTCGACCGTGTCTCCGTCCGCGTCGTCGAACGCGCCGATGACGACCCGATCCGGATTCATGAAATCATGGACAGCCGTTCCCTCCGCGGTGAACTCCGGGTTCGAGACGTAGCCGACGTTCGTCAGACCGCGCTCATCCAGCCGGTGACGCACGGTTCGCCCCGTGCCGACCGGCACCGTGCTCTTCATCGCGATCACGATCCGGCGGTCGACCTGCGGCAGCTCGTCGACAACGGTCCAGACCGCCGACAGGTCAGCATCGCCCGAGTAGGTCGGGGGCGTGCCGACCGCGACATAGACGACGTCGGCGCCGTCCACCGCTTCGTCGACCTCGGTCGTAAACGCCAGCCGCTCCCGGTTTCGCGCGAGGAGCGCGACGAGGCCCTCCTCGTGGATCGGCAGCTCACCTCGCCGGAGCGTGTCGATCTTCTCCGCGACGACGTCGCGGACGACGACGTCATGACCGAGCTCGGCAAGGCAGGCCCCTGTGACGAGTCCGACGTAACCGGCGCCGAAGACAGCGACCTGCACGGCGCTACTTCGCTCCGCCGAGCGGCTTGAGGCCCTTGGCGATCGCGAGCATCGTCTCGTTGGACAGGCGGTCGAGGAGCGTGTTGATCACCCAGTAGCTGCCGTTCGCGGTGCGCAGGACGACCATATGCAGCTTCGGGCCGTCGTAGTAGAGGTCGTAGATCCTGCCCTTGATGCGCCGCGTCAGGCTCTTGTCGGCGAGAACCGGCGGGTCGTCCCAATCCGTCATCTGCACGCCCCAGTACTCGTTCGAGCCCATGCGATAGACGAGCCGCACCGCCTTGTGCTCCTCATCCGGGTCGATCCAGTACATGCGGATGGGCATCGTCGAATCGGTCCACGAGCTCCGCTCGATCACGGTCGGAACCATCAACGGGAAGGACACGCGAGAACGGCGCTCTTCCAGCAGGTCGCGCGCCGCGTTCGGGCCATAGACGACGTTCGGGCGCTCTCGCCTCGGCGTCCGGTCGATGGGGGCCGAGGCAAGGCTGCCATGGAAGGTCTGGCCGACGACTACGGTCAACATCGCACCGCTCGCGAGGGTGGCTATCTCCTTCGCGAGCGGCTTGACCTCCGCTGACGCGAAGACATTCGCGACTTTCTGTGCCGCGTCGCGCGATCCGCGCTGGCGTGGATCGAAGTACACCTGGGTGCGGAAGTAGTCGAACCGCGGGGCGTTCGCGGGGAGTCCGTTGGGCGGAGTGATGACCTGATAACCGCGCTCGCCGAGCTGGAACCCGGCCGTGGACGCCGAGCCGGAGACGCCATTTCCATTGAGGACGGTGATGCTCGTATCGCGTGGGGCCAACACGCGCTGCTCGAGCTTCTCGCCGAGCGCGACGGCGGTCGCCTTCTCCGAGGACTCGAGGTCGGGGTGTGTGAAGGTCTGCACGGCGCGCGTGATGTTCTCCGAGCCCGTAGTCAGTTCGGCGAAGCCCTCGAGGCCCTCGATCCGTGTCTGGAAGACCCGGCCTCGCGGCAGGTCGTAAGCGAACAGCGCATACGACAGAACCGTGCTCCCGTCGACGCTCGAGCCGCCTCCCTGAGCGACCTCCACGTTGTTCGTGACAGCGTTGACGACCTTCGGCAAGGCGAGCGGAGCGAAGCTCTCTTGCACCTGGCTCTTGAAGGCCTTCACGAACTGCTGCTGGCGCGCGACCCGGTAGAGGTCGGAGTCCGTGTGGCGATAACGAACGTAGTCGAGCGCCTGCCTGCCCGAGAGCTGCTGATAGCCCGGAAACAGATTGATCTTCGCGTAACCGAATGGCCCGCCACGGTCGTTGAAATACCGGCGGTCGATGTCGACCCAGGCCCCGTCGAGCCTGTCGATGATCTGGCGGAAGCCGCGGAAGTTCACGGTCATCAGATAGTTGATCGGGACACCGGTCAGCGCCCTGACCGTGTTCAGGGAGCCCTGAGGGCCGCAGTACGAGTAGGCATGCGCGATCTTGTCGAAGAACGGCGTTCGCCCCGGACAGTTGATCTCGACGCGCATGTCGCGCGGGAACGAGAGGAGTGAGATCGAGTCGGTGGCTGGATCGGCGCGGATCAGCATCAGCGTGTCCGAGCGCCCGTTGGTGTTGTTCCCATCCTCGGCGCGGTGGTCGTAACCGATGACAAGAACAACGGCAGGCTGCCCCGGGAGCGCAACGGCCAACTCCCTCGCGGCGCGCTTCACCTCCGGTGTGTCAGCAGCAACCGCAGCTACGGACTCGTGGAAGTAGAGATATGCGCCTCCAGCGGCTCCACTGACGAGCACCAGCGAGGCGACGCCGAGCCACATTGCGACCCGACCCACGAGCGCTGCGCGCGAACGCTGCGACCTCGGAGGCTGCGTGTAGACGCTGACGGGGGACAGCGTGCCAGGCGGAAGAACGGGGCTCCCGTTTCCATTCGGCGCGGTCCCGCGCCCCAGGCCTCTCTTCAGGGTGGTTCGCATAACAGGGAACGAGCGCCTCGACGGGCGCCCGTCGTCGGAGGATAGCTCAGCTACAGATGCTTGATCGGAAGTTGGCGCGCAGTGGGGGACGGTCACGACCAAGCCGGGCGTCGCGCTCGCGCGTCGTGCAGGCTTGAAGCCTGTGCGACGCGCGAGGGTGGCGATCCGGCGCCGTGTCGTGGTCGTCTCCGGCCCGCGTGAATCTCCGATCAGGCATCCAGAGGAGGTGCTTCGCGCTTCGTGTGCTGGTTCCCACCAATCCTCTTCGAGCTTTAACGAACCGTCACGCGGACGCGGCGGTGTCCAGAACGGAAACAACATCGAGCGCTCTGTCCAGAAAGGCGATCTCGTCCGGAGTGCCTGCCGTGATTCGCAGCGCATCCGCCGCTCCGAACGGCCCCAGTGGGCGGACGATGACCCCTTGGCCCAGCAGGGCGTCATTGACGGCGAGCGCATCACCAACGCGAACGAACACGAAGTTCGCGACCGCAGGACCGGCCGGATCGAGCCCATGGTCTCGAAGAACTCGATCGAGACTCGCCATGGCCGTGCGATTCACTTCACGGCGGCGAAGGACCTCGTCGGTGTCGCCAAGGCTCGCAAGCGCCGCCTCCTGGCCCGCGGAGCCAACATCGAACGCGCGACGGACTTTCCCGATCGCCGTGACGACCTCCTCGGAGCCTACGCCGTAGCCGACGCGCAATCCGGCCAGCCCGAAGATCTTCGAGAACGTCCGAAGCACGAGGACGTTGTGGCCGGCCTTCACGAACTCCTCGATCGCATCGGGGTAGTCCGACTCGTCGATGTACTCGAAGTACGCCTGGTCGACGACCGTCAGCACATGCGGCGGGACGCGCGCGAAGTACGCCTCGAGCTCGGCACGCGTGCTCGTCGTCCCGGTCGGGTTGTTCGGGGCGGCGATAAACACGAGCTTCGTACGTGGTGTGATCGACGCCAGGATGGCCTCGAGGTCGAAGCGATCATCCCGAAGTGGCACCCGCACGGGCACACCACCGAGCTTGAGGGGGTCGAGGACGTAGCTGGGAAAGGACGGCCAGCCGGTGACTGCCTCGTCGCCGGGATCGATCGTCGCCAGACAGACGAATCCGATGACGGCATCCGCACCTGCGCACACGGTCACGTGCTCGAAGCCGACGCCGTGCCGCTCGGCTAGCGCGTGCCTGAGTCGCCACGCGCCTCCGTCCGGATACCGGTTGAGCTCGAGCGTTGCACGCGCGATCGCTTCTCGAGCGGCGGGGAACGGCCCGTAGGGACCTTCGTTCGAGGCGAGCTTGACGACGCGGTCGAGCCCGAGCTCCCGCTGAAGTTCTTCGACGGGCTTGCCAGGCTCGTACGGAACGAGACCTGAGAGCGTGGCACGAATCGACGACCGATCGCCGCCGGCCGGCCTCTGACTCACGTCGCCGGGATCGGCTCCGGCGCCCCGGTCACATACTCGCCGACGATCTCGCTCTCGGCGTCGTCGATCTCGGCGTCGCCCGTCGTTGCGGAGTCTCCCTCCGCCCCCTCAACGGCGGCAGCGCCACGACGCCGCAAGGCAACGGCCGCGAACCCGGCGAGGATGCCGAACGAGATGAGCCCGAGCGCGATGTATAGGCCGAGCTTGATGCCGCTTCGCTTGTTGCGACGGCGATCGAGCGCCTTGAGAGCGAGGTAGCCGACGGCGGCGTTTCTCTTGTTGAAGATGCTCACCGCCTGAGGGTAGCGAACGGCGAGCGCGTTGGCGGCGACTACTTCCGCCGTGGAGGCAGGTGGATCGCGCGACCGAGCGCGACGAGGCCCGCCTCCTTGATCGCTTCGGAGAGCGTCGGATGTGCAGCCATGCCGTCGGCGACGATCTCGACCGTCGCCTCTGCATCGAGCGCGACGACAGCGGCTTCGATCAGGTCGGTCGCATGCGCGCCGACGATCACGACGCCGACGAGCTCGCCGTAGGTCGTCTCGTGGATCGACTTCACCCAGCCGGCCGTCTCACCGGACATGACCGCCCGCGCATTCGCCGCCCACGGGAACCTGCCGACGGCGATGTTCTCGTCGCCGTAGCGCTCGCGAGCTTCAGCCTCCGTGAGCCCGACGCCGGCGACTTCGGGGTCGGTGTAGATGGGCCGCGGCACCGCCGTATCCGGCATAGCAACCTCGTGACCCATAGCGTTCTCCGCTGCGATCTCGCCTTCCCGGAATGATGTGTGCGCGAGCTGCCAGTATCCGGCGACGTCGCCGGCCGCATAGATATTTGGCACCGACGTTCGCCGGTACGCGTCGGTCTCGATCCCGGTGCGGGGATCGAACGCGACGCCCGCCGCCTCGAGCCCGATGCCCTCGACGAGTGGCGCCCGGCCGACTGCGACGAGCATCAGGTCGCACTCGGTGGTCTCTCCCTCTCCGAAGTGGACGACCAACGCCGAGCCCGTGTCCTCCACCTTCGTGCACTGCTTGCCGAGGTGGACGACGATTCCGCGTCTCGCGAACGACTTGCGAAGCTCGCTCGTCGCGTCCGCGTCCTCCTGCGGGATGAGGGAGTCGAGCATCTCGACGATCGTGACTTCGGTTCCGAAGCGCTCGAAGATCGAGGCGAACTCACAGCCGATGATTCCGCCGCCGAGGACGACGAGCCGCCGCGGGACCTCGGTCTGCGCGAGCAGCCCGGTCGAGTCGACGCAACGCGGCGAGTCGAGCCCTGGAATGGACGGCCGCACGGGGTACGAGCCCGTGGCGATGATCGCGCTCGAGAAGCTGAGGCCCACGTCCCCCTTGTCGAAGGCGATCGAGCGAGCGTCGTCGAACCGCCCGGCACCCTGGAACCAGGTGACGTCGTTGGCCTTGAACAGCGAAGCGACACCGTCTGTCATCTGCTTGACGACTGCTGCTTTCCACTCGTTCGCCTGCGCGAAGTCGAGTGTGGGCTCTCCGGTGACAACGCCGAGCTTCGGGTCGATCTCGCGCGCCGCGTGAAGGGCGTGCGCGGTCTGGACCCAGGCTTTCGTTGGGATGCAGCCAACCTTCAGGCATGTTCCACCGAGGTCAGCGTCTTTCTCGATGCAGGCAACACGGGCGCCGAGCTGGGCTGCGCGGATCGCGGCGGTGTAGCCTGCCGGCCCCCCGCCGAGAACGGCAACGTCGAATTCCATGGCGCGATCCTAGTGGATCGTCAAGCAACGTTTGCCGTGTTGACGGGGGCGGCTGCTTTGCGTGCGAGCTCTCGTCGGGTCAGGTGTCGGAGCTTGGGGTCGTCGCGGTGCTCGTTGCGCCAGTCGATGTAGTCGCCGATCAGCCGGGCCTGGGTGGCGTGGTCGGGGTGGTCGGTGCCGGCCAGACAGAAGTAGCGCAGGCCCTTGAACTGGGGTTCGATCCGGTTGAGCCAGGAAGCGTAGTGGGGCGTGTAGGCGAGCTCGACGTTGTTGTCGGTCGCCCAGGCGCGCACTTCCTCGCCCTTATGGGGGGAGAAGTTGTCGAGCACGAAGGCGAGCCGGAGCGCAGCCGGGTAGCGGGCCCGCACTTGCGCGCAGAGGGCCAGGAACTCGACCCGCGTCTTGCGCTCGCTGACCTCGCCCAGAAGAAGGTCGGAGCCGACGTCGAGCGCGCAGAGCAGGTGGCGGACGCCGTGCGGGCGCGTGTAGCTGGCGCGGATC
>JBCKBY010000017.1:0-26040 GCA_038910715.1 Gaiellaceae bacterium
GCCTCGGCGGAGTCGCCGACGCGGCACGCGAGCTCGCCTATCGGTTGTACGTCATCTGCGAGCGGAAGAAGCGCGCGCAGGAGGCTCTTGCGTACAACGCTCTCGTCCAGAGCTGGCCTGAAATCCAGCGTCTTGCCGCCGAGGGCGCGGGCGCGACGGTTCAAGAGGCGCTCGAGGTCTGAGGGCGATGGCGGACACCAACAACGAGCGGGTCGGGAATGCGCTGTCGCTACTCACCGAGGGGCTGGCACCGTTTGTCGATCGTGAGTGCGGACTCAAGTACGGCCTGGACTGGGAGAACGCGGTGCCGGGCGACGGGGCTCGCTCGAAGTCAGACGTTCAGTTCCTGCTGAGGACCATGACGAGCACCTGGCGCGAGGTGTTCGAGCGGACTCTCGGGCGCATGGAGCGCAACTACGTCTCCGAGCTGATCGAGGCGCGAAACCGCTGGGCGCACCAGGAGCTGTTCTCCTCTGACGACGCCTACCGTGTACTCGACAGCGCGGAGCGGCTCTTGCAGGCGATCAGCGCAGGGGAGCAGGCAACCGAGGTCGGGCGGCTGAAGCACGATCTCCAGCGGCGCCGCTACCAGGAGGAAGCGCGGCGGGTCACGCGTCGCCAGGCAGCGCAGCCGCTCGAGGGCATGCCGAGCGGCAACCTCAAGCCTTGGCGACAGGTCGTGACGCCCCATCCAGACGTTGCCTCGGGCCAGTACCAGCAGGCCGAGTTCGCTGCAGATCTCCACCAGGTGTGGCGTGGCGAGGCAGAGGACGAGTACGGCAAGCCCGAGGAGTTCTTCGGCCGCACCTTTCTGACCGAGGGTCTGCGCGACCTGCTGATCAACGCAACGAAGCGTCTCCGCGGCGAAGGTGGCGATCCGGTCGTCCAGCTCCAGACCAACTTCGGCGGCGGCAAGACGCACTCGTTGATCGCCCTCTACCATCTCGCGGCCGGTTGGGAGCCCGCGACGCTCCCCGGTGTCGGGGAGATGCTCGCGCAAGCCGGCATCGACGCACCGCCTGAGGCGCGTCGGGCGGTTCTCGTCGGGCAGATGATCGACCCAGGATCACCTCGTCAGAAGGATGACGGGACGATCGTGCGGACACTCTGGGGCGAGCTCGCCTGGCAGCTCGGCGGCCCTGAGGGCTACGCGCTCATCGCCAAGGCCGACGAGGCGGGCACGAACCCGGGCGACCGGCTGATCACGCTGCTCGAGCGAGCGGCGCCATGCCTCATCCTCATCGACGAGTGGGTTGGATACGCCCGCCAGCTCTACGGCCGAGACGACCTCTCCGGCGGAACGTTCGACACCCAGATGACGTTTGCGCAGGCCCTCTCCGACGCAGCCAAGAGCGTGAAGAACGCGATGCTCGTCATCTCGATCCCGTCGTCTGACATCGAGGTCGGCGGGGAGGCGGGCAAGGCTGCGCTCGATCGACTCTCGAACGTCATCTTCCGGCAGGAGGCGTCGTGGAAGCCGGCGTCCGCCGAGGAGGGGTTCGAGATCGTCCGCCGGCGGCTGTTCGAGGAGGTACCTGCTGACCTTGCACGTGAGCGCGACGCGGTCGTCAATGGCTTCGGCGACCTCTACCAGAAGCATCAGGGGGAGTTTCCGCTCGACGCACGCGAGGGCTCGTATCGTCGTCGTCTCGCTTCGGCGTACCCGATCCACCCCGAGCTCTTCGACCAGCTGTTCGAAAACTGGTCGACGCTCGAGAAGTTCCAGCGCACGCGCGGCGTCCTGCGTCTCATGGCCGCGGTCATCCACGAGCTCTGGGCCCGTGACGACAACGGTCTGCTGATCATGCCGGCGTCGGTTCCGATCGACGCCCCTCGCGTGCAGGCGGAGCTGACGCGGTATCTCGACGACTCCTGGACACCGGTGATCGCGGCGGACGTGGACGGCCCGAACGCTCTGCCGCTCGAGATCGATCTCGAGAACAACAACCTCAAGCGGTTCAGCGCCACCCGCCGGGTTGCACGGACTGTCTACATGGGATCCGCACCGACGCTCAACCAGACGAATCGTGGCATCGACGATCGGCGCATCAAGCTCGGCTGCGTGCAGCCGGGCGAGGCGCCCGCGACCTTCGGGGATGCACTACGCCGACTCGCGACTCGCGCGATGTACCTCGTCGAGGGCCACGGCCAGTACTGGTACGCGCTCGGGCAGACCGTCAGCCGCACTGCGGTGGATCGCAGGGAGAACCGCTTCAAGGATGAGCACGCGGACGAGGAGATCGTGCGGCGGCTGCGCGCGATTCGTGAGCGTGGCGACTTCGCGGGTGTTCACTGGGCTCCGCGCGGGCCGGCCGAGGTGCCCGATCAGGACGACGTGCGGTTGGTCGTGCTGGGGCCGGAGCTTCCCCATGCGTCGGGGACGGAGGTGACCCCGGCGCGGGAGGCGGTCGAGAAGATCCTCGCCGAGCGCGCAGGAGGGCCGCGGACGCACCGCAACATGCTCATCTTCGTCGCGCCGGACATCGCTCGGCTCGAGGAGTTACGGGATGCCGCTCGGGCATGGCTCGCGTGGTCGTCGGTGCTCGCAGACAAGGTTGAGCTCAACCTGGACGGGCAGCAGACGCGCCATGCGGAGACCCAGATCGCGCACTTCGACGAGATGGTCGCGCAGCGGATCGGCGAGACGTTCGTGTGGATGCTCGCGCCGCGGCAGGAGGATCCGAAGGCGTCCGAGGTCGAGTGGGAGGCGGTGCGGGTCACGGGGTCCGATCCGATTCCTGTTCGCGTCGCGCGCAAGCTCCGGAACGAGGAGGGGCTGGTCGTCGAGTACGCGGGGACGCGGCTCCGGTTGGATTTGGATCGCGTGCCGCTGTGGCGTGGCGAGCACGTGTCGACCCAGCAACTCTGGTCGGACTACACACAGTTCCTCTACCTGTCGCGGCTGCGGGATCGGACAGTGCTGATCCGCGCGATCGAGGCCGGCGCGGCGGATATGGCCTGGGAGCAGGACACGTTTGCGTACGCGCAAGGGTTCGACGAGGACAAGGGGCGGTATCTCGGTCTGGTGGCCGGGTCAGGGGCGACTGTCCTCATCGACGGCTCGAGCGTTGTCGTCATGTCGAAGGTGGCTCGCACGCAGCTCGACGGGGAAGTTGTCCCCGACCCCGATCCAGGCCCTGGGCCGGGCCCGGGCCCGGGCCCTGGGCCCACGCCGCCGCCTCCTCCTCCACCACCGCCAGAGAAGCTGGTGCGCCGCTTCTACGGCGCAGTGTCGGTCGACCCTGTTCGCATGAGCCGCGACGCGGGACAGGTAGCCGATGAGGTCGTCAAGCATCTCGCGGGGCTCGTAAACGCGGATGTCGATGTGCGCATCGAGATCACGGCAAGCGCAGAGGACGGATTCCCAGACGAAGTCATCCGCACAGTCACCGAGAACGCGCGCACGCTGAAGTTCGATCAGCACGGCTTCGAATCAGAGTGATCGGACGTGTGCTGAAGCGACAGTAACGCCCACTCGAGAGGGCGGAGAACCTTCAATTGACCTTCGATCCCACCCCTGAGCAACAGCGCGTGCTCGCACACGACGTGAGCCGCCATGCACGCCTCCTCGCGGGTCCGGGCACCGGGAAAAGCGCTACCCTTGTCGCTCTCCTCAATGATCTGCTGAACCGGGTGGATCCGCCTCGGGTACGGCTCCTTACGTTCACACGCGCCGCCACCGGTGAGCTCGCGGAGAAGGTCGCGGAGCACCCGGCAGCAGCCGCTCTGCGCCCAAGCACCGTTCACTCGTTCGCGATCTCGGTGCTTGTCCGCAATCCTGGAGCTGGAGGCCTTCCCGCACCTCTTCGAATAGCTGACGACTGGGAGTACAAGAACATCGTCAAGCCGACCCTCGCGAGGCGCCTCGGGACGACGCCGACCGTGGCGGACAGGCTTGTCCGTGAGATGGCCGCCAATTGGGAGTCGCTCGCGGAGGGCCGTGATGAACGCATCCCTGATGAGGTTCGCGCCCTGTTCCTCGGCGCGTGGACGGAGCATCGGCGGGTCTTCGGCTACACGCTGTTACAGGAGTTGCCCTATTCATTCAGGCGAGCGCTCCTCGATCACGACGATTTGGCAGGGCTTGACTGGGAGTTGCTGATCGTCGACGAGTACCAGGACCTGAACGCTTGCGACCTCGAGGTTCTCCGACTGCTCGGTGATCGAGGGTGTGTGGTCATCGGCGCGGGTGACGACGATCAATCGATCTACTCGTTCAGAAAGGCGGCACCCGAGGGGATTCGACGGTTCCTCGATGACTACGCCGACGCTTCCGACTACACGCTCAGCGTCACGAAGCGCTGCGGTCGACGCATTGTCGAATGGGCGAACTATGTAATCGGCGGTGATCCAGACCGCCCCGTCCCTCGTGTGCTCGTTGCCGACGGAGGTGCTCCAGACGGAGAGGTGGCGCTCTTGCGCTTTGCCACAAACCAAGCAGAGGCGGGGGGGATAGCCAAGATCACGGCGAGGCTGATTGAAGAAGGCATCGAGCCGAGCGAGATTCTGATTCTGATCCGCGGCGACCACAACGCTGCGTTCGGTGCGCCGATTAAGAGACAGCTCGAGGCCCTTGGGATCGCATATGCAGATCCGGAGTGGGTGTCGAAACTGCTCGGGGAGGACGAGAATCGCCGCTTTCTCGCCGCCCTGAGACTGACGGTGAACCGAGAGGATTCTCTGGCCTGGGCAACGCTGTTCGATCTTGAGCGCGGCATCGGCACCTCGATGTTCGACTGGCTGTACGACAACGCCCGCGCGGAAGGCAGGACGCTCGGCACGGCCGTCGTGGAGAAGGTTGAAGCCGGTTTCGACGGCGGCCCCGGGACAACGAGCCGAATCGCTTCCGAACTCGTGACCCGTGTCCTTCGCTGGCTCGAGGTGCACCCAGTTCCGGAAGACCAGGATGCGTGGGGCGCCTGGATGATCGAGCAGGCGGATGACGACGCTGTGCCGACCCCTACTGAGGAACTCCGTAAGTTGCTGTTGGAGCTGGATGCGCTGTCCGAGGCGGAAGATCTCGGGAGATACATCGGGCAGATCCAGCCCTTAGCGAAGGACCTTGCGTCAAGTCGAAGCGCCGGCGTGCGGATCATGAGCATGGCGAGTGCGAAGGGCCTGACCGTGGAGGCGACGATCATTGGGGCGGTCGAAAACGAGGTGATCCCGCGACCCGGTGCCGATGTGCACGAAGAGCGGCGGCTGCTCTATGTCGCGCTTACACGAGCCAAGAGTGCGGTCTACGCAACGTGGGCGCAGCGACGAACAGGTCCTTCGGCGAGAGCGGGGGGCGGCCAGGCGATGGTGCGCCGCAGCTACTCAGATCTTCTGTACGGAGGCCCTGTGTCATCGGAGGACGGAGCGGCGTTCATCGCGCGACGCTGGTGATCGGCCAGACGCTCGGCAGTGCCGACGCACGCCGCGGTTCTTCAGAGCCATCCAAAACAGGTCCGGCAGAGCGTCACGTCGCCGTTGACTACATCGGCCGCCCACGCCTCGAGGTCGGCCCGTCACCCTGACTCCGAATCTGTCTCGCCGTGTGCGATTGCCTCGGCGAGCAGCGTCGAGACGTCGGCGACACGCATGGTGCCGCCGGTCTGGCGGACGCCGTCGTCGAGCATCACGGTGCAAAACGGACATGCGACCGCGAGCGTTTCCGCGCCCGTCGCGGCAGCCTCGCGCGCACGCTCCTCGTTGATCTGGCTCCCTCGCTCCTCCATCCACATGTGCGCCCCTCCGGCGCCGCAGCAGAAGGTTTGCTTTCCGCTGCGCGCCATCTCGAGCGGCTTGCCGATGCGAGACACGAGCTCGCGCGGCGCCTCCAATACGTCGTTGTGGCGCGCCAGGTAGCAGGAGTCGTGGTAAGTGATCGTCGTGTCGCCGGCCGCGGGGGACAGCCTGCCGTCACGCACGAGCTCGGCGAGGAGCTCCGAGTGGTGCAGCACCTCGTAGCGCCCGCCGAAGTCGGGGTACTCGTTCGCGAGCGTGTTGAAGCAGTGCGGGCAGCTCGCGACGATCTTCGTCACGCTCGCATCGTTCAGCGTGGTGACGTTCGCCTGGGCGAACGACTGGAAGACGTACTCGTTCCCTGCACGCCTCGCGGGATCGCCGGTGCACGACTCGCGGGGGCCGAGGATGCCGACGTCGATACCGGCGGCGAGGAGGAGCTTCGTCGTCGAGATCGCGGCTGTGCGCGCCCGCTCGTCGAAGGCCGCGGCGCAGCCGACCCAGTAGAGCACCTCGGGCGCCGGATCTCCCGGCTCGAGGATGCGAACGCCGAGCCCCTCCGCCCACGACGCCCGCTCGGTCTGAGGCTTCCCCCAAGGGTTGGAGCCCCGTTCGACGTCGCGCAGCATCGTCTCCGTCTCTGCGGGCAGGCGTGACTCGACCATGACGAGGTGGCGGCGGAGGTCGACGATGTGGTCGACGTGCTCGATGGAGACCGGGCACTCGTGCACACAGGCCCCGCAGGTGACGCAGTCCCACACGACGTCGTCCGTGACGGCGTTCGGCACGAGCGCCGAGAGCTCCCCTCCGGCCAGAGCTGTGGGCCCCTCCGCGAGCAGGTGATCGCGGATCCCCATGATCAGGAGCTTCGGTGAGAGCGCCTTGCCGGTCGCGTACGCCGGGCAGACGTCCTGGCAGCGCCCGCACTCCGTGCACGACATCGAGTCGAGCATCTGCTTCCAGGTGAGGTCGGCCACTGTGCCGGCGCCGAACCGCAAAGCGGCCTCGTCCTCGGCCTCGAAGTCGAGAGGCTCGAGACGCCCGCGCGCGCGAGTGCTGCCGAAGAAGACGTTGATCGCCGCGGTCGCGATGTGCAGGTGCTTCGAGTGCGGGAGGTAGGCGAGGAAGCCGAGGACCAGGAGCACGTGCGCCCACACGAAGAAGCGCTCGAGGACATCGGTCGTCGTACCGGTCCCGAAGATGTTGGACACCGCGTCCGAGACGGGCGACCAATCAGCCGGCCAGGGATTCAGGCCGAGCGCGATCAACGAGGCGTGCCAGAGGACCAGCGTCGTCACGATCCCCACGATCAAGACGAGGATGAGATCCGCCTCGCGCAGGTGGCTGCCGTCGAACCGCGGCGGACGCTGCACCTTCCGGATCCAGAACGCCGTCGCTACACCTGCGAGCACGAGCACGACGAAGGCGTCGACCATGAGCGCGTACCACCCCTGGCTCTCGAGCCAGCCGAGCGGCGATCCGGAGGGGAGTGAGGGCTCGCGGTCGACGATCCCGACGATCGCCATGAAGATCGTCGGGAAGAGGACGAGGAACCCCCAGAAGATGAATGCGTGCATGAGCCCCGGCACGAGCCGCTGGAGGAGCTTGCGCTGGCCCAGGACGATCGTCGCCTCGTTGCGAACCCGGGCGGGGAGGTCCGAAGCGCGCGCCACCGGCTTGCCCGCACGCACGAGCCGGGTGAGGAAGAGAGCGCGCCGCGCGAAGAGCGCGCCCGCGACTGCGATCGCGACGACGAGCGCGACCGCGGAGGCGACGCTCGCGGTCGAGCTCAGCCGCGCCCCGCCTTCTGAGCCTGGGCCTTCCTGATCTCGGCCGAGATCGCCGGGACGACCTCGTGCAGGTCACCGATCGCCGCGTAGTCGGCGCTCGCCAGGATCGGCGCTTCCGGGTCGGTGTTCACGGCGAGGATCGCCTTTGCGCCCTTGCAGCCGGCCATGTGCTGGGTAGCGCCGGAGATGCCGCACGCGATGTAGATGTCCGGTGCGATCTTCGTCCCCGTCTGACCGACCTGGTCGGTGTGCGGCCGCCAGCCGGCCATCGTCACGGCGCGGGAGCATCCGACGGCGCCTCCGAGCAGGCCGGCGAGCTCCTCGATGATCCCGAATCCCTCGGGCGAGCCGGCTCCACGGCCGCAGGAGACGACCACCTTGGCTTCTGCGAGCGAGACGCCACCCGCTGCGGCCGGGACGCGCTCGACGACGCGCACGACGAGGTCCGCCTCCGAGAGGGCTGGGGTGAAGCGCTCGACGGCGGGCTCACCGGCCCGCTCCTCGGCCGCGACGACGTGCGGTTGCACCGTGAGCAGCTTGACGTTCCCGTGGAGGTGCGCCTCCTCGAGCAGGCTGCCGCCCCAGCGGACGCGCGTGACGAGGAATGGATCACCGGTCGTTGCCGCCACGCAGTTCGCCGAGAACGGGAGATCGAGCTTCGCGGCTACATGTGCGAGGACTTCGTTGCCCCGTTCCGTGCCAGCGGCTACGACGGCGGCAGGCGACAGCCGCTCGACGAGCTCGACAAGCGCCTGCGCGATTGCCGCGGGTGCATAGGAGGCGAATGCGTCCCCTTCGGCGACGTAAAGCGTCTCCACGCCTTCCACTGGCGCAGTCACGTCGGCCGTGAATGCGTGCACCGGGCCGCCGAGCTCACGCGCGAATGCGAGCGCCTGCTGCCCGAGCTCGCTGGGCTCTTCGACGTAGACGAGAACCACCTACACGACCCCGATCTGCTGCAACATCTCCACGACTGCGGGCGCCGCTTCCGGCCCGTGGCCGAGAATCACGGCCTCCTTACCCTGGCCCTCGGGAACGACCAGCCGCACCTTTTCGAGCTTGGAGGAAGGCCGCGTCGGCGAGCTCGCCTCCACGGGCTTGCGTTGCGCGCGGAGCTTCGCCGGGACGGACGGGTACCGCGGTAGGTTCAGTCCCTCGAGCACCGTCACGACGGCCGGCAGCGGTAGCACGTAGACGTCGCGACCACCGGATACCTCCTGCTCGCAACGGACGACATCACCCTCGACCGCGACTCCCTTGAGACCGGTCACGACCGGCCGGCCGAGCGCATACGCAACGCGGATACCGACCTGGTAGTTGCCGGCGTCCGCCGACTCGTTGCCGAAGAACACCAAGTCGAAGGGCCCATTCGCCGCCTCGTCGGCGCGGATCGCTTCGACGATCGCGCCCGCGGTCGCCTGCGGGTCCCACTCCTCGACGTCGGACACGAGGTGGACAGCGCGGTCGATGCCAAGTGCCATCGCGTCGCGGAGCTGCTCTACCGCCTCCGGCGGGCCGAGCGTCAGCACGACCGACTCGCCGCCCGAGGCCTCGATCAGCCGCACGGCCTCCTCGACGCCGCATTCCTCGTGTGGGCTGATCGTGAAACCGAGGTGGCGCGTCTCGATCGCCTGCGCGTCCTCGGTGAGGACGATCTTTCCGCCGGTCAGCGGGACGCGCTTGACGCACACAAGGATCCTCACGAGCGGATCCTCGTGTTCTCCGGATCAAAGATCGCCGTTGCGCCGACACCGGCAACAGTGACGGGATAGCGCTCGGTCATGTACTCGACCGCCAGTTCGCCGGACGACCCCTCCACCGCGTGCTCGGGTGGCAGGTAGGCGAGCAGGATGTGCTTGCCGACCGAGGGGCCCGCGCCGGCGCTCGTCACGTACGAGCGCCGCCCCTTCCGATCGGTGAGCGGAGTGCCGTCGCGCAGTGTGACGGGCTCGCGGCCGAGCGGGTACCGCTTCACGCCCGAGCTGGAGGTCTGGTCGTCGATCGTGAGGGTGCACAGGATCGCTGCCGGCTCTTCCTCGCGGTGGCGCAGGTGCGCGTCCCTCCCGGCGAAGTCCTGGTCCTTTACCTTCGGCCGTTGCATGCCCGCTTCGACGACGGTGTACTCGCTCTCGAGCTCCGCGCCGTAGGCGCGGTAGCACTTCTCCAGCCGCCCAGTGGCCCCGTAGACGCCGATGCCGCATGCCGTGAGCCCGTGTGGCTCGCCGGCCTCCCAGAGCACGTCCCAGAGGCGAGCTCCCTGCTCGATCGGCACGTACAGCTCCCACCCCAGGTCGCCCACGTAGGAGATGCGCGATGCGAGCACGAGCTGCGAACCGATCTCGACCGTCCTGCACGTGCCGAACGCGAACCCCTCGTTCGACACGTCGTCGGCCGTCACGGTCGACAGGATGTCTCGCGCGCGCGGCCCCCAGAGGCCGATCGTCGTCCAGGCCGTCGTGACGTCGGCGAGCGCCGCCGAGCCGTCGGCTGGGAGCTGATCGACAAAGAGCTTGCGGTCGGCCATGCCGTGCGCGCCGCCGGTGACGATCCGGAACTCGTCGTCGCCGATCCGCATGATCGTGAGGTCGGACTTGAAGCCGCCGCGCGGGCCGAGCACCGGCGTGTACACGACGCGCCCGACTAGGACATCCATTTGCGCGAGAACGCTGCGCTGCAGAGCGTCCAGCGCGCCTGCACCCTTGACGTCGAAGATCGCGAACGCGGAGAGATCGAAGATTCCAGCGTGCTCGCGCATTGACAAGTGCTCGGCGTTGACGATCGGTGACCACCAGCGGGCGTCCCATTCGGCCTGCCGCGACTCGACCCCGTACCGCTCCACGAGCGGGGCGTTCGCCTCGTACCACTGCGGGCGCTCCCACCCCGCAGCCTCGTAGAAGACGGCTCCCAGCTCCTTCTCGCGCTCGTACATCGGCGAGACGCGGATGCCCCGGTCGGACGACCACTGCTCGGCGGGGTGGATGATCCCGTACGTCTTCGGGAACGCCTCGAACGTGCGCGCCCTTACGTGCGCTCGGGTCTTCTGGTGGGCGTGAAAACGGCTCACGTCGGAGGTGTGAAGGTCGATGTGCGACTCGCCGTGCACGATCCACTCCGCCATCGACTTGCCGACGCCGGGCCCTTCCTTCACCCACACGGCGGCTGCGGACCAGAGCCCCTGCACCTCGGGTGTCTCGCCCAGGATCGGCATGCCGTCGGGCGTCAGCGCGATGAGGCCGTTGATCGCGTACTTCACTCCGACCGACTCGTCCCCGACGATCTCCGGCATCAGGTCGAGCGCGTCGACCAGCTGCGGGTCGAAGTCACTCTGGGTGAAGGGAAACTCGGTCGGCGATAGCGCTGTCTCCCCGAGCGAGGGGATCTCCTCGGGGTCGTGCAGGATCGAGCGGTGAGCGTACGAGCCGATCTCGAGGCCCACCCCGTCCTGGCGTTCGTACATGAACACGTCCATGTCGCGCACGATCGGGAACTCGATCGCCTTTGTGCTCTTCTCGAAACGGGGTACCGGCCCGATGTCGATCATCTGGTGCACGGCGGGCGTGAGCGGGATATGGGCGCCGGCCATCCGCGCGAGCAACGGGCTCCACACACCGCAGGCGATCACGACCGTCTCTGCCTCAATCGTCCCCCGCGACGTCTGTACTCGGCGGATCCGCCCGCCCTCGATGTCCATTCCGTGCACCTCGGTGTTCGCGAGCACGGACAGCGCACCGGCCTCCGTGCCGCGCTCGCGCATGATCGTCCCCGCGCGCAGCGAGTCGACGACGCCTACGCCCGGCGTGTAGAAGCCTCCGAGCAGGATCGTCTCTTCGATGTACGGGACGAGCTCCTTGATCTCGGCGGGAGTGACGAGCGACACGGGCTCGATCCCCCACGACTTGGCGGAGGCCATGCGCCGGCGGAGCTCCTCTAGCCGCTCCTCGGTGCGGGCGACCTCGATGCCGCCGCACTCCGTGTATACGTCCATCGCGTGGTATTGGCGCGTGCTTTCGAGTGTGAGCTGCGTCATCTCCTTCGAGTGGTCGACGAGGAAGATGAAGTTCGAGGCGTGGCCGGTGGAGCCACCCGGGTTGGGAAGCGGGCCCTTGTCGATGAGAACAACGTCCGACCAACCCTGCTCGGTGAGGTGGTACGCGACGGAATTCCCGACGATTCCGCAGCCGATCACGACGGCGCGAGCCTGGTGGGGGAGGGTGCTCATTCGGGCGGCTCCTGCTGATATATGAGTAGAAGGGCGGGAAATATATAAGAGTCAGAGCACGCGCCGGATGGCCTGCTCGAAGCCCTCGACATGGCGTCGCATCACGTCCTCTGCCCGCGCGGGGTCTCGATCGCGTATCGCCTCGAGCAGCTCACGATGCTCCTGGATCGCATCTTCGAGGCGGACGACGCGGTCGAGGACGAGGAACCAAATCCGCAGCGTCAGCATGTAGTACTCGTTGAGAGTCGCCTCGAGAAATGGGTTGTGCGCGCAGCGGTACACGTGGCGGTGGAGGCGCTGATCGAGGTCGATCAGAGAGCGCTCGTCGTGCGCGGTCGACCCGTCGAGCTCGGCGAGAAGCGCATCTGTCTCGGCCCGCTCGGGATCGGTCGCCCGCTCGGCGGCGAGTCGTGCTGCATGGCTCTCGAGCGTGACGCGCACCTCGGAGAGCCCCGTCAAGTCGCCGACGTCAACGGGCGACACGAACATCCCGCGCCGCGGGTACACGTCCACCAGCCGCTCGCGGGCGAGCGTGCGCAGCGCCTCTCGTACCGGCGTTCGTCCGAGGCCCAGCCGCTCCATGAGCTCAGGCTCGCTGACCAAGGAACCGGGCGGAAGCTCGAGCGTCACGATCAGCTCGCGGATGCGGTAGTACGCCTGGTCCGCGAGAGACCGGGCGTCGGCCGCCTCGGGCTGGTGGATGGCAAGCGTTGGCGTGGTCATGTCGGCGCGGTGGGGTCAGGTCTTCCACGTTCCACAGACTGGAACGTGGAAGACCTGACCCCGGTTACCTCACTTCAGCCAGGCGTTGACCTTGGCCTTGTTCTTTGCCACCCATGCGGCGGCGGCCTTGTCCTTGGGCATCTTCTTGCCCGAGATGAGGTTCGCAACGAAGTTCTGGTCTGCCGACGTCCAGCTGAACTTCTTGATCACCTTGAGCGCCGGCGACCCGCTCTTAGCGAACTCGCCGCTCACGAGCTTGTCGAGCCCGTACGACGGGTACTCGCACGCGTGCTTTCCCTTCAGCTTCTCATCGTCCAGGCACCCCTTGAAACGCTTCGGGAGCTGCACCCGCACGAGGTCGTACGCCGCGTTCAGATACTGCGGGTCGTACCAGTAGAAGAGGACGGGTTTCTTCTGCTTGTACAGCTGCGTCCAGCGTGCGACCTGGGCAGACTCCGCGCCGGCGACCACGTGCTTGAGGTTCAGGCCGAGCTCCTCGATGAGCGCGCGGCCCTTCTGCACGTACGACGGGTCGCCGCCGAGGAACATCCCCTGCGAGCCCGACTCCGGCGACTTGAACACGGACTCCTTGCCCTTGAGCCCCTTCCAGGTCTTGAACGACGGGTATTGCTTGAGCACGTAGCGCGGGATGTACCAGCCGATCACGCCGGTAATTCCGTTGCCGCCGACGTTGATCACGGACTTGCTGGTGACGTACTTCTTGTTCGACGGGACGAGCGTGTTGTCCCAGTCCTCGAGCACGACGTCGATCTTCCCGTCGGCCATCGCCTGGAAGCTCGGCTGGTTCTCGGTGATGTTGAGCACCTTGACCTTGCACTTGAGCTTATTCTCGAGGACGTTCTTCACGACGTAGACGTTCGCCGTCGAGCCTGTCCACGAGTTCTCGTTCAGGATCACATCGCCGCACGCCGCCTGGCGTGTGCCGCCGGCGGCCGCGGCCGCTACGGCGATCAACGCCGCTGCGGCGACGGCGAGCACTGCGAGGCCGACCCCTGTGCCCCGATGACGATTCGACATCCGACCCTCCTTACTGTTGCTGTTGACATGGGAGACGCTGCTCTGCCTCATGCGACCTCCTCCTTTCTCGCCTGCCGTGCTCCTTGCGTGACCCGGTCGAGCGCGATGCCGAGCGCCAGGATGGCGATCGAGGCGATCACTCCCTGTCCGAACTGGCCGCGAACGAGCCCCTGTGCGACCTCGTACCCGAGCCCTCCCGACCCGACAAGCCCGCCGATCACGACGACGGCGAGCACCATGATGATCCCCTGGTTGACGCCGAGCATGATCGCGTCGCCCGCGAGTGGGATCTTCACCTTGCGCAGGATCTGCCAGCGTGTCGCGCCGAAGGCACCGGCTGCCTCGACGCTCTGCGGCGCGACGTCCTTGATGCCCCGCTCCACGAGGCGGACGACCACCGGGAAGGCGTACAGCACCGCAGCCACGATCCCTGGAACGATCGAGACGGGCATGAGGTAGATGAACGGGATGATGTAGACGAGTTGCGGGAGTGTCTGCATCACGTCGTTGACCGGCCGCATGACGCCCGACACCGTGCGGCTCTCGGAGGCCCAGACGCCCAGGCCGAAGCCCAGGATCACCGCCATTATCGTCGCGACGAGGACCTGTGAGAGCGTGTCCATCGCGAGTGCCCACACTCCAATGAAGCCGATCAGAAAGAGCATGAAGAACGTCGTGATCGCCGGCCGCAGGCCCGAGACGACGAAGGCGATGAGCACGAGGCCTGCGAGCGTCGTGAACCACGGCGCCTCGACCAGGAACGCCTGCAGCGGGAGAAGCAGCTTCGTCAGGATGAAGTTGCCGACAGCCTCGGTGATCTGAAAGACCCACGTGGTCGGGTCGGCTACGTAGTCGAGCACCTTCTGGATCTGCCCGAGCAGCCACTCCTGCGCCGTGACAGTTCGCTGCCGCACCCCGGCCAAGTCCGGAAAGTCGCCGCTCACGCCGACTGCCTTTGCAACGACGACGGTTCCGATGCTCGCCGCCGCGACGACGATCGACTCGACACGTAGACGCCGCCTCGCCGCCGTGTCGAGGTGGCGCTTCGTCGGGTCGGTGCGATCGGCGACGGCCTCGGTGATCCGGTCGAGGGCCATCGCCATGATCACGATCACGATTCCCGCGAGGATCGCGAGGGCGGGGTTCGTCGTGAGACCATTGTTCACGACAGCGCCGAGACCGCCGCCTCCGATGAGGCCCGCGATGACAACCATCGACAGCGCGAACAGGATCGTCTGGTTGAGGCCCAGGAGCAGCATCCGGCGGGACATCGGGAGCTGCACCTTCAGCAGCATCTGGCTTCCCGTTGCGCCCATCGACGCCGCGGCCTCGACTGTGTTCACGGGCACCCGGCGGATGCCCAGCGCCGTGATGCGGATACACGGCGGGATGGCGTAGATCATCGTCGCGACCACTGCGGCCGCGTAGCCGATCGAGAAGAAGAGGACGACCGGCATCAAGTACGCGAACGCGGGGATGATCTGCGCTGCGTCGAGGAACGGCCTCAGCGCGCGGTTGAAGCGCGCCGAGCGTCCGGCCGCGATGCCCAACGGAACGCCGACCAAGATCGACAGGCCGACGGCGGCGAGCATGAGCGCCAGCGTCTCCATGCTCTCCGCCCACAGGCCCGAGAGGGCGAACGACGCGAATGCCGCGAGCGCCCACGCCCCGGCGCGCAGCCCGCCGAAGCGCCATGCCAGCAACGTGCCGACAACTGTCGTCCCGATCCATGTAAGCCAGATGAGCAAGTCGTTGAACCAGGTCACGAGGTTGTCGGCGAAGAGCCGGAAGCCGTCGAAGAGCGTGAAGACGACTCCGCCGTCACCTTCGAGGCGCGTGTCGATCAGGTATGCCTGGATGGCGTCGAGCCTGAGCTCGAGGTTGTTCCAGACGAGCTCGTTCGGCCACGGGTAGTCGGCCTTCCAGCCGCTATAGGCGAGCCACATCACCCCGATGATGGCGCCGACCTGGACGAGCTTCCCGCGCCACCACGGGACGTGCGAGACGACCGAGGCGACGATCGGCGCCTCGGTGATGGCCGACATCAGCTCTCCTCGTCCGCGATCGCTCGCCACACGGCGTCGCGATCGACGATGCCGACCATCCGCCCGTCCTCCATGCAGCGGACGGGCTTCTCGCTTTCGGCGAGGACGGGCAGCGCCTTCCGCATCGTCGTCGCGACATCGAGCTTCGGGCCGTCTGTCGGTTCCCCCAGGTCGGGCTCACGCATGATCCAGCGCAGCGTCAGCACGTGGCTCCGTGGGATGTCCCGCGTGAAGTTCTCGACGTACTCGTTAGCCGGGGAGCCGACCAGCTCTTCCGGGGTCCCAAGCTGGACGATCGCGCCGTCGCGCATGATCGCGATCCGGTCTCCCAGCCGAAGCGCCTCCGGGAGATCGTGCGTGATGAACATCGTCGTCTTGCCGATCTCGCCCTGGAGACGCATGACCTCGTCCTGCATGTCCCGCCGGATGAGCGGGTCGAGAGCGCTGAACGGCTCGTCGTAGAGCATCACCTCCGGGTTGGCCGCGAACGCTCGAGCCACGCCGACGCGCTGCTGCATTCCGCCCGAGAGCTGGTCTGGGAACTGGTTCGCCACGTCCTCCAGCCCCACGAGCGTCAACACCTCATGCGCTCGGGACTGGCGTTCGCGCTTTCCTACCCCCTGCACCTCGAGCCCGAACGCGACGTTGTCGACGACGCGGCGGTGCGCGAGGAGGCCGAAGTGCTGAAAGACCATCGAGACCGAATGCCGCCGCAGATTCCGGAGCTCGCTGCGATCCGCGTTCATCACGTCGTGCCCCGCGATCTCGATCTTCCCCGCCGTCGGCTCGATCAGGCGAATCAACGTCCGGACGAGCGTCGACTTGCCGGAGCCCGAGAGCCCCATGACGACAAAGACCTCCCCCGGCCAGACCTCGATCGACACATCTCGCACGGCTACGACGCAGCCGGTTTTCTCGCGGAGCTCGCCACGTGGCAGGAGGGCGTCGTCCGATCCGACGAGCCTTTCCGGATGCGGTCCGAAGACCTTCCACACACCCTCGGCACGAATCACGGGCGGGCTCGCGTAGTCGATGCGGTGCTTCCGTGCTTCGAGGGCGGTCTCCGTCATGCGCGCGCCGCTGATATATCACCCGCGGTCGCGCTTGTCCATGCGCGGGCCGCTAGATCGCCGCGCCTAGCCTCGCCGCGCGCGGATGATCGCGCAGACGCCGATCCGGTCGAGCCGTTCCGCTGGGATGACGTCGCGCATGATCGCGAGCAGCTCCTCCCGAAGAGCGGGTAGAGAGCGCAGTCGTCGATCCCCATCGGCGTACGCTCCAGCACCTCGATATCGACGAAGCCGGCACGCTCGAGCTTCTGGACGAAGTCACGCTCCGTCAGCGCGCCGGCCACTCAGCCGGCCCAGGCCGCCGGGTGGGTGAGCACTTCCGGCGGGAGCTCCTCTTCCTCCACCGTGAGGTCGGCCACGCAGAGCTCACCGTCGCGGCGCAGGACACGGTCGCATTCCGCGAGCACACGTGCCTTCCGGGGCGAGAGGTTCACCACGCCGTTCGAGATGAGGCAGTCGACACTGGCGTCGGGCAGCGGGATCGCCTCCATCTCGCCCTCGAGCGGCTCGATGTTGTCCAAGCCCGCTTCGCGGGCGGCGGCTGCGGTGCGCTCGAGCATCTCGGGTAGGAAGTCGAGCGCGATCACGCGACCGGTCGCCCCAACCCGCCGCGCGGCAAGGATCGAATCGATGCCGGACCCGCAGCCGAGGTCGAGCACCGTGTTCCCTGGCTCGATTCTGGCGTGGCGGAGATGGTTCCCGATGCCGAGCGCATGGTCGAGGGCGACGGCAGGGATCCCCTCTAGCTCCTCCGGCGAGTAGAGCTTCTCCGCGACCGCACGGCTTTCAGCGTCCACGGACCGGTATGCCTCGCGGACGAGCTCGCGCACATCGTCCTGGTGCAGCAGGTCACGGCTCACGTTTGCCCCAACTCCTCGAGGGTAGCCGTCAAACGGGAGCGCACATCAGGCGGGAGATCTTCCTCTGCGTGGGATGCAAGGAAGCCACGGAGCTCTTCGGCGAACTCCAGCTCGCCGCAGCAGCGGCGACAGAAGGAGAGGTGCTCCTCGACGAGCTCGCGCTGCGACTCGTCCACGATCCCGTCGAGGTAGTCCCAGAGCTGCTTGACGGCTTCTGCGCAGGTGATCATCGTCGCGCCCCCTCCTTCAGGAGCCCGTTCTCCTCGGCGTAGCCCCAGAGCTCGCGCTCGAACAGCTTCCGGCCGCGATGGAGGCGCGCGAGCATCGTCCCGAGTGGCACCTCGAGCACGTAGGCGACCTCTTTCACGTGGTACCCCGCCATGTGCACAAGAACGAGCGGAACGCGGTACAGCTCGGGAAGCGACGCGAGGATCGCGCGCACGTCCTCACCGCCGAACTGGTGCAGGAAGTCGACATGAACCGAGTCGGAGTACGGGAACGGGTCCTCGTCGGCGATCTTGCGAAACAGAGAAAACTCGTCCAGCTCGTCGAGCTCGACCTCCTCGACGCGTCGCCCGACAGCACGCCAGTGGTCACGGCAGCAGTTGAGGAGGATGCTCGTGAGCCACGCACGACCGGCCTCCTTGCTCTCGAGCTGCGAGAAGCTCCGGTAGGCGCGAAGCAAGCACTCCTGAACGACGTCTTCGGCGTCGCCGCCGACGAGGCGGCGGGCAAGCGCATACAGACGTGCCATCTCGCCCTCGGCCAACACCCGAAATCGATCCACCGTGGCCTTGTCGCTGTCGGGTGATGCATCTTCTCGCACAACTCCACTACCTCGAAGAGACGTTTCTGGCGACGACGTTATTGCATCCGCAATGAGAACGACAACGCGGGCGTCTTCCTAACCAGAGTCGAGAGTCGAACCCACGACCAAGGAGGTCGAGATGGCTACCGTGGCAGTCCGCAACGGAATCGACGTCGGTGCGCTCCTCGAGACGATCGACGCGATCAAGGAGAAGCCGGAGCTGGCGAACTTCACCTTCCGCGCACGTACGAGTTGGCAGGAGGGAACGAACGCGACGGCGGAGATCGGTTCCTTCCTCCATGCAGGGACCGAGGACGAGACGCGCGAGCAGCCCTTTGTGCTCGTTGGTGACGAGCCGCCCGTATTGCTCGGCCAGAACAAGGGCCCGAACGCGGTGGAGCTCCTGCTGGCCGCGCTCGGCTTCTGCTACTCGGTCGGCTACGTCGCGAACGCTGCCGCGCGTGGGATCGAGATCGAGGAGATGTCCTACCAGATCGAGGGCGACATCGATCTCCGGAACTTCCTCGGGATCAGCGGCGAGGTCCGCCCCGGCTTCCGCGAGATCCGGGCGAAGGCGTTCGTCAGGGCGCCCGGAGCGAGCGAGCAGGAGCTGAAGGAGCTGTGCACTTACGTCCAGGACACCTCGCCTGTCAAGGACGCGCTCGCGAACCCGGTGCCCGTCACCACGACTATCGAGGTCGTCGGCTAGCTTTCGGGGACTACTCGGGGAGGACTCTCGGTCCTCCCCGAGGCTCGAGAAAGGAAAGGAATGTCAGTCGACGTCGGAATCGACATCGGGCTCCTCAAGTCCGAGATCAAGAAGACATATGCGTCCGTCTCGCAGGAGCCTGAGAAGGACTTCATCTTTCCGACGGGGCGGGCCTGGGCCGAGGACCTCGGCTACCCGGAGGAGCTGTCGCAGGTGCCGGATCACATCGTGGAGTCGTTTGCGGGTGTTGCGAACCCGTTCTCGCTCGGACGCCTCGAGCCGGGAGAGCGCGTGCTCGATCTCGGCTCCGGCGCCGGCACGGACTCGCTCGTCGCCGCGCTAATGGTCGGCGAGCAAGGGTCCGTCACGGGAATCGACATGACGCCCGAGATGGTTGCGAAGGCGCGCGCAGGTGCTGCCGAGCTCGGTTTGGCCAACGTCACCTTCGTCGAGGGAGAGGCCGAGGAGCTTCCGTTCGACGACGCGAGCTTCGACGTTCTCATCTCGAACGGCGTGATCGACCTCATTCCCGACAAGGAAGCCGTGTTCTCCTCGATCTACCGCGTCCTCGTCCCGGGAGGCCGGATCCAGGTTGCCGACGTGACGATCCAGCAGCCTGTCTCCGAGGAGGGTCGGCGCAAGATCGACCTCTGGACTGGCTGAATCGCCGGCGCTCTGCTGGACGCAGAGTACGCAGGGATGTTGGAGCGGCACGGGTTCGAGCGGATCGAGCACGGCAATCTCGTGAACACGTACATGCGCTCGAAGTTCGAGGACACGCGCCGGAAGGCGCTCAAGTACGGCGCGCAGGGTGCAACGGTGAAGGCCTACAAGCCACTCTGATCTAGATCGTCTTGAACTGCTCGAACGGCTGGCGGCAGGCGTTGCAGTAGCGGATAGAGCGACACGGCGTCGGCCCGAAAAGGTTCTCGAGCTTCGTGTCCGTCGAGCTGCAGTACGGGCACCGGAACGCACCGCCCCGGAGCTGGACGAGCTCGAGCTTGCCCGCCGTTCGAGGCGCCGGAGGCGCGAAGCCGGCCAGGCGCAGCTTCTCTCGCCCTTCGGGGCTGATCCGATCCGTCGACCACGAGTCGTCGAGGACGACACGCACTTCCGCTTCTGCCCCCAGCCCGCGCACCTTCGCGTGCATCTCCCGCTGCATCATCTCCAGGGCCGGGCAGCCCATGAACGTCGGGGTGAACTCGATCCGAACGTGGCCGTCGTCGACCGCGACGTCCTTGATCACGCCCAGATCCACCAAGGAGATCACGGGGATCTCCGGATCGGGGATCTCCGCGAGCGCCGCCCAGACGTCGTCGACGGTTACCACTGCGAACCCGGAGGAGCGGAGCGGCGAACCATCGTCATCTCCTCCCAGAGCTCGGCGAGCTCGGCCTCGTGGACGCCGCGCGGGACGGCCTCGACCTCGGGAAGCTCGCGCGCCAACCGTTCCTCGGCGCGGCGACGGAGCTCGGGTCGCAGCTCGTCGTCGAGGACTCCGAGCGCGTACGGCCACAGCTCGTCTACAGCCTCGTCCAGCCGTGATCGCCCTTCCTCGGTGGACAGCAGACGGTCGATCCACATCTCGGCGTGCATGCGGTGGTACGCCTCCTCCCGGTCCATCTTCGCGGCGATGCCCGCGATCTCCGGATCGTCGGAGACTTTCAGCTCGGCGAGTCGAATCTCGTCCGCGGTCTCGTAGAGCCAGTGGCGCGCGATCGTGCGCGCCCACTCGAGGCGACGAAGCTCTACCAGCGGTGCGCAGCGATACTCCTCGGGCCTGCGGTCGAACGCCAGCTCGTCCGCGGTCGTTCCGAGCTCGGCAGCGGCGAGCTCGTAGAGCGCGCGCGCGTGCCCGATCTCGTTCTGCGCGATCGAGGAGAAGGCCACGTCTTCTTCGAGGAAGGGCGCGATTCCCGTCCACTCCGAGTTGCGCCAACCGAGAATCAGCTCGTCGTCGGCGATGGAGAGCAGCAGGTCGGTGCGCGCGCTCATGCCGCGTCACTTGCTCCTGGAGCCATGTGGAGCGTTCCTGCGCGCTCGCGCGCCTCGCGCAACCGCGTCTTGATCGAGTAGCCGTCGACGCGTCGGTACTTGAGGTCGAACTCGTCGGGAAACTCCGCGATCTCGGTTACGTCGTCGCGGGCGACGAGCCAGAGTGCGACCGATTCCTGCCTGCGGCCGTACTGCTCGCGTGCGTAGATCTCGGCGAACTGCGCGTCCGGAGCCGCGACCGAGCCGGCGTGCTGGAACGGCTGCCCTTTCCGCTCCTGTCTGAAGACCTCGTAGATCACGCGGCCTCCGCGAGCACCACCCGCTCGACCCAGTCCACGTCCTGGCGCGAGAGCCGGCGGAATGCGAGCCGCTCTTCCGACGCAGGCCCGTGCCCGGTCACCACCGCGCGCAGCTTCTCCCAGTCGGGCTCGGTGTAGAGCCACTGCTCCGTCTCTTCGTTCTTGCGCAGCGCAGGGTCGGGGATCTCGAGTCCGAGCTCGCGGATCCGTGGCACGTAGCCGTCGAGGAACTGTTGCCGGGCCTCCTCGTTCCCCTGGCTCTTGATGCGCCAGATGAACATCGGATCTTCGTCCGCCGGGATCGGATTTCCGTGGAAGTGCATGAGTGGCTCCCACCAGCGATCGAGCGCTTCCTGCACGAGCCCGAACTGCTCGTCCGTGCCCGTCACCATCGCCAGGATCACGTCGCGCCCGTGGAGGATGTGGAACGACTCCTCCCAGCAGATCTTCTTCATGATCCGCGCGTACGGGGCATACGAGCACTTGAGGAGCGCCTTCTGCGAGACGATTGCGGCTGCGTCCACGAGCCAGGCGATGACGCCGACGTCACCCCAGGTCTTTGTCGGATAGTGGAAGACGTTGTGGAACTTGGCCTTACCCGAGACGAGGTCGTCGAGGCAGGCAGTTCGCGGCTTGCCGAGATCCTCGACCACGCGATAGATGAGCTGCGCGTGACCGACCTCGTCCTGGATCTTCGCCGTAAGTGCGAGCTTCCGCTGGAGGGTTGGCGCGCGGAGGATCCAGTCACGCTCGGGGAGGACGCCCATGAGCTCCGAGTTGCCGTGCATCTCGATGAACTTGATGAGCCGCGCGCGGTACTCGTCGGGCATCCAGTCGCCCGTCTCCACCTGTCCGCCCGACTGGACGTAGTCGAGAAACTCCTGGGTTCGTGCATCCACGGCTTGGCCTCCCTACCGAACGGTCGTTAGCATCAAGTATATGGCGACACCGAGGCGAGAAGCGCTCACGCGCGAGGCAGCGAGGTTGTTTGCCGAGCGGGGCTTCCACGGCACGTCGATGGGCGACCTTGCCGAGGCGCTCGGCGTCCAGAAAAGCTCGCTCTACTCGCTGACCGGCTCGAAGCAGCAGCTTCTCTTCGAGACCATGCGCGAGGGTGCTCGCGCTTTTCACGCCGCACTCGACGAGGTACCGGAGAAAGCGGCGGCCGTCGAGCGCATCCGATTTGGCCTGCGCGGGCATCTCGGAGTCGTCGCGGACCAACTCGATGTCGCGACGGTATTCACGCGCGAGTGGCGCTATCTCGACGACGAGTACCGCGACGAGATTCTGGCAGAGCGCCGCCGCTATGAGGAGCGCTTCCGAGCGCTCTTTCGCGAGGGAGTCGAGGGCGGTGAGCTCCGCTCCGATCTCGACGCCGGGAGCGCAGCGCTTCTTATGCTCTCCGCAGCAAACTGGGCGTACACGTGGCTGGTTCCGGGGCGGGACACCGACGATCTGGCCGATCGCTTCACTGCGATCCTCGTCGACGGCATCCGCGGCTACGCGACTCCCCGGTGAGTCGACTTCTGATCGCCAACCCGTGGGCGACTCGCGTCGATGAGGAGCGGCTCGCGGCAGTGCGCGCGGCGCTTCCCGAAGACACAGAGCTGCGGATGACGAGCGCCAGCGGGGACGCGACAGAGATGGCGCGGGAGGTCTCCGGCCACGTCGAGGCCATCTACGTCTTCGGAGGTGACGGGACCTTCAACGAGGTGCTTAACGGCATCGACGCCACGACGCCGATCGGCCTCATCCCAGGAGGAGGCACCAGCGTGTTGCCCCGTGCGCTCGGCCTCCCCAACGACCCTGTCGCGGCGGCTCGCAGGCTTGCGACGGGATCGACGCGACGTATAGGCGTAGGGCGCGTGAACGGACGTCGGTTCGGGTTTGCGTGCGGAATCGGCCTCGACGCCGAGGTCGTACGCGCGGTCGACGAACTCGGCCGCCGCTCGGACGGGCGCCGACCAAGCAACTTCAGGTTCGCGTGGACGGGAGCGCGCACACTCGTTCGTCATCGATTTCAACTCGAGCCCGCGCTCGAAGTCGCCGGCCTTGGCCGGGCTGCGTTCGTACTCATCTCGAACGGACCCGCGTACAGCTACGCCGGTCGCGTGGCTGTCCGCCCGGCACCGCTCGCGAGCTTCGAAGGTGGCCTCGACCTGGTCGCGCCGATTCGGCTGCGGACGCGCGAGCTTCCGCAGTTCGCGTGGTATGCGTTTGGACATGGCGACCGGACGAAGGCGCGCAACCTCCTGTATGAACACGACGCAGACCGGATCGAGATCGTGTGCGACGCTCCGATGCCGCTCGAAGCGGATGGTGAGGATCTCGGCGATGTCGAGCATGTCGTGATCGAAGCCGAGCGCGACGCGATCACCGTCCTCGTCTAGGGCCGGGCTACCCGGCCCCTACAATCCGCGCGGATGAGCCGAGTGCTGCCCGCCGAAGGAGGCCTGCGCCGCGTCATCGGTGACGGCGACGCGCTCCCCGACGGCGAGGTCGAGGGTCTCGGCCGGGACCAACTGCTCGCGCTGTATCGGAACCTCGTTCTCCTCCGGACGTACGACGAGCGCTCCGTGATCTACCACCGCCAGGGCCGCATCGGCACGTACGCGATCTTCTGGAATCACGAGGCGATGCAGGTCGGCTCGGTCTTCGCTCTCGAGGAGCGTGATTGGATCTTCCCGAGCTACAGGGAATCTGCCATCGGGCTCCTGCGAGGGATGCCCGTCTCTACGGTCCTCTCGTGGTGGCGTGGGCACCCGGCCGGCTGGTGGAACCCGAAGGACCACGGCGTAGCTTCCATTTGCATTCCCATCGCGACGCACGTGCCGCACGCGGTGGGCTTCGCCTGGGGCTCGCGACTGAGAGGGGAGGACCGCGTGGCCATCGCCTATTTCGGCGACGGCGCGACCTCGGAGGGGGCATTTCACGAAGGCGCCACGTTCGCGGGGGTCATGAAGGCCCCAGCGATTCTCTTCTGCAACAACAACCAGTGGGCGATCTCGACTCCTGTCAGTGCGCAGACCGCCGCGCCTACGCTCGCCGACAAGGCGATCGGCTACGGGATGCCCGGCGTGCGAGTGGACGGCGGTGACGTGCTAGCCGTGTACGAGGCGACGCGCGAGGCCGTCGAGCGTGCCCGAGCAGGCGAGGGCCCGACGTTCATCGAGGCCGTGAGCTATCGCGCAGCACCCCATGCGACTGCGGACGACCCGTCGATCTACATCGACGAGGAGCGCGTGGAGGAGGAGAGGGAGAACGAGTGTGTCGGGCGCTACGAGCGTTATCTCGAACGCACCGGTGTGCTCAGTGCCGCCGAGGCCGAGGAGATTCGAAATGACGCGCTCGCGGTCATGCGCGAGGGCATCGCATCAGCCGAAGCCGAGCCTCCCGCCGATGTGTCGCTCGTCTTCGATCACGCCTACGCGAATCCGCCGCCGTCGCTTGCGACCGATCTCGACGAGCTGCGGAGGATCCTCGGATGAAGGAACTGCTTCTGGTCGAGGCGGTGAACGACGCGCTCCACGTCGAGATGGAGCGCGACCCGTCGGTCATGGTCATGGGGGAGGACGTCGGTCTACTCGGCGGCGTCTTCCGGGCAACCGCCGGGCTGCAGGACCGGTACGGCGCCGATCGCTGTGTGGATACACCGCTGGCCGAAGCCGGGATCCTCGGTACGGCGGTTGGCCTGTGCATGGCGGGATGGAAACCGGTCTGCGAGATGCAGTACGACGCCTTCAGCTACCCCGCGCTCGACCAGCTCATCAACCACGTGGGCCGGTATCGCTGGCGAACGCGCGGACAGATGTCGTTCCCGCTCGTCATTCGCATGCCGTATGGCGGTGGCGTCCGCGCTCCGGAGCTCCACGACGACTCGCCGGAGACGTACTACGTCCACGCGCCGGGCGTGAAGGTCGCGATCCCGTCGACGCCGGCGGACGCGAAGGGCCTCCTCGCTGCTGCAATACGCGACCCGGACCCTGTGGTCATCTTCGAGCCGAAGTTGATCTACAGGCTTGCTCGCGGCGATGTTCCCGAGGGCGAGCATGTCGTCCCGCTTGGGAAAGCCCGGATCGCCCGCGAGGGATCAGACGTGACGATAGTCGCCTACGGCGCGATGGTCGGCGTCGCGGAACGGGCGGCGGAATCGCTCGAGAGCGAGGCATCGTGCGAGGTGGTGGATCTCCGGTCGCTGAAGCCCCTCGACGAGGACGGTCTGCTCTCATCGGTCGCCAAGACCGGTCGCGCGATCGTGGTTCAGGAGGCGCCGAGGGTCTGCGGCTTCGCCGCGGAGGTCGTGGCCGTTCTTGCTGAGAAGGCGATCTTCGATCTCCGCGCGCCGGCGCTCCGCGTCACCGGCTACGACGTGCCGTATCCCTACTGGCAGCTCGAAGGTGCGTACGTGCCTTCGGAGGCTCGCGTCGTCGACGCCGTCCGCCGCGTCCTCGCGGCCTGAGAATGTCCGGCGCCTCGGTTCAGATCGGCGTCGTGGCGTTGTTCGTCCTCATGTGCGGGGCTCTCGCGGCCGCCTGGTTTCGAGGACGACTTGGCGCAGCGGCCATCGCTCTCTTCGCCGTCGCTTGCCTGATCTGGGTCGGAGCCTTTGCGGCGATCATCTCCGAGTACCGCGATGCTGACGGATTCGTCGACTGCCGCGACGACTGCTCGAGCGTCCAGTACCTCTCTGCCGTCGGATTCCTCGCGCCGCCGCTTCTGATCTCCCTGTCGGCTCTCGGGATGATCGTGGTCGTCGC
>JBCKBY010000018.1:0-25976 GCA_038910715.1 Gaiellaceae bacterium
CGGATTCTCCTCAAGCGCGAGGATCTCTGCCACACCGGCGCGCACAAGATCAACAACGCGCTCGGCCAGGCCCTCCTCGCGACACGGCTCGGGAAGCGGCGCATCATCGCCGAGACGGGGGCCGGCCAGCACGGGGTCGCAACCGCGACGGTCTGCGCACGCTGGGGCCTCGAGTGCGTCGTGTACATGGGCTCCGAGGACATGCGCCGACAACGTCCGAACGTCGAGCGGATGCGTCTGCTCGGGGCGGACGTGCAGGCCGTGGAGATCGGTACGCGAACGCTGAAAGAGGCGACAAGCGAGGCGATCCGCGACTGGATCACCAACGTCGACACGTCGTACTACCTGATCGGCTCGTGCGTGGGCCCACACCCGTATCCGATGATCGTGCGCGATCTCCAGTCCGTGATCGGGCGCGAGGCCCGAGCTCAGATGCTGGACACCGTGGGCAGGCTGCCCGATGCCGTCGTCGCGTGCGTCGGCGGCGGCTCGAACGCAATCGGCCTCTTCGCCGGGTTCATCGAGGACGAAGGCGTGCGGCTCGTGGGAGTCGAGGCAGAGGGCGCCGCGAGTCTCGTCTCAGGACGATCGGCCATTCTCCATGGTGCCCGCTCGTCCGTCCTCGCCGACGCGGACGGCCAGATCGTTGATGCACACTCGATCTCCGCGGGACTCGACTATCCGGGCGTCGGGCCCGAGCATGCGCACCTGCGCGACACGGGGCGTGCACAGTACGTAACGGCGACCGACGACGAGGCCCTCGCTGCGTTCAGGCGGCTGGCCGCGACGGAGGGGATCCTTCCTGCGTTGGAGCCCGCGCACGCGCTTGCACGAGCACTCGACCTCGACGCGGAGCTCGTGCTCGTCGGCCTTTCGGGTCGTGGTGACAAGGATCTCGCCGAGGTGCTGGACAACTGAAGAAGCTCGTCATCTACCTGATGTCAGGCACGGAGACACCCGACCTGGCTGCTGCCGCAGAGGCGGGCGGGGCCGATCTCCTCGAGCTCGGGTTCCCGTTCTCGGACCCGCTGGCAGACGGCCCCGTCGTTCGGCTGGCGGCCGAGCGGGCGTTGGCTGCGGGGATGCGTACGGACGCATGTCTCGAATGCCTTCGCGCTACGCGTGAGCGCGTTCAGGTGCCACTCGTCCCGATGACGTACTCGTCGCTCCTCGAGGCGTACGGCTGGGAGCGCTTCGCCGCCGACGCACGTGCAGCGGGCGCAGAGTCGCTGATTGTGGCCGACCTACCGGCGGACGAGCGCCCCGAGCTCGTGCGTGTGCAGCTCGTCGCTCCCACATCGACCGACGCCCGCATCGCCCTTGCGTCCGAGCGGACGGACGGGTGGCTCTATCTCGTGACCGTGGCGGGCACAACCGGCGCGCGCAGTGAGCTTTCTCCCGCGCTCGCGCCGCTCGTCGAGCGAACCCGTCGTCTGACTGACGTACCGCTCTACGCAGGGTTCGGCGTCTCGACCCCCGAACAGGCCGCGGCGGCCGCTGAGCTCGCCGACGGCGTCGTCGTCGGTTCGGCTGCTCTTCTCGCGGCTGAGGACGGCCCCGCGTCGCTCGAGCGCTTCGTCGCTCAGCTGCGCGCTGCGCTCGCGTAGCCGACGAGCCAATCGCGCGCGACATGCCAAGCAGGGGAGCCTGCGTCGATGTGCTCGAAATGCCCGGTGCCGCTGAGCACGACCAGCTCGCACTCGTCGCCGGCGGCTCGAGCCGCCGCTGCGTAGCTCGTGGCGATGCGGATCGAAACGTTGCCGTCACGGTCACCATGGAGTACGAGCTGCGGGATGCCGAGCGGCAGGCGCTCCCGCGGAGAGGCGAGCTCGTAGCGGTCTGAGTGCTCAGCAGGATCGCCGAGCAGAGCTCGAGTCGGCTCGGCCGAGGGTGCGAGCTGCGCAGCGAGCCTTAGATCGAGGACGCCGGCCTGGGAAACGGCAGCGCGGACGCGCACACGGGGCTGCGCGCCGGGCGCACCATCCGGAAGCGTTGGTCGGGACGCCGCCCAAAGTGCAAGGTGGCCTCCCGCGGAATGGCCAACCGCAGCGACGCGCTCGAGATCCAGCGGAGCATCGAGCCCCGCAAGCGCGTCGACACCGGCGCCAATGTCCTCGAACGTCTCAGGCCAGCCGCCACCGGACCCGACGCGCCGATATTCGAGGTTCCACGCCGCCAAGCCGCGGTTCGCGAGATCGAGACAGAGCTCCGTCATCAGCGAGCGGTCGTATCGTGCTCGCCAATATCCACCGTGCACCACCACGGCCACCGGGTGCGGCCCCTTGCCCTGGGGCAGGAACAGCTCCCCGAGTTGGCTCGGGTCGGAGCCGTAAGGGTGGGTGGAGCTGGTCAGTGCGCCCGGCAGGAATTGAACCTGCGACCTCGCGCTCCGGAGGCGCGCGCTCTATCCCCTGAGCTACGGGCGCGGAGCGTCCAGTGTACCGCTGCACTCGTTGCGGTCTGGGCCGCGGACGTCGTAGGCTCCAGCAGTGCTGCTCGGCGACGTCAGCGAGACCTACACCGATCTCGTCACGACCGTCTTCTCCTCGACGATCGCCGCGAAGGCGTGGCTCGCGAGCGCTGCGCTCGTGCTCGTGCTCGTGCAGATCACGACAGCGGCGCGCATTTACGGGCGGCTCAGCTTCCTGCCGGAGCGTGACGCAGCGATCGCGGCCGTCCACCGTTGGTCTGGGCGCGGCGCCTTCCTTCTCACGCTCCCCGTCTTCTTTCACTGCGTGACGATCCTCGGGTTTCAGACGCCGGACACGAGAGTCGCGGTGCATTCGCTCGTCGGAACGTTCTTCTACGGGGCCTTCGCGGCGAAGGTGCTGATCGTGCGCGACCGGTCTCTGCCTGGCTGGGTGCTCCCAACCGCCGGATTGACGCTCGCCTCAATGCTGGGCGTCCTGTGGCTGACGTCGAGCTTCTGGTACTTCACGACTGTCAGGTTCGGTCTCTGATGGGGCGGGGGTGGAGACCGATTCTTGTCGGCGCGGCAGTGGTCGCGGGCACATTCGGGCTCGCGAAGGCGCAGGTGTTCGAGCCCGAGGCTCCCGCAGGAAGCGCGGTAACCGGAGGCGACATCTATCGGGGTGAGATCGTCTTCGAGCGTGAGTGCGCAAGCTGCCACGGGCCGGGTGCCGAGGGAGGGGGCGTCGGGCCCCGCCTCGTTGCGGCCGGGCTCGATGCGGCGACGGTGACCGCCGCGGTGCAGCAAGGCCGAGGTGTCATGCCACCCGGGCTCGTGTCCGGAGGCGACGAAGCCGACGTCGTCACCTACGTCGTATCGCTCTCGACCCCCTGACACCCGGCTACATTCACGCGATGGAGGTCGAGGCTCGAGTCGTTCGCCTGCAGCTCGCGGAGACGTTCGTGATCGCCCGCGAGGCGACCGACTACGCGGACGTCGTCCACGTCTCGGTGAGCCACGAAGGCGTGACCGGGATCGGTGAGGCGGCTCCCATAGAGCGGTATGGAGAGTCGGTCGAGTCCGCGAAAGCGTTCGTGGAGGAGCACGCGGGGCTGCTCGGCGACGACCCGTTCGCTCTCGAGGACATCGGCGAACGTCTTTCGGTCGCGGCGCGCGAGCAAGCTGCGAAGGCGGCGATCGACGCCGCCCTACACGACCTGCAGGGAAAGCTGCTCGGAGTGCCGGTGTTCAGACTGCTCGGGCTGGCTCGATCGGGCCCGCCGACGTCGTGGACGGTGTGGCTCGGAGATCCCGACGACATGGCCCGTCGCGCCGAGAAGGCGGCATCGTCGTACCGACGCCTGAAGCTGAAACTGGGCGGGGCCGACGGTCTCGACGTCGAGCGGGTACGCGCAGTGCGCGGCGTCACGGACCTCCCGCTCATGGTCGACGTCAACGAGTGGTGGTCGCTCGACGAGGCGCTCGAGAGCCTGCCGCACCTCGCCGAGCTCGGCGTCGAGTACTGCGAGCAGCCGCTGCGCGCGGGAGACGAGGGTGGACGGCTGCTGAAGGATCGCTCCCCGATTCCGATCTACGTCGACGAGGACTGCCACACCCTCGCCGACCTGCTGACCTGCGCCGAGATCGCGCACGGCATCACCATCAAGCTCGCGAAGTCGGGAGGCATTCGCGAGGCGATCCGGATGGCGCACGCGGCGAGAGCGCTGCGCATGGGTGTGATGCTCGGGTGCATGCTCGAGTCGGGCCTCGGGATCGCTGCAGGATGTTGCGTCGCGCCGCTCTGCGACCACGTCGACCTCGACGGCAACCTGTTGCTGCGCGTGGATCCGTACTCCGGGGTCGAGCTGGTCGACGGTGTGCAGGTGCCGGCCCTCGCGCCCGGTCTCGGAGTCAGTCCTCGTGCGTGACGAGCTCGTTCACGGGCTCTCGCGTGACTTCGGTGTCCACCCGTATGCGAAGTGGCGAGGTGCCTTCTGGCGGCTTCTCTCGCTCGTCGACCTTGGCGTCGAAGCGGGTCACGTGGCCGCGCTCGAGGCTGCAGAGCAGACGCTCGCTTGGGTCGCGAGCCCGCGCCGGCTGACGGCGATCTGGAAGCGCCGGATCGACGGGCGCGTCCGCCGCTGCGCCTCCCAGGACGGCCGCGCGCTTCAGGCCTGCCTGCACGTCGGCCTACGAGGCGATCGGCGGCTCGACGCCCTCGCCGAGTCCCTCGTCGACACGCAGTGGCCTGACGGCGGCTGGAACTGCGACGTGCGACCCGAGGTAACGCACTCGTCTTTCACGAGACCTGGGGGCCGATCCTCGGACTCGCTGCTTACGGCGCCGACAAGGCCGTCGCTCGCGGCGCTGAGTTCCTCCTGCAGCACCGAGTCGTCTATTCCCATCGCACGGGCGAGCCGGCTCACCCGGTGCTGATGAAGCTCCACTTCCCGGCGTACTGGCACTACGACGTGCTCGCCGGGCTGAGGACGCTTGTCGCCTCGGTAGGCCTCGACGACCCGCGCACTCGTGACGCACTCGCTCTCATCGAGTCGAAGCGCCGCTCCGATGGCACCTGGCGCACAGAGGGCAAGTGGTGGAAGCGGCCAGGATCGAAGGGAAGCAATGTCGAGGCGATCGACTGGGGAGACGCAGCGAACGAGATCCTCACGGAACAGGTTGAAGGCGTGCTCCACACGGCGGGTCGGTTCTAGGCTTCGATCGTGACCAAGAGGCGCATCCTCATTCTCGGCGAGGGCTTCTCGCACGATCCGCACTACGGGAAGACCATGCGCGGGATCATTCGCTACGGCCCGGACCCGGTTGTTGCGATTCTCGACTCGGCGCGCGCGGGGGAGTCGCACGAGGGCATCCCCATCGTCGGACAGGTCGATGATGCCCTTCCCTTCGAACCGACGGTCGCCGTGGTCGGTGTCGCCACGCAAGGAGGCAGATTCCCGCCGGCATGGCGGGAGCTTCTGAAGAGCTGCATCGCAAACGGCCTCGACGTGGAGAGCGGCCTGCACGAGTTCATCTCGGAGGATTCCGAGCTGGCCGAGCTCGCCGAGAAGCATGGCGTCGAGCTGCGAGACCTCCGGAAGCCTCCCGAAGGGTTGAACGTCCCGACCGGCGCGAACCTCGAAGTGGACGCGAAGATCGTGCTCACAGTCGGTTCCGACTGCGCGATCGGGAAGAAAACGGTCGTCGTCGAGCTCGACTTGGAGGCGCGGCGGCGCGGCCTCGACTCCGTCTTCGTGCCCACGGGGCAGACGGGAATCGCAATTGCAGGGTGGGGGACAGCGGTCGATGCCGTCGTGTCCGACTTCCTCGCGGGCGCCGCGGAACAGCTGGTGGTGGAGGGGGCCCGACGCGGGGGAAAGCTGCTGCTCGTCGAAGGCCAGGGCTCGCTCGTCCATCCAATGTACTCCGGAGTGACGCTCGGCCTCATCCACGGATCCGCGCCCCACGCCTTCGTCTTGTGTCATCGCGCCGGATCGATCGAGATCGAAGGGTGCCGGGGACACCCGATTCCGCCGCTCACCGAGCTCGTCGAGCTCCACGAGCGCATCGCACTTCCCGCTCGCCGCGCCAAGGTGGCGTGCATCGCGCTCAACACTGCGGACTTCGAGCGGGACGACGACGCGCGCGCAGAAATCGCCGCCGTTGCGGCCGAGACGGGGCTTCCGACCGACGACCCCGTGCGCTTCGGCGCCGGGTACCTGCTTGACGCGCTTCTCGCGCGGCTCTAGGCTCCCGGCGGCGTGCGGGCAGTTGGGAGCCCGCTAGGTATTCAAATGCGACTCCTCGCTGCGGCATCGGCTCTCACCGTGGCGCTCCTGAGCGGAGCGTCGGTTGGCATGGCCGCGAATATCGGCGCCAACGACGACTCCGCGAAGTATTCGAACGACGGCGGCATCGCCATGTACGGCGATATGACGAGCCTCGGGCTCCGGCAAACGGTCATCGGTGTGCGCTTCCAGCCCAGCGAGTCCGTCGTCATCCAGGACAAGCAGCTCCTCGATCGTGTGATACCGAACGCGGTGGCGTCTGGCCTCCACGTCGTCCTGGCCGTCTACCCGTACCCGCCGAAGGAGATCGAAGCAGGCCTCGGCTCGCCGTCTCTCTTTGCCGCGTACGTCGGTGTCCTCGCGTCCATCTACCCCCAGGTCAAGCAGTTCGTCATCGGGAACGAGCCGAACCAGCCGGCGTTCTGGCGTCCGCAGTTCGACTCGACGGGAGCGAACGTTTCGGCTGCCTCGTTCGGCCCATACCTCGCGGCCGCGTACGACACGCTGAAGGCGGTGGATCCCGAGGTCTCGGTCGTGGGCGTTGGCCTGTCTCCCCGTGGCAATGACCGCCCCGAGGCGAAGAACAACATCTCGACCTCCCCGGTTCGGTTCCTCCGTGCGCTCGGGGCCTGGTACCGAAAGAGCGGGCGCACGCAGCCACTCATGGACGCCTTCAGCTTCCATCCGTACCCAAACGAGGCGACCGACCCACTCGAGCGAGGATATGCGTGGCCGAACGCCGGATTCGCCAACCTCGATCGGCTCAAGCAGGCGCTGTGGGACGCATTCCACGGGACCGGCCAGCCGACGACGGTTGAGGGACTGCGGCTTCATCTCGACGAGGTCGGCTGGCAAGTCGATACATCGGGCCGACCGGGCTATCGGGGGCTCGAGAACGTCTCTGTCACTGACGAGCTGACTCAGGCCGCGATCTACGATCAGCTGATTCGTCAGTCGGCCTGCGACCTGGACATCGCCGAGGTCAGTTTCTTCGGGTTCCGTGACGACGGGTTGCGAACCGGCTTCCAGGCTGCGCTTCACCGCGCGGACGGCTCTGCGAGGCCTGCGGCGGCTGCGGTAGAGGCGGCGATCGCGGAGACGCAAGCCGGCTGCGCCGGTCGTGAACTTCACTGGGAGCCGGGTGCCGAGGTGGTCGGCGCGGAGGTTGCGGTGGGCACGATCAGATCGGAAGTGACTGCTCGGATCGCGGTGGGCGAGGACGCCCGCGCGAAGGTGTGCGTGAGATCACTCGCGCAGTCGCCTGCAGTGGCGCCACGTGCCCGTTGTCGTGTTGCGCTGATCAAGGGCCTGCGGCCTGCGAGCGTGGCTGTGTCGGCGCCGGCGGAAGCTCGGAGCCGGGTGGAAGTGGCCGTCGAGCTCAAGGCGGAGTCCAACCGAACGCGGCGGACGTTGGTCGTGCGGCAGGCGTCGCTGAATCGCTGATCTTGACAGCGAACATATGTTCGTTTACCCTGCGAACACATGTTCGGTCGGGTCGTCATCGTCGTTCTCGTCGCAGCGGTGCTGTGGGCCGTTCTCGCACGAGAGACCGGCGCTGGCCCGCACCCGCGCTACCACACGGTTCGACAAGGCGACACGCTGTGGGCGATCGCAGCGCAGAGCTACGGCGGCGATCCCCGGGAGGGCGTCTGGAAGCTCCAGACTCGCAACGGGCTCGACGGGACCACCATCGCTCCCGGGCAACGGCTTCTGGTTCCGTAGTGCGGTCGGCGTGCCGGCTGTTGTTGATATGACACCGGGGAATGGCCACTGACCGCATCCTCGAGCTCCTTCGGCGTCCCGTCGACGTCGAGGAGTACGCGGAGATCCGTGAGCTCTGGAAGATCCACTCGATCGCCGAGGACAACCGTGATCTCGCCGGCCTCATCTCGACCCTCACCGCAGACTGCGTGTACGAGGTAATGGGTACCGGTGCGCGCTGGGAGGGTCACGAGGGAGCGGCTCGGTTCTACACGGAGCTCCTCACGGCGTTTCCCGACATCCACTTCGACCTCGAGTACATCGTGATCGGGCCGCAAGGCGTGTGCGAGGAGGCTCGGGTGACCGCGACACACCAGGCGAAGTGGCTCGACCACGAGCCGACGGGCGAGCAGCTCGAATGGCGGAACGCAATCTTCTTCCCTTGGGATCCCGCTGCGAAGAAGTTCAAGGGCGAGATGGTCTACACCGATCTGGCGCAAGGCGGGTTTCCGGCTAGCGCCGGAAGCCCGCCGCGCAAAAATCCCTGAAGGCGTCGGCTTCGCCGCCGCTCGGCGTGCGTCGGTCCGGTGGCCGAATTCGCGTTCGTGCCTAGACGGCTGCGACCGCGGCGGTCGGCGCATTCGGCGGCAGGATCTCGGCCGGTCGGCGTCTCGCAAGCTCCCAGAACACGTCCACCACGATCGGGTTGAACTGCTTTCCGCTGCCGGCACGGATCTGGAGCATTGCTTCGTTTATCTGCAGGGCGACCGCGTAGGGTCGATCCGTCGTCATTGCGTCCCAGGCGTCGGCGATCGCGATAATGGCCGCCTCGATCGGGATATCGTCGCCGCTGAGGCCTTCGGGATAGCCGAGCCCGTCCCAGCGCTCGTGGTGGGCGCGGATTGCCGGAATCGAGTCCTGGAGAGACGAGATCCGCGAGACGATCTCTGTCCCGCGCATGACGTGCTCGCGCATGACCGCCAACTCGGACGGGCTCAGGTGACCCGGCTTGGTGAGGATCGAATCGGGCATCCCGATCTTGCCGATGTCGTGGAAGAGTGCCGCTGTGCCGAGCGCTCCGAGCTGTTTGGCCGACAGGCGCAGGTCACGTCCGATCGCGAGCGAGATGCGCCGGACACGCTGGGAATGCCCTGCTGTGTACGGGTCTCGGGCCTCCACCGCCATGTTCAGCGTCTCGATTGTCTCGAGAAGTGTCGCCTCGAGTTCTTGTGACGATTCGAGCAGATCTCGCGACCTCGATTGGAGATCTTCGTTCTGGACGCGGAGTCGCCACGACGCGCCTCGCACCAACAGCGCGAGAGCGAGCCAGAGAACACCGAACACGAGTCCGACGGCGAGCCAGACCGTTTGGCTGGATCCCGCGACCGCGTCCTCGACGACGCTGTCGTCGAGCGCGACCTCGGCCGCGCCCACCGGCTTGCCCTTCGACGAGGTCAGAGCCGCCCACACCTTGACCACCGGGGGTGCCTTGCCCCGCGGGTCGACGATCGCCGCGCTCGGCTCACCGGTGCGGATCGTCGTCTTGAAGTCGGAGCTTGACCTGCGCCGCCCGATTCGGTCTGGCTGCGTGGTCGAGAACACGAGCCGGCCGTCGCGCGAGTAGATGTTGAGCCCGCGCACGTCGTCGGGGAGTCGTACGGCGCGCGTGGGCCTGCTGATGACGCGCGGTGTGACGACGACGCGTTCTCCCCGGACGAAGTTCGGTGCGAGAACGGCATCGACATAGGCGCCGACGTCGTGCGCATTGTCCTCGAGGGCGGATGCCCGCAGGTTGCTCGAGAGGGTGGACGATAGGGCGACGGCCCCAACGGCGAGAATCGCCGCTGACGCAATCAGGAATGTCCGGAGCAGCGTCAGGGAACGCAGCAGCCCGGACGACCGGTAGGCCCGCTTTCGCCGCATGCACCGTGTATCGGCGCCGAGCGAGGGAACTTTGAGCACATGACTACAATCCGCCGCCGTGGAGCTCGACGTCGTTTTCCTCGGGACGTCCGGCTCGATGCCGACCTCCAAGCGAGCCTTGTCCGCGACGCTCGTGCGTCGGGGTGGTGACCGGCTCCTGTTCGACTGCGCAGAGGGGACGCAGCGGCAGCTCTTGCGCTCGGATGTCGGACTCGTCGAGCTCGAGGAGGTCTATCTCACGCACTTCCACGCGGATCACTATCTCGGGCTGCCTGGAATGCTCAAGACCTATTCCCTGCGAGGGCGTGAGCTGCCGTTGCGGATCTACGGACCGCGAGGGCTCGACGAGCTCCTGTCGGCGCTACGCCGCATCTTCGGTCGACTTTCCTATTCCGTCGATTCGACGGAGCTCGAGCCCGGAGCCGTGCTCGAACGATCTGGCTATCGAGTCGAGACCTTTTCGGTCGAACACGGCGTGCCGGCAATCGGCTATTCGATCGTGGAGGACGAGCGACCCGGTCGGTTCGATGTGGATACTGCGGCCGCCCTCGGTGTTCCCGACGGCCCCGATCGTGGCCGTCTTCAACGCGGGGAGACCGTGACGCTTTCGGATGGCCGGGCCGTGACCCCGGATCAGGTTCTCGGGCCTACGCGCCCTGGACGCAAGCTCGTCCTCTCTGGCGACACTGGGCCGGCTGCGTCGGTCGTCGACGCAGCGATGGGGGCGGACGTGCTCGTTCACGAGGCGACGTTCCTGGCGGACGAGCGCGAGCGGGCACGCGAGACTTCCCACTCGACGGCAGGCGAGGCTGCGCTCGTAGCGCGCGAGGCGGGCGTAGGTCTGCTCGCGCTCACGCACGTGTCGACGCGCTACTTCGGCCATCAGGTCGTCGAGGAAGCACGGGAGCTCTTTCCGGCGACCGAGGTGCCGCGGGACTTCGACGTCATCGAGATCCCTTTCTCCGAGCGAGGCTCACCGGAGCTCGTCCGGAGAGGCGCTCGGGCGAGCCGAGCTGCAGTCGTCTCGACCGAACACCACGGCGAAGAGGTCGAGTAGCGCTCGACCGAGAAGCGGGCGCAGCGGCCGTCTCCGGGGAGCTTCGCGCGACCGCGATCCCGCGAGCGCTCACCGGTCCGACATACGATCACGCTAGACTGGCCGAGTCCTTTAACCCGGTCCAGTGAGGCTGGAAAGGAGTGAGATGACCGCGCACGTCCCCGATCGCCCAACCGCGCCGCAGCTCTTGGACGCTGACGCGATCGCAAGGTCTCTCTCTCGTATCGCCCACGAGCTCATCGAGCGCAACGACGTACCCGATGGGCCAGGTCTCGAGCGTGTCGCGCTTGTCGGGATCCAGACGCGAGGCGTACCACTCGCCTCCAGGCTCCGGCGTCTCGTCGAGGAGCGGAGCGACGTCGAGCTCCCCGTCGGGGCCCTCGACATCACGTTCCATCGGGACGACGTTCACGTCCGAGATGGAGGTCGTCCGCCGGACCGACAGCCCGTCGTGCGGGCGACGAGCATTGCGTTCCCGATCGAGGGCATGACCGTCGTGCTCGTCGACGACGTCCTGTACACGGGTCGCACGATTCGCGCCGCCATCGACGCGCTGCTCGAGTTCGGGCGCCCGGCGCGCGTACAGCTGGCGGTGCTCGTAGACCGCGGCCACAGAGAGCTTCCGATTCGCCCCGACTACGTCGGCAAGAACCTTCCCACCAAACGCGGCGAGCGGATTCAAGTGGAGCTCGTCGAGATCGACGAGCGAGAGGGCGTGCTTCTCGTCGCTGGGAGCGAAGACGACGGCCATGACTGAGCTTCGACCGCCGGCTCCGCCGCGCCGCCACCTGCTGTCTATCCGCGATCTCGATCGAGACGACGTCGAGCGTCTCCTCGACACGGCACAGGCGCTCTCGGCCTCTCTCGAGCGCGAGGTCAAGAAGCTGCCGACTCTGCGCGGTAGGACCGTCGTCAACCTCTTCTACGAGTCCTCGACCCGAACGCTCGCGAGCTTCGAGCTCGCTGCGAAGCGGCTCTCGGCGGACACGATGTCGATCCGATCAGCCGGCTCCTCGGTGGACAAGGGCGAGTCGCTGAAGGACACGGCACTGACGCTTGCCGCCTACGACCCCGACGTGATCGTCGTTCGTCACCCGTCGATCGGCGCGCCGCAGCTCGTCGCGCGGTATACGAAGGCGCACGTAGTGAACGCCGGCGACGGAAAGCACCAACACCCGACGCAGGCTCTGCTCGACCTCCACACGATGCGCGAGGCTCTCGGACGACTCGAGGGTCTCCAGGTTGCGATCGTCGGCGACGTGCTCCATTCACGGGTCGCCCGCTCACTCGTCCAGGCGCTCGGCCTCGTCGGCGCAGAGGCGCTGCTCGTCGGACCGCCGACGCTCATGCCGCGCGGAGTCGAGGCGCTGGGGTGTGCCGTGTCGACGGACATCGAGGCGATCGGCGATGCGGACGTGGTGTACGTGCTACGCATGCAGGCAGAACGAATGGCGGCCGGCGAGGCGTATGTGCCGTCGCTCCGCGAGTACACAGCCCTCTACGGGATCGGCCCGGATCGTGTTCGACGCGGTCAGGTGGTCATGCATCCGGGCCCCATGAACCGCGGGATCGAGATCGACCCACGGGTTGCAGACTCCGACGCTGCCCTCGTGACCGACCAAGTACGCGCCGGCCTCGTCGTTCGGATGGCCGTGCTGTACGACTTGCTCACGTTCGCCACCGCCGAAATACCCGTGCATGCGGAGATGGCGTGACGCTCTTTTGCGCGAACGGACGGAGCGACAGCCTCGTCGTCGAAGGGCGTGTCGTTGCTCCGACGCAAGGCATCGATGAGGCGTTGCGCATCACTGTCACCGACGGCGTCATCAGCGCGATCGAGCCCGCGGGCGCGAGCCGCCTCGTCGTCGCTCCGGCATTCATCGACCCACATGTGCACCTGCGCACGCCGGGCCGCGAGGACGAGGAGACGCCGCGCTCCGGAACCGAGGCCGCGGCCGCGGGAGGGTACTGCGCGATCCTCGCGATGCCGAACACGGACCCGGTCGTCGACTCCGCGGCGGTGCTCGGCGCGCTCGTCGAGCGCGCGCGTGAAGAAGCCGTCGTGCCGACCGGCTTCATGGCGGCGATCAGCAAAGGGCAGCGTGGGGAGGAGCTGACCGAGATGGTCGAGCTCGCAGCGACGGGCGCGGCTGCGTTCACCGACGACGGGCGCCCGGTTGAGTCGGCGGGGCTCATGCGCCGCGCGCTCCAGTACAGCGGCCTCGCGAAGCTGCCCTTGGCCCTCCATTGCGAGGAGCCAACGCTTTCGCGGGGAGGGCATGCCCATGAGGGCGCCGTGGCGGCGGAGTTCGGCCTCGGCGCATATCCATCGGCGGCCGAGAGCGTCATGGTCGAGCGCGACCTCGCGCTTGCAGGAGCGGAGGATCGACAGATTCACCTAATGCATCTCTCGGCCAGCGAGTCGGTCGCCGCACTCGATCTCGCACGTTCGAAGGGCTTCGCGGCTTCTGCCGAGGTGACACCGCATCATCTCGTGCTCACGGACGAGGCCGTTCGCTCGCTCGATCCGAACGTCAAGATGAACCCGCCCCTGCGGTCAGAGGACGATCGCTCGGCCCTTCGAGACGCCCTGCGACGCGGTGCGATCTCCTGCATCGCTACGGATCACGCGCCTCATGCTCGCCACGAGAAGGACGTCCCGTTCGAGGAGGCGCCATTCGGCGTCATCGGGCTCGAGACCGCGTTCGCCGCGCTCTACACGCATCTCGTCATCCCCGGTGAGCTCTCGCTCGAGACGCTCCTCGAGCGGATGTCGGCCGGGCCTGCACGCGTCTTCTCACTCGACGAGCCGAGGATCGAGGTCTGCGCGCGCGCGAACCTCGTCGTGCTCGACCTCGACTCCGAGTGGACCGTGACCGAAGAGGGCTTCCGCTCCCTGTCGGCCAACTCATGGCTCCTTGGAGAGACGCTGCGAGGCCGGGTCGTGAGGACGATCGCCGACGGAAGGCTGGTGTTCGAGGCGTGACCCCAGGCTATCTCGTGCTGGAGGACGGAAAGGTGTTCCGTGGGCGTTCGGTCGGCGCGCCGGGCGCGGTGTTCGGCGAGGCCGTGTTCACGACTGCGATGACCGGGTACCAGGAGACCGTCACCGATCCGAGCTACGCCGAGCAGCTCGTGTGCTTCACGGCACCGATGGTCGGTAACTACGGCGTCTCGGATGAGCGGGGAGAGTCGTCCCGGCCACACGCGAAGGCCGCACTCATGCGGCAATTGGGCGGGGGAGAGTGGGCGGAGTGGCTGGGCGGGCACGGGCTCGTCGGGCTCGAGGAGATCGACACGCGTTCGCTCGTGCTGCGCCTACGCGACGGAGGCGCGATGCGGGCGGCAGCTGTGGCCGACGAAGCCGAGCTGCGGGTCGGCGACGCACTCGAACAGGTTCGCTCTCAGCCGCTCATGGAAGGCCAGGCGCTCGTGGCGCAGGTGTCTGCGCCCGAGGCGTACGTCTTCAGGCAGACAGGCTCGCCGAGGATCGCGGTCGTCGATTACGGCACGAAGCGCTCGATCCTCCGCCGACTCGCCGCTACGGGTGCGGCGGTCACGGTGTTCCCACACACCGCGCAGCCCGAAGAGCTAGCCGAGTTCGACGGCGTCGTTCTCTCGAACGGCCCCGGGGACCCCGAGCCTCTCCACGAGGAGACCGAGGTCATTCGCGGCCTCCTCGGACGCGTCCCGATTCTCGGCATCTGTCTCGGCCACCAGCTCCTCGGCCTGGCGACCGGACACGAAACCTTCAAGCTCCCCTTCGGCCATCGCGGAGCGAACCACCCGGTGCTCGAACGTGCCTCCGGGCGCGTGCTCGTCACGAGCCAGAACCACGGTTTCGCCGTCTCGCCCTCGGAGGCGACCGAGGCGACGTACGTCTCGCTCTACGACGGGACCGTCGAGGGATTCGACTTTCCCGAGCTCCGCGCGCGCTCCGTGCAGTTCCACCCCGAGGCGGGTCCGGGCCCGCACGATGCCTGGCCGATCCTCGAGACCTGGGTCGAGGAGGTCCGTCGCTAGTGCCCGCTCGCCGAGATCTCGAGTCGATCTTCGTGATCGGATCGGGCCCGATCGTCATCGGCCAGGCCTGTGAGTTCGACTACGCCGGCTGCCAGGCGCTGAAGGTGTTGAGAGAAGAGGGCTACCGCACGATTGTCGTCAACTCGAATCCAGCGACGATCATGACCGACCCCGGATTCGCCGATCGCACCTACATCGAGCCGCTCGACCTCGAGAGCGTCGCCTCCGTGCTCGCGCGGGAGCGCCCGGACGCTTTGCTGCCGACCCTCGGCGGCCAGACTGCGCTCAATCTCGCCGTGTCCCTTGCCGAGGCCGGAGTGCTCGACGAGCTCGGCGTCGAGCTGATCGGCGCTCCGGTTGAGGTGATCCGGCGCGCCGAGGATCGCGAGGAGTTCCGTCGCGCCGTGCTCAGTTGCGGCCTCGAGGTCCCGGCCTCGCGCATCGTCACGTCCCTCGCCGAGCTCGACGGTATCTCGCTACCCGCCGTTATCCGACCAGCGTTCACCCTCGGCGGTCACGGTGGAGGATTCGCCGAAGATCAGGCGACGCTCGAGTACCAGGTCGAGCGGGGCCTCTGGGAGTCGCCGATCGGACAGGTGCTCGTCGAGGAGTCGGTTCGCGGCTGGGACGAGTTCGAGCTCGAGCTGATGCGCGATCGCGCGGACAACGTGGTCGTGGTCTGCTCGATCGAGAATCTCGACCCAATGGGCGTGCACACCGGCGACTCGGTCACCGTCGCACCGCAGATGACGCTTTCGGACGAGGCGTACCAGGAGCTCCGTGATGCGGCAGTCGCGGTCATCCGTGCGGTCGGGGTCGAGACCGGGGGATCGAACATCCAGTTCGCGCGCGATCGCGAGACGGGAGCGCTGCGCGTGATCGAGATGAACCCGCGCGTCTCGCGCTCCTCGGCGCTCGCCTCGAAGGCGACCGGCTATCCGATCGCCAAGGTCGCAGCCAAGCTCGCCGTGGGCTACACGCTCGACGAGATCCCGAACGACCTGACCAAGACGACGCCGGCGAGCTTCGAGCCCACGCTCGATTACGTGGTGGTCAAGTTTCCGCGCTTTGCCTTCGAGAAGTTCCCCGGCGCGGATCAGACGCTCGGCACGCAGATGAAGTCGGTGGGCGAGGCGATGGGGATCGGACGCACGTTCTCGGAGGCATTCCTCAAGGCGCATGGATCGCGCGAGCTCGAACGAGGAGCTCCAACGCCCTGGGCCAGCCTCGACGATCTCCCCGAAGGGCTCCATCCTTGGTTTCGTACCGAGCTCGATCGTGCGCGAGCCGAGCTCGCGAGCGGCGACCTGGCGCGCGCGAAGCGAGCCGGATGGGGCGATGACGCGATCGGCGAAGCTCTCGGTCTGACGGGCGTGGAGGTACGGCGGCTTCGTCACGAGCGGGGCATTCGCCCGGTCTTCCGTCGAGTCGACTCCTGCGCCGGCGAGGTCGCGGCCGCTTCGAACTACTTCTACTCGACCTGGGGCGAGGAGGACGAGGCTCTTCCAGCCGGTGTGAAGCCCCGCGTCGTGATCCTCGGCTCGGGTCCCAACCGCATCGGCCAGGGGATCGAGTTCGACTACTGCTGCGTCCACGCTGCGCAGACCTTCCGCGAGCTGGGGTACGAGACCGTGATGGTCAACTGCAACCCCGAGACCGTCTCGACCGACTACGACACCTCGGACCGTCTGTACTTCGAGCCGCTCTCCCCGGAAGAAGTTCTCGCGGTCTGCGACCGCGAGCAGCCGCTCGGCGTCGTCACGCAGTTCGGCGGCCAGACGCCACTTCGCCTGGCACGCCACGTCGAAGACGCTGGCTATCGAATCCTCGGGACTCCACACGAGGCAATCGACCTCGCCGAGGATCGCGAGCGCTTCGGCTCTCTCGCCCGTGATCTCGGAGTGCGCTGCCCGCCGTGGGCCACGGTCTCGAGCCTCGAGGAGGCGCTCGCAGCAGTCGACGAGATCGACTACCCGGTGCTCGTGCGACCGTCGTACGTCCTCGGCGGCCGCGCGATGCGCATCTGCTACGACGCCGACCAGCTCGAAGCCGCGATGGCGGCCGTGCACGGACCGGTGCTCCTCGACCGGTTCGTCGAGCACGCGATCGAGCTCGACGTGGACGCGCTTTGCGACGGTCGCGAGGTCTACATCGCCGCGGTGATGCAGCACGTCGAGGAGGCGGGCGTGCATTCGGGCGACTCGGCCTGCGTGCTTCCGGCACCGTCACTCACGTTGGCCGCAGCTCTCGAGGTCGAGCGAGTCGTCAAGCTGCTCGGGCCGGCTCTCGGGGTCGTCGGCCTGCTCAATGTCCAGCTGGCGATTGCCGACGCCACGGTCTACGTCCTCGAGGTCAACCCACGTGCGTCGCGAACAGTGCCGTTTGCGAGCAAGGCAATCGGCATCAATCTGGTCGCCGCCGCGTGCAGGCTCGCGGCGGGAGCGACGCTGCCGGAGCTCGATCTTCCGGTGCCAAGGCCAGCGCAGGTCAGCGTGAAAGCCGCTGTGCTGCCGTTCGCGCGCTTCCCGGGAGCCGACCCCGTGCTCGGCCCGGAGATGCGGTCGACCGGCGAGGTGATGGCGAGCGCAGCCGATCTTCCAACCGCCCTCGCCAAAGCGGAGCGAGCCGCCGGACGACCACTGCCGACGTCCGGAACGGCCTTCCTCTCCGTCCGCGACGAGGACAAGCCCGCGGCCGTTGCGGTCGCCGCAGCCCTCGCCGGACTCGGGTTCGAGCTGGTGGCCACCGAGGGCACGGCGCGCACCTTGCGGGCAGCGGGGCTCCAGATCGAGGAAGTGGCCAAGGTTGCGGATGCGAGCGACGATGAGGCGACCGTCGTCGACCTCGTGCGACGCGGCCGGTGTGATCTCGTCATCAACACGCCTCAGGGAAGAGGTGCGCGCGCTGACGGCTACCTCATTCGCGAGGCCGCGCTCGTTGCGCGTGTGCCGTGCGTGACGACAATCTCAGGGGCGGCAGCTGCGGTTCACGCGATCGCGAACGCACGCGCCGAGTCGGCTCTGTCGCTGCAGGAGCGGATCGGGATCGAGGCGTGAGCCCCGCTTCTACCAGTCTGTCACTTGCGGGAAGGGAAGCTCGTAGGCAGCGCCTGCTGGTCACCGGAACCGAGCCCGTCGGCCCCTACACGCTGCTGCGGCTCGAGCGAGGGGAACTCGAGCCCGGAGTGCCAGGTCAGTTCTTCATGCTCGAGGCGCCCAGGCGAGTGCTCCCGCGTCCGATGAGCCTCTGCCAGGCGCCGCCGAGGGAGCTCACGTTTCTGATCGACCCGATCGGCCCCGGCACGCGGGCTCTCTGCACACTTCGATCCGGCGAGGCAATTCACGTCCTCGGCCCGCTCGGAAATGGCTTCGATCTCGACGTCGACCGGCCTGTGCTCGTTGCCGGCGGAATCGGAATCGCACCGATGCCGTATCTCGCTGCCGCGCTCGGCGATCCCCCCGCAGTCCTTGGGTTTCGGACGGAACGCCATGCCGAGGCCGGGCGTCTCCTTCCAGGCGCCGAGATTGTGGTCGAGCCGCGCCTCGTCACCGAATTGCTTCCAAACGATCCCTGCGATGTCCTCGCGTGTGGGCCGGAACCGATGCTCGAAGCGCTTCGCACTCGGGCTCCGCATGCGCAGCTCGCTTGGGAGGCCCGGATGGCGTGCGGGTATGGCGCCTGCTACGGATGCGTCGTCGAGATCGACGGCCGTAATCGGAGGCTTTGTGTCGATGGGCCTGTGTTGCGGAACGCCGCGTGACAGTGCAGCTTCTCAACGCCAGCGGCTGCCTCGACGCTCTAGTTGCTCCCGGAATCGCGATCCAACTCGACGCGTTCGTCACCAAGACGGTGACGCCGCAGGCCCGTGAAGGAAACCCCCCTCCGCGGATCGTTGAGACAGAGTCCGGGATGCTCAACTCGATCGGGCTCCAGAACCCGGGCATCGATGCTTTCGTCGAGGAGATTCTTCCGAGGATCACCGAACTGGGTGTCCCCATCTGGGTGTCGGTCGGTGGCTTCTCTGCGCCCGATTACGCAGAGGTCTGCGAACGACTCGACGGGCAGGCAGCGGTCGAAGTCATCGAGTTGAACCTCTCCTGCCCGAACGTGGAAGAGGCGCCTGAGACCGCGGCCGAGCTGGTCGCCGCCGCGAGAGCAGCCACGACCAAGCCGCTCTACGCAAAGCTCTCACCCGCTACGTGGGATGTCGCGGAGAGCGCGCGGGCGGTTGCCGGCGCTGGCGCCGACGGTCTGTCGCTCGTGAACACCATCCGCGGACTTGCTCTCAACCCGACTACTCGGCGGCCAAACCTCCCGCGCGGTGCGGGGGGATACTCCGGGCCTGCGCTCAGGCCTATCGCGCTTGCGTGCGTCCACGCTTGCGCTCGAGCCGTCGCGTTACCGATCGTGGGCATGGGGGGAGTGACGTCGGGGGACGATGTGTTGGACTTTCTGGCGGCGGGCGCAAGTGCCGTCGCGCTCGGCACCATCCTGTTTTCGGACCCCCTCGCACCGAGTCGTATCCGAGCGGAGCTGAGCGACACTGGAGTGCCTGCGGTGGTCGTCTCCCGACACGGGATTCACGGCTTCGTGCGCAACTCCGCGTCCCGACATGTGCTGTCTTCAGAGTAGGCAACGCCAAAACCCCTGCAAATGGGCTAAAATGTTCCTGCTTGACCCACGGGGGAGTCTTGGTAGACTCGTCCGGCTTATGGTCACGACGAAGACGCACGCACAAGCCCCGGCGCGCTCCCTCGACCAGAGGATGGAGGCGCTCCAACGGGCGAACGACGTTCGGGTTCGGCGTGCGCAGCTCAAGCGAGACTTGAAGGCTGGGCGGGAGAGCATCGAGGGCATCCTGCTTGACCCGCCTGCGTACGTCTCGACGGCGAAGGTCTTCGACATGCTCATGGCCATCCCCAAGTTCGGCCGGGTCAAAGCTGCACGGCTCCTCAACCAGTGCAGGATCAGTCAGTCGAAGACGGTCGGCGGCCTCTCCGAGCGCCAGCGGACCGAGCTCATCGAGCTCTTCAACGACCGCTCCTAGCTCGACGGTGCCTTCGCGGCCCGTCTTCGTCGTCACGGGGCCCTCGGGCGCTGGTAAGGGCACGTTGATCAAGGGCCTACTCGAGCGCGTGCCCGGGCTCGAGGTCGCCGTCTCGGCGACCACCCGCGCGCAGCGACCGGGGGAGACCGATGGGCACGACTACTGGTTCCTCTCCGATGCCGAGTTCACGCGCCGTGTCGACTCTGGCGCGTTCCTCGAGTACGTCCCATACGTATCCGGGCGCCGCTACGGGACGCTCCGATCGGAGATGGAGCGCATTGCCGGAGACAACCGCATCTGCGTGCTCGAGCTCGAGCTCGAGGGCGCGCTCGCAGTGCAATCGGAGGTCGCAGGGAGCGTCACGATCTTCATTGCCGCGGACGTTCCGGAGCTGGAACGGCGGCTCCGGGGGCGTGCGACGGAGAGCACGGGTGAGATCGGGGAGCGCATCGACCTTGCGCGCGCGCAGCTCGAGCAGGCCCATCGCTTCCGTTACATGGTGCGAAACGACGACCTCGAGCGAGCCACAGCGGCGCTCGCGGCGATAGTGGAGTGCGAGGCTGCTCCCGTAGGTACCATGGGCCGGCCATGATCCACCCCAGAATCGATGATCTCCTGAAAACGGTCGAAGGCTCGCGCTACACGCTCGTGATCGTCGCTGCCAAGCGCGCGCGACAGATCAACAACTATCACCACCAACTCGGCGAGGGCATCGGCTTCGACGAGGCACCTCCGCCGCTGATCGAATCCCGCTCCAAGAACTACCTCACGATGGCGATGGAAGAGATCGCCCGCGGGAAGATCACGTACCACGTTCCCGTCTAGGGTCTGATGAGCAAGCACTCGCGCCGCGGCCGTGACGCGGCCGCCTTCAGGAATGTTGGCGCGACCGGAATCTGCGCGTCAGCGGATGCCGGTCGGCGCTGTTAGAGCCGGTAGCTCGTGGCACGCGTCCTGCTCGGAGTCACCGGGGGGATAGCGGCCTACAAGGCGTGCACCCTCGTCAGGCTGCTCGCGCGCGCTGGTCACGACGTGTATCCGCTCGTGACGGCGGGCGCGGAGCGGTTCGTCTCGGCTGAGACCTTCTTCGCCCTCGCCCGCACGACGCAGAGCGACGATCCGTACCCACATCTACAACGGGCTGACCTTCTCGTCGTGGCCCCCCTCACGGCCAACACGCTGGCGCGGCTGGCACACGGATTGGCCGGCGATCTCCTTACCGAGGCCGCTCTCGCGCACTCGGGGCCGGTGCTCGTCGCCCCGGCGATGAACTCACGGATGTGGGCGCACCCGGCGACGCAGGCGAATGTGGCTGTGCTCCTCTCCCGCGGTGTCGAGATCGTCGGACCTGTGGAAGGAGAGCTTGCGGAGGGTGAGGAGGGAATCGGTCGTATGGCGGAGCCGGAGGACATCCTGACCCGTATCGAGCTTCTTGTCACCGGCACTCGAAAGCCCGACTCATTGAGCGGCCTGCGGGTGGTCATATCGGCGGGAGGCACACGCGAGCCCCTCGACACGGTTCGCTACCTCGGCAATCGCTCCTCGGGTCGCATGGGTGTCGCGCTGGCCGAGGAGGCGCAGCGCCGCGGCGCAGACGTGACTCTTCTCGCCGCGAACCTGACAGTTCCGGCACCGCCGGGCATCACCGTCGTGGAGACGCCGACCGCCGGAGACCTCGAGCGGGAAGCACTTGCGCGTGCGGATGCGGACGTGATCGTCATGGCCGCCGCAGTGGCCGACTATCGGCTCTCTTCGCCATCCGCTACTAAGCGTCCCAAGGACGGCGCGCCCTGGACTGTCGAGCTCGCGCCCACAGCCGACGTGCTCGCGGCATTGGGAGCTGTACGACGACCTGGCCAGGTGCTCGTGGGCTTCGCCGCGGACGGCGCGGGCTCCGGCCTGGAGCGGGCGCGGGAGAAGCGGCGGGCGAAGAGCGCGGATCTCTTCGTGTTCAACGATGTCAGCCGCCCTGACATCGGGTTCGACGCGCCGGACAACGAGGTCGTCCTCATCACGGAGGATGGCGAGCGCGAGGTGGCGAAGGCGCCTAAGCCGGCTGTCGCGGCCGCGGTTCTCGACGAGGTGGAGCGAGTGCTCGCGGGGCGATGAGCGACGGCGCGGCTCAGCGGACACCTCGCTCGGCGCCTTGACGGAGACGTACGACCTCTTTCAGCTCGGCCGGAAGCACTTGCGAAGCGGCATGCCTGCTCAGGCCACGGTCCCTCTCGAGAAAGCCAAGCGTCGGGAGCCGAATTCCCGGTCGATCCGCGAAGCTCTCGGGATTGCGTATTTCCGTATCGGCCGCTGGGAGGAGGCCGAGGTCGAGTTCCGCGCTCTCGTCGAGCTCGCACCGGCGGACGAGTTTGGGCACTACGCACTAGGTCGTGCTCTGGTGAACCAAGGGCGTCGCAAAGAAGCGACTCCACACATCAAGATCGCCCGTTCGCTGCGTCCTCGTACAAGCAGCGAAGGCGAGTCTTTGGACTAGCGCTCTGCGCCGAGGAGCCGCTGGACTTCAGCAGCGGTAGTGATGCCCTCGAGGCAGAGGCGGACGCCGTCGTCGCGAAGCGTCTGCATCCCTCCTGCGACCGCAGCGCGGTGAATCTTAGTGACGGATGCCCCGCCGCATACGAGGCCGCGAGTTTCCTCGGTCACGCTAAGGATTTCGAAGAGCCCGACGCGGCCGCGGAAGCCCGTACCGTCGCACGCGCTGCAACCCCTTCCGCGCGCCAGGAGCCGAGGACTGCCGCCTTCGCTCGGCTGTCCCAGCTCGGCGAGATCGGAGTCCGACGCGTAGTACGTCTCACGGCAGTCGACGCAAATCCTTCGAACGAGCCGCTGGGCGACGACGCATGTAAGGGCTCCGCCCAAGACGCTCGACTCGAGCCCCATGTCCGCTAGCCGGCGAACTGCTGCGGCGGCGCTCGGCGCACGGAGCCCCACGAGGATGTGGCGACCGTCGAGGGCGGCCTGCAGGGCTACCTCCGCCGTGTCCTGATCGCGAATCTCGCCGACGAGAACAACATCGGAGTCGGTAGCCAGGAGTGTCCGGAGGCCGTCCGCGAAAGTGACGCCACTCGCTACGCCGACCTCGGTCTGATCGATCCCGTCGAAAACGTGCTCGACGGGATCCTCGATCGACCCAAGGATGCGATCAGGCGTGTTGAGTGCCCCGAGTACGGCGTAGAGCGTCGTTGTAGTACCGCTTCCGGCAGGGCCGCAGACGACGATGGCACCGGACGGCAGCGAGAGCGCTGAGTCGATGGCGTCGGTTGCATCGCTCGTCAAGCCGAGCTCAGCGAGGACGCGGAGGGACCCCGCCTGCTCGCGTGGAAAGAGGATGACCTTGTCACCTTGCTTCGTCGGAACGACATCGATGCGCACTGTGGCCGAGGGCTCGACGCGATCGACGAACGACACGAGATCGTCCTTTGCGACGACACCGAACTCGCGAACGAGCCCGTCGATCCGCGCGCGGACCGTGTGCCACTCGCCCTGAGGAGAGAAGTGGATCGCCGAGGCTCCGAGAGCGAGAACCTCGTCGATGGCCGCGTCCAGGTCATCGGCGTACGCTGCTGGATCGTCCGCGTCGAGCTCGTCGGGTTGCACAGGAAAATTGGCGGACCTAGGGTTGTCGGCGAACGGGTCGGCTTCGACGAGCGCGAGCGAGACCTCATGGTCCGAGTCAGCGGCCGGTTCTGTGGACTTGTGAATCTCCGCTACCTCGGCAAGGAGCACCGCGTCGAGTTCATCCGGAACCGAAGCGATCGCTTCGGTCTCGTCGACGCGGCTGTCCTCGTGCTCAGTGGTCTCGACTAGGTCCTCGGCGGGCTCCAGCTCCGTCGTCCAAGTCGGCTGCCGCCTGCCGATCTCCGACTCGACTGAGGGCTCTTCCGCTGAAGTCGGTTCCTCCACCGCAATGGGCTCCTCGACAGCAACGTGCTCGATGACGAACTCGGGCAGCTTCTCTGGTTCGCTCGAGCGTTCCTCGGCATCCTCTGATGCCACGGGGTGTTCTATCTCGTCGAGCTCAGCCTCGGTATCCAACTCAACGACCGCGACGCGCGTATGAACGGTCTCGAGGAGCGCCTCGATTGCGTCCGGCGAGGCCACGACGAACGTGAGCGGGACGCCGAGCGCGCTCTGGAGCGCGTCCGAGTAGTAGACATTGGTCGGATCTGCGATTGCGACGTCGAGCGACCCGTCGGGATGCGCTGCGATCGGGACCGCGGGGAACTCTCGCGCGATCTCGCGTGGAAGGAGAGCTGCGACGTGTGGCTCGATGTAGAGGTCCGCGAGCTCCAAGTACGGGAGCTCGTACTGCTCCGCAATGAGTCGTGCCACGACGGCCGAAGTCACGACGCCCCGGTCGATGAGGATCTCGCCGAGACGCCAACTCGTCGACAAGCTCTGTTGGGTCAGAGCTCGTTCGAGCTCCTCGTCGGTCACGAGCCCTTCGCGCAGCATCAACGCTCCGAGAGGTGGCCCCAGATGCGTGATCGTCCTGGTTTCGACTTCGGAGTGGTGGTCGAAAGGGGTTGCGTCCGTCGGGCCATTGGAACGAAGCTCAACGACGACGCCCCTGTCTTCGTCGTCCGGCGAGTCCAGGTCCGCCGGGAGTACGTAGGGGCGATCGTGGACGAAAGCGATTGCAGCGTCGATTGCTTCGGGGCCGACCACGGTGAACCGGGGCACGGACCCGAGGGCGCGGCGGAGCTCGTCGGAGAAGAGCACCGTCGCCGGGTCGGCGATCGCGAGCAGATACGAGCCATCCGCATGAGTGCCGATCGGCACCGCGGAGAGGCGCCGTGTGATCTCCTCACTCAGGAGACGCGCCACGTGCAGGTCGATGTCGGTGGTCTGGAGCTCGAGGAAAGGAAGCTCGTATTGCTCGGCGACCAGTCTGGCGACCTGCGATGCCGTCACGGAGCCGCGTGCGACGAGGAGGTTCCCGAGCTGATGACCGGAGACGCGCTTGTTCCGGGCATCGCGCTGCTCTTCGAGGACGGTCTCCAGCTCGTCCTTGGAGACCAGTCCGTCGCGTACGAGCAGCACACCGAGCGCAGGCCAGGGATGTTGTGCGGCTTCCATCCCGTATTCTATCGGCCGATCAGCGCCGATGCTTTACCGGAGGGAGAATCCGAGAGTGCGCGGAGTCGTGCAGCGGGTTCGCGAGGCATCTGTGACCGTCGAGGACGGCCTCGTCGCCACGTCCGGCGCCGGCCTTCTCGTCCTCCTCGGCGTGGCGAACACCGACACTGTCGAGGCGGCGGAGGGTCTCGCGCGCAAGGTCGCGCGGCTTCGAATCTTCGAGAACGACGAAGGGCACTTCGACCGTTCGCTCCTCGACGTCCGAGGCGAAGCGCTCGTTGTCAGCCAGTTCACGCTCATCGCCAATACAAAGAGAGGAAATCGCCCGAGCTTTACCGACGCCGCGGCGGCCGATCTCGCCGAGCCTCTCTACGAAGCGTTCTGCGTCGCGCTCGAGACTGATGGGGTTCGCGTTGCTCGAGGTGTGTTTGGCGCTCGCATGTCGGTCTCGCTCGTAAACGACGGCCCCGTCACGATCGTGCTCGACGCCTGAGCGCTCTGGGATACGAGCGAGCCGACGGTGCTATCCTGGGCTTACCACATTTCACCGGTTTGGAGAAATGGGCGCACCGGCGCCCATTTTCTATGAGGGAGCGAATGACAGCGACCTACATACGCGAGCGGACACTGCAGGAGGAGATCGCCCCGGCGGTCGAGCAGAGCGTGCCCGGCGTCGAGGTTCTCGCGGTCGAGCTGCTTTCACCAGCTCGCTTCTGCGTCTATGTGGATCACCCAAAAGGCGTCGATCACGCGCTGTGTGAGCGCGTGACGCGCGTCCTCGAGGCCTACCGAACCGACTACACCGTCGACGTGTCCTCGCCCGGCCCGGAGCGCCCGCTGCGAAAGCCGGCCCATTTCGCGTCCGCGATCGGACGACGCGTCGCGGTGCGCGCCGAGATCGAGATCGACGGGCGGAGTCGAATCCGCGGCATGGTT
>JBCKBY010000019.1:0-25700 GCA_038910715.1 Gaiellaceae bacterium
GTCTGGCTGGAGCGCGCGGAAGGCGCGCGTCGTCGAGCAGCGCGCGGAGCGCGCCGAGGCCATTGTAGTAGCGTCCGGCTAGCTCCACTACAGACGCTTACTCGAACGGGAGGACACCGGCGGAGGCGACGAGCCGATGGGCGTTTGCATGAGTCTGGGGAGACACCGACTGAGGGAGGACAGGTGACCGAGCTGGAAGAGGGACTTGCCTGGCAGGTCGGAGTCTGGGATCGCATATCGCAGATCTACTGGAGGGAGATTGATCGCCGGTTCGCGCCCGTGGTCGACAGCGTGCTCGCCCGGGTCGATCTCCAGGTCGGCGAGCGCGTCCTCGACATCGGAACCGGCACCGGAGCAATAGCGGCCAAAGCAGCGATCGCGGTCGGACCGAGCGGCGACGTACTCGGCATCGACATCAGCCCCGAGATGCTCGCGCTCGCGGGCCGGCGGGCCGATCAGGCTCCCGTCAGGTTCCAGGTGCGGGAGGGATCCGCCGACAACATCCCTGCTGCGGACAGGTCCTTTGACGTCGTCCTCACGTCGCTGACCCTCATGTACGTCATCGACCGACCCAGTGCCGCACGGGAGATCGCTCGCGTCCTTCGCCCAGGCGGCCGCTTGGTGGCATCCGTCTGGGCTGGGCCCGACTCGTGCGACATCGTCTTGTTCCAGCAGACGGCCGGCCAGTTCGCGCCGCCTCCACCCGTGGCCGGCGTCGGCCCCGGGGCGATGGCCGACCCACAGCCCTTCCTCGAGGAGCTCGGTCGGGCGGGGATCGAGGCCGACGTGAAGACCGAAGTGCTCGGATTCGACTTCGATGATTTCGCCTCCGCCTGGGATGCCCTCGCCGGCGTCACGACGGCGATGCTGACGCTCGAGCGTCAGCAAGAAGCTCAGGCCGCGGTTCGTGCGGTCATGTGGCCCGCCCACAGCAAGGCCCGTCACTTTCGCAACACGACGCAGTTCATCGTGGGGGTTCGACGCTAGAGCCCGCCAATAATCCGCGAGGCGGGGCTGGCTCCGACAGGATCAAACCGTTCCCGCGAGGAGCGCCCGCATCGCCGCAAGGCGGTTGTAGTAGCGTTCGGCTAGCTCCATCGTCCGAAGATGCGCGCGTGCCCTGGCAAACTGGATCGGTGAGCGGGCGACTCCGAGCGGCTGCTGCCGGGGCGACGGCTGCGACCGTGTGGGCGCTGCAGGAGCCGGTCGATCAGCGGCTCCTGCGCTGCGACTATTCGGACGTCGCCGTTCTCGGCAAGGCGGTGACGCGCGGTCCTCGGTGGCGCGCCGCGGGGCTCGCGATCCACGCACTCAACGGCGCCCTGTTCGGGCTTTCGCATCACGAGGCTCGCCGCGTGGTTCCGGTCGGCTCGCGCAAGCTCGCGCTCGGAATGGCCCTCGCTGAGCATGTCGCTCTCTACCCGCTCTGCTACCTGATCGATCGCTACCACCCGGCACGCGGTGAGCCCGGCGTCCCGCCGTTGCTGACCAATCCGCGCGCGTTCGCGCAGGCGACCTGGCGCCACGCGCTCTTCGGCACCGTGCTCGGTCGGCTCGCGTAGTTGAGGTGTGGATACCGGCCGCGCGCCGACCCGGTGTGAGGGTCGGCACTTACGGCGCCAATGCCGTGGCCGAGCGTCGTTGGCGGAGCAGAATGGCGATCCCCGTCCCTGCGATGAAACTGCCTGTCAATCCGAGGTTTACGTCGCCGGAGCGAGCCGGTCACCCTACCTTGTCGCTTTTCTTGCGAAGGCCGGCCATGAGACGCTCTTTGTACTCCGCCTACTCCGCCACGATGCGGGAGTCGGCGGACTGGCGGAGTCGTTGGCGGGAGCGCGCGCCGGGCCGAGGTCGCTGTCGCAGTTCCAACAAAGAGCGACACAGCCAGCCATCGGGTCGACCTTGGTTAGGCTGAAAACCAGCCGGCCCAGCTCAGTTGATGATTGTAAACTTTCTGGTCCGGATCACGGACGAAGCAGATCCGCGAGCCGCCCTCAACGACCTGGTACGGCGGGCGCTCCGGCTCGATGCCTTGCGTCGCGAGCTCTCCGAGCGTCCCGTCGAGGTCATCGACGCCGACGGCGATGTGCCCGTAGCCAGTGCCCAGCTCGTACGTGCGACCGTCGTGGTTGTAGGTCAGCTCCAGGACGTTGTTCGAGTCACCCATCGAGAAGAAGTAGTTCGTCGCCTCCAGCTCGCCGTTTCGGACGATGTCCATGTCGCGAGAGAACGTGAAGCCGAGCGCCTCGTAGAAGCCACGGCTGCGCTCGGGATCGGTGATGCGAACCATGGTGTGCAGGAAGTTGGCCATGACTCGAGCCTAATGGATAGGCACCAGCCCGCGACCGCGAAGCGCCTAGTACGCGAGGCGCCCGTGGGCGGCGAGGATCTCGAGCACGGCGTCGTGTGGTAGCGCTAGGCGGACGCGGCCAGCGCGGCCCACTACCTCGGGCGCGGCCCAGAGGGCGTTAAGCACTGACTCTTCGGTCGCGTCGATGACGGCCTCGAACACGTCGTTCAGGTCGTAGTTCGGCACTGTCGCCACGGGGGCCTCCCCGCGGGGGCGGCGGCCTGGAGGTGCGAAGGCGACGAAGATCTCCCCGCTTCCGTGGTGCGCGACCGAGCCGCAGCGCGCAAGGCCGAGACCCGCACGACGTGCGACGCGCTCGAGCTGGTGGTGGGAGAGCGGTGCGTCGATCGCGACGACGGCGATGCAGCTCCCCGCCTTCGATCGTCGCGTCTCAGGGGGCTCGCCGAGCAGGTCGCCGACCGGCACACCGTCCATCACGAGGTTGGGCGGCGGGTAGAAGTTCGATAGGACGAGCACGCCGATTGCGCCCCCGATGCTTGGCACGACGCGGCTCGAGGTGCCGATCCCGGCCTTGTAGCCCTTGGTCATCATCCCGGTTCCCGCGCCGACGGCTCCTTCGGCCACCGGACCGCTCGCCGCTGCGGTGACGGCTCGGCTTGCGTCCTCGGCTTCGACCTGGACGATGCGTCCCTCGGAGAGCCAGCTGTCGTCACACTCGCCGACGACGGGGATCACGAAGTTCTCGGCGCCGACCTTCGGGTCCGCCGCGACCGCGACCGAGATCGCGCCGTCGTAGACGCGTCCCACGGCGTGCGTCGAGGTGAGGTACACCGGCGTCTCGATCCGGCCCCACTCCGCGATCACCATCGAGCTGGTGAGCTCGCCTGCGCCGTTGAGAACGGCCATGCCGGCGGGCACGGGCGCTCCGTGGAGAGTCTCGACGGGAGCGGGCAGCACGGCCGTCACTCCGGTGCGCGCGATTCCGCGACCCTTGGGGGGATCTGGCTCGTCGCGCCAGACCGTTACGTGTCCGACTGCGACACCGCTCACATCCGTAATGGCGTTAAACGGGCCGGCGTCGAAGCGGCCGATACGAAGTCCGAGCTCGCGCAACCGGGGACCGCGAGGCTCGTGAACAGTCACACAACGAGCGTATAACTCTCGTGAACAGGGAGCGCCTTACACTGACACGCGTTTTGCTGGGGGGACATAATCGCCCTACCCATCGATCTGGAGGGATGTCCGTGAAGCTCGTAAAGCTCCTCTTCGCAGCCGCACTCGTCGTTCTTGTCGCGCTCGGCATGACCGCCGTAGCCACTGCCCAATCGGACGACGACGAGAAGATCGTCCTCACTGTGGGCACGGAGGACGTCGATTCGTTCAATCCGCTCGTTGGAGTCGAAGTCCCCGACTACGAAGCGTGGAACCTCCACTACGCGACGCTCACGGACAAGGCGGCGGACGACTTCGCCATCACCCCGGGGCTCGCCGAGTCCTGGGAGGCCTCGAACGACGGTAAGACCTATACGTACACGCTTCGTGAGGGTCTGAAGTGGTCGGACGGTGAGCCCCTGACTGCCGACGACGTCGTCTTCAACATCGAGCGCGGCCGCGACGAGGAGTGGGGGCATTCCTACTCGACCGTCCAGAACCTCAAGGCACGCGCGATCGACGAGCGCACGGTCGAGATCACCTCGAGCGTGCCCGATCCCAAGCTGCCGACGATGGACATCTACCTCCTCCCGGAGCACATCTGGGGCAAGCTCGGCAAAGACGAGATCGGAAAGTACGACGGGCAGGACGGAGTCGGCTCTGGCCCGTTCACGCTTGCCGAGTACGAGCCCGGGCAGTTCTGGCGGATGGTTGCGAATTCGAACTACTGGGGCGGCACGCCGGCGATCGACGAGGTCGTGTTCCGGATCTTCAACAACTCCGACGCGATGGTCGCAGCGCTCGAGAAGGGCGAGATCGACACCGGGCAGGACATTCCGACCAGCGCCTTCGAGCGTCTTTCGACGACCGAGGGCATCGTCACGATCGAAGGGCAGCAGGGCAATGTCGACGAGATTGCGATCAACGGAGGCGACGGTCTCGAGAAGCCGCACCCTGCCCTCCTTGACCTGAGAGTTCGCCAGGCCATCGCGCATGCGGTTGACAGGCAGACGATCATCGACAAGGTGAACGCGGGTATCGGTGACCCGGCGCTGACGTTCAGCCCGTCCCCGGATACCACGTGGCTCGCGGACATCCCCGTCGAAGAGCAGTACGCGTTCGATGTCGACAAGGCAAACCAGATCCTCGACGACGCCGGTTACGAGGACACCGACAACGACGGCGTCCGGGAAATGCCGGGCGGCGGTGAGCCCCTCGACTTCACCTTCGCCGTGCGCACCGACTCGCAGGTCGCGAAACCGATCGCCGACTACTTCACGGGTTGGATGGAACAGATCGGCATCGAGATCACATACGACCTGATGAACGAGAGCAAGCTCACCGAGATCATCGGCAAAGGCGAGTACGACCTGTTCCACTGGTCGTGGACGCCGTTCGTCGATCCCGATCCAATGCTCTGGTACTTCACCTGCGAGAACGTCAGCGCGGATCCCGATAACCCGACGAACTACTGGAACGACGCGAATAAGTGCGATCCCGAGTACGACAAGCTGTACAAGCAGTCGAACGTCGAGCTGGATCCACAGAAGCGCCGTGAGATCGTCCACGAGATGCTCACGCGGTTCTACAAGTCCGCGGTCTACCTCAACCTCGTGCAGAACCCGGATCTGCAGGCGTACCGCACCGATCGCTTCGAAGGTTGGCTCAGGCAGCCGGCAGAGGTCGGGCCGGTGATTTTCTCGAACACATCGCCGACGTACTTCAATCTGAAGCCGATCGCGGGGGCCAGCTCTGACAGCGGCATGTCCACAGCTGCAATCGCGGCCTTGGTAATCGCAGGCCTTGCGGCTATAGGCGCGGTCGTGTTCATGCTTATGCGACGCCGCTCGGCGGAGGAGCGCGAGTAGAGCTTCGGCGCTTGGAGATACGACGATGAACGCCCGCTTCGTCGTGGGCAAGGTGCTCGGCGCCCTCGCGACGCTGGCGTTCGTCGTCGTCTTCAACTTCTTCCTCTTCCGGGTGGTCGAGGGAGACCCGGTCGCAAACCTCTTCCGTGGCCGGAACCTCACGCTCGAGCAGCGCGAGAAGCTCCGCGTTCAGTTCGGTCTCGATGGCTCAATGTGGGAGCAGTTCGGACGGTACGTCGAGCAGACGCTGCAGCTGAACCTCGGTCGGTCCTACACGACGAACCAGCCGGTGATCGACGAGATCTGGGAACGGATGCCGGCGACGATCGCGCTCGTCGGCACGGCCGCGATCCTCTCGACCGTGCTCGGTCTGTGGATGGGAACTCTTGCGGGCTGGAGTCGCGGAACGAGGCAAGACCGGCTGGTGACGTCCGGCTCGATGGTCACATGGTCGACACCCGAGTTCTGGCTCGGGATGCTCCTGCTCACGTTCTTCTCCGTGCGACTGGGGCTCTTCCCAACCGGAGGGATCTCGGACCCATCCTCGGAGGCATCGGGGCTGGGGAAGCTCCTCGATCAAGCCTGGCACATGTTCCTGCCCTGCCTCACGCTGACGCTCGCCTACCTGGGCGAGTACGCGCTCATCATGCGATCCTCGATCGTCGACGTCGTGCGCGAGGACTACTTGACCCTCGCACGCGCGAAGGGTCTCCGTGACGTCGAGGTCCGCAACCGCCACGCCGTCCGCAACGCACTGTTGCCGGCGACTGCGCTCATCGCGATCGAGTTCGGCTTCGTCATCTCGGGCGCGATCACGGTCGAGACGGTGTTTTCGTGGCCCGGGCTCGGCCTACTGACGTATGACGCGCTCAGAGGCCCGGACCTGCCGATGTTGCAGGGGCTCTTTCTCGTCTTCAGCGCGGCGGTGATCCTCTTCAACCTGGCCGCCGACCTCCTGTACCCATACCTCGATCCCCGGGTGCGTTACCAATGAGCACCATCGCCTGGGCGCGCAGGCGACGGGCATTCCAGCGGTCGTGGGCGGACTATCGCCGAAACGGCGAAGGAATCGCGGGCCTCGTCGTCTTGGGCGCGTTCATCGCAGTCGCCCTTCTCGCACCAATTCTCGCCGACCCTTCGAACCTAAAAGTCGTCAACACCACCGAAAACCCTGTGTGGGCGCCTCCGACGGAGTATGCGCCGCTCGGGACCGACAACTTCGGCCGGCCTATCTGGGACCAGCTCATCTATGGGTCGCGCGTCAGCTTGCTCGTGGGCGTCGCGGCGACACTGATCGCGATCGTCATCGGCACGGTTGTTGGGGTCGTCGCTGGGTTCGTCGGCGGCTGGACGGACAGTGGGCTCTCGCGCCTCACCGAGTGGTTCCTCGTCATCCCCTTCCTGCCGCTCGCGATCGTGCTCGCGGCGGTCCTCGGGCCGTCGGTCCGAAACATCATTCTCGTCATCGGGATCACGTCCTGGCCTGGGACGGCAAGGCTGATCCGGGCACAGGTGCTGACGGTGAAGCAACGGCTCTACGTCGAGCGAAGCCGGGCGCTCGGTGCGTCGAGCGGGCATGTGATGGGGCGACACATCCTCCCGAACGTGATGCCGCTCGTGTTGGCGAACACCACGCTTACGGTGCCCATCGCGATCTTGTCGGAGACCGCGCTCGCGTTCCTGGGGCTCGGGGATCCATCTTCGATCTCGTGGGGGCAGATGCTCGAAGAGGCGTTCTCGTTCGGAGCGCTCACCCGTGAAGCGTGGTGGTGGTATCTGCCTCCGGGCCTCTGTGTCATCGTCGTCGTGCTCGCGTTCACGCTCGTTGGGCGCGCACTCGAGGAGGTCCTCGATCCACGCCTCCGTGAGCAGCGCAAATGAGCGCGCCGCTCCTTTCCGTGCGGGACTTGCGCGTCACCTATCGCTCCGAGACGGGAGACGTCCCGGCTGTGCGCGGCGTCTCGTTCGACGTGGCGCACGGCGAGACGCTCGGGCTCGCCGGCGAATCGGGTTGCGGCAAGTCGACGATCGCAGGCGCGCTCCTCCGCGTACTACCGAGGGGGACCGAGGTGACAGGCGAAGTGCTGCTGGACGGTGAGGACGTCCTGGAGATGAAGCCTGGGCGCTTGCGGGCCGTGCGCTGGACGGAGATGTCGATCGTCTTTCAGGGTGCACTGCATGCGCTGAACCCGGTCCAGCGAGTCGGAGACCAGATCGCCGAGGCGATCGAGGCACATCGGACCGCGGAGGATCCGGCTGCACGCGTTGCCGAGTTGCTCGAGACGGTCGGGATGCCCGCAAGACGCGCGGGCGACTACCCGCACCAGCTCTCCGGCGGTCAGCGCCAGCGCGTGCTCATCGCGCTCGCGCTGGCATGCAACCCGCGCATCTTGATCGCCGACGAGCCCACGACGGCGCTCGACGTGATGGTGCAGGCCCAGGTGCTCGAGCTTCTCGAGCGACTTCAGAAGGAGCTGGCGCTGTCGATGATTTTCATCACCCACGATCTCTCGACGCTGTCCTATGTGTGTCAGCGAACGGCAGTGATGTATGCGGGTCGCGTGATCGAAGAAGGCCTTGCCGACGAAGTCTTCGCTCGGCCCCGGCACCCGTACACGGCTGCGCTCGCCGCCGCGTTCCCGCTGATCGGCGATCACACTCACCGGATGAAGCCGTCCGGGCTCGGCGGGGACCCGCCGGATCCGCGGGCGATCCCGAGCGGCTGCCCGTTCCACCCGCGGTGCGCGGTCGCGGTCGCCGAGTGTACGAGCGCTGACATAGAGCTCTGGCCTGCGGGAGAAGGGCGGCAGGCCGCTTGCATCCACGTCCTCGACGGTACACCGCGGTGAGCGAAGTGCTGCTCGAGACCCGCGGGCTCCACGTTCGCTTTTCCGTGCGTCACGGTGACATCGCACGCGCCGTCGACGGCGTCGACCTGGTCGTGAACCAGGGCGAGGTACTCGCCCTGGTGGGCGAATCCGGCTGCGGGAAGACGACGCTTGCGCGCACGATCATGGGTCTCGAGCGCCCGGCGGAGGGTGAGATCAGATTCGAAGGGGAGCCGCTGCAGTACGACAGCAGGTTCCTTCGCTCGTACCGCGGGAAAGTGCAGATGGTCTTCCAGGATCCGATGGGCTCGCTCAACCCCCGGCAGACGGTGTACGAGGCGGTCGCAGAGGGCCTCCGCATTCAGAAGCCTCCGGGCGACGAGGCGACGAGGGTGGCGGACGCACTCGCGCGAGCTGGGCTACGGCCACCCGAGCGCTTCCTCCAGCTCTATCCGTACGAGCTCTCCGGCGGTCAGCGCCAGCGGGTCGTGATAGCGGGCGCGATGGTGCTGAACCCGTCGCTGCTCGTGGCCGACGAGCCAGTGTCCAGCCTCGACGCCTCGGTGCGCGGAGAGATTCTCAAGCTGATGCTCGAGCTTGTTCGCGACGCAGGCGTGACGATCCTTGTGGTCACCCACGATCTCGGGCTTGCGTGGAATATCGCTGACCGAATCGCCGTGATGTACCTCGGACGGATCGTCGAGGAAGGCCCCGCAGAGGAGCTTCTCTCCCATCCGCGGCACCCGTACACACGCGCACTCCTGTCCGTCGTACCCGAGGCCGAGGAGATGGAGCAGCAGATACTCCAGGGTGAGGCGCCGGATCCGACCCGCATTCCGACCGGCTGTCGCTTTCATCCTCGCTGCCCGCTCGTTGCCTCAGGGGAGGCTTCGCGGCTCGGGATCGAGGAGCGCTGTCGCACCGATGATCTGGTTCTGCACGAGGTCGCGCCCGAGCACCGTGCGGCGTGCCACGCCTTGTAACGGGCTACGCGCGGCCGAGGAGCCCGAACGTCAGCTTGCGGAGGCGCGCGCGGCGGCGTTCGTCGCGCTCGTCCTCGAGCCGAAACCGCTCGCGCATGCGCGCAAAGAGCTCCTCGGATTCACGACGCTGCTCGAGCCACTCGAGCCACCAGGCGGGCTCATTCCGTTTCTTCGCCATGGTCCTCTCCGGCGACTTCAAGCGCGATCCGGGCAACGTTTGCCTCCATCCGCATGAAGATCGCGATCAATCCATTGAGTTCTTCACGCGTGAGTGCGCTGCGCTTCCACCACACGCTCCCCATGATGCCTCCATGCGGCTGCCAGGCGCAAGACGGCCGAAAGCGGCCGCGGCTACTGGAGGCGGCGGGGAATCGTCCGTTCGAATCGGCGCTCGATGTGGCCGATTCCTTCCGCGCCGTCCTCGGTCGCCACGACCTCGACAACGACGTGGTACGCGTCGGCGTCCGATCGCACGTGGAGGTGCGCCTCGGTCGACACCGACGTCTCGGGCCATTCGATGTCGTACCTCGTGCTCGCTCGCGCCCAGGCCCGCCCCGGGTTGCTCGCCGCCACTCCGACGACGCCGTCGTACTGTTCGCGAATCCTCGCGTCGAACGGCGCGTCGTAGTTCGAGCCGTAGCTCGTCACGACTCGAGTTTGACGTCCCACGCGATCGCGCTCTATGCGCCGTATGACTGGTGGCTGTTCATCGCGGGGCTCGTCGCCAGGCAACTCGTTCTCGGGCTCGATCACACGCGGGGGTGCCGGTTGGAACACGGGTGGAGATGCCACAGCGCCTCCCTCCATGACCGGGAGCTCGAGCTCAACGGTCGAGCGGGCGATCTCGAGTGTCGCGCCGTGTGGCGGCGGCCATGTGTTCGGCCAGTCCGCGCCCGCCAGAGCCAGGCGCACGCGATGACCCGGCTCGAAGACCCACGACGTCGCTTCCAGCTCGATGTCCACCGAGGTGGGAACGCCTGTCTCGAGCGGCTTTGGGTCGGCATGACCGTCTCGATGCGTGAGATTGAGAATCCCGCGGCTGACGAGCGCCGACGTGCCGTCCGGAAAGACGTCGCAGAGCCGCGCTGAAAGAAAAGCCACGGGCTGCGGCGAGGTGACTACGAGGCGTACACGCGGGTGCCCCAGGACATCGAGGTCGTCTTTGATCGGATCCCATTCATAGGTGAGCGAGCGCGCGTCGTCCTCGCGCTGGTCGTCAGGCAGCGTCCACGGGGGCTTCCCAGCACACGAGATCCAGGCTGCCGTTCCGACGTCGCCTCTGACGACGATGCGGTCGTGTCCAGCGCCTGCGGGCCGCAACACCTGTCGCCTGAGCCGCTCTGCCGGCCAGGTCGGCTCGGATCGCCACTCCCCACGCATCTCGGGCAGGTCGGGTGCCGGTCTTGTCGAGCGGCGTACGAAGACGGCGATCGGCGGCTCCGTGTCGATCCCGTTCTGCTCGTCGCGAAGCCAGCGCGAGAACCAGCGAATGATTTCCGGCACGAGGTCGATGTGCGGCCCGGGGATCGAGGTTGCGGTCGACATGTGAGCCCACGGCCCGATGATCACGCGTCGTGGGCACGTCATCGCCTCGTATGCCCGCAGCGCGATGTTCGTGTACCCGTCCGCCCAGCCGGCGACGATCATCGTGGGGCAGATGATTCGGTCATACCGTGGACGGAGCGACCCGTGGCGCCAGTACGGCCCGTCGGCCTGCTCCTCGAGCCAGCGTAAGAGCCATGGCTCGGTGCCCTCGATCCGGCGCAGCCACTCGTCCCGCCAGCCTTCGCCGTAAACCGCGGGGACGGGCGGAAGCACGTTGCACGCGGCCATGTAGATCACCCAGTCGACGAGGTCGATCGCCCTGAGCACGCCGCCCATGTAGTGGACGTCGTCCGTGTACCGGTCGTCCGAGGCGTAGATCGGAACGATCGCCCCCAGCGCCGGCGGGCGCTCCATCGCGACCTGGATCGAGTTGAACCCGCTCCAGGACGTGCCGTACATCCCAACTCTCCCGGTGGACCACTCTTGCTCCGCGAGCCAGGCGATCGCCTCGCAGATATCGGCGTGCTCCTGCGGGTGGTACTCGTCGAGTGCGATGCCCTCGGAGGAGCCTGTTCCGCGGATGTCGAGCCGGCATACCGCGAACCCGCCTTCCTGGCACAGCCGCTCGTACTCGCTCGAGTAGGACGATGTGAGGTCGTCCATGCGGTACGGCAGCGCTTCGATGATGACAGGCGCCGGCAGCTCGTCCGGAAGGAAGAGCCTCGCGGCGAGGCGCGTGCCGTCCTGCATCGTGATCCAGGTGCGCTGATGCTCCATGCGCGGGGATCCTACGGCGGGCTACTAGGATCGCCGCGTGAATCTCCGGCTGACCGACGAGCAAATCGCACTCCGCGAGGACGCGGGAGGGTTCGCTCGAGGTCTCAGACCGGTGCTCGAAGCGGATCCCGAGTGGCGGCGCCAGGGCATGCTCTCGGACGGCGACTCGAAGGAGGTCACGCTCGAGCTCGGGCGGGCCGGCTGGATCGGGATGACCTGGCCGGACGAGATCGGCGGAAGAGGGCTTTCGCATGTCGACGCAGCTCTCGTCGAGGAGATGTTCGGCTACCACTGGCTCCCGCTCTCGCTCTACCTCCTGTCGTACAAGACGATCGGCTGCGCGCTCGAGCGTTTCGGCTCGCCTCAGCTCAAGGAGCGGCTCCTTCCTCCCATCGCCCGCGGGGAGCTGACGTTCTGTCAGGGGTTCTCCGAGCCGGGGGCCGGCAGCGATCTGGCCTCGCTCACGACCAAGGCCACGCTGCACGGCGATCGCTTCGTGGTCGACGGGCACAAGATCTGGACGTCGAGCGCATGGCTCGCCGACTGGATCTACCTCGCCGTGCGCACGAATCCCGACGAGCCGAGGCACAAAGGCGTCTCGGTGCTCGTGGCACCCATCGACACTCCCGGGATCGAGGTGCGGCGCTTTCCCGTTCTGGGCGGCGGCTACCTGTGCGAGGTGTTCTTGGACGGCGTCGAGATCGACGCGGCGAATCTTGTTGGCGAGGTCAACCGTGGGTGGGACGTTCTCATGCACACCCTCGACTTCGAACGGATCACCGCGGAGAAGCTCGGCGGTCTCGCCTGGGTGTTGGACGGGCTCGAGCAGACGTTGGCGCAGACGGGCCAGCTCGAGCCGGAGTGGCGGCGCATAGGGAGCCTTCGCGGCGAGCTCGCGGGCGCGCGCCTTCTGTCGCTGCGCGCCGCAGATCTGCTCGACCGAGGTGAGCCGGCGGCATCGGCGTCGGCAATGGCGAAGCTCGCCGGCGCGCGGCTCGCGCAGCGTGTGGCACGGGAGGCGGTCGATCTGCTCGGTCTCGAAGGGCTCTCGGACGGCAACCTCTCGGCACCGCTCGAGGGAAGGATCGGTGGTTTGTATCGGGCCTCGATCGGCTCGACAATCTCGGGCGGTTCGGCCGAGATCCTCCAGCTCGTGATCGCGCGCAGAGGGCTTGGTCTCAGATGACACTTCCCCTCGAAGGCGTGCGCGTCGTCGAGTACGCCCAGTACGTCGCGGGCCCGCTCTGCGGCGTGCTCTTGGCCGATCTGGGTGCGGACGTGATCAAGGTCGAGCCACCCGCAGGAGACGCCTATCGACATGTGATGCCGGTGGCGCCCGGTGTCGGGCGGTACTTCATCCCGCTCAATCGCGGGAAGCGGTCGGTGGTCGCCGATCTCAAGACCGAGGACGGACGCCGCTCGAGCGAGCGGTTGCTCGAGTCGGCCGACATCGTCCTGCACAACTTCCCGCCCGAGCGGGCGGGTCGCTTGGGGCTCGACTGGGACACCGTCCACGCGTCCCATCCGGCTGTCGTCGTCGGTCTCGTCAGCTCGTACGGCGCAACGGGACCTCTCGCGGGGACTCCGGCGTACGACCTCGTCGCCCAGGCACGCGCCGGCCTTCTCACCGCACACGCATCGTCCGGAGATCGGGTACCCGTACGCGCGGGCGGAATCCCGATGGCCGATCTCACCGCCGGTTTCCTGCTCGCGACCGGAGTTCTCGCAGCCCTCGTTCGGTCGCGCGAGTCGGGCGTGGGGGAGCTGGTCGAGGTGTCGCTCCTGGCCGCCGCGATGGCCGTGCAGCTCCAGGATCTCGTCTGGCTGTCTGGTGAGGCCGACGAGTCCGAGGCTCGCCCCGCTGATCGAGCACACCTCGACGCGCGCGCTGCCGAGATCGCCGGTGGTGTCGCCATGAACCCGTACTACCGCTGCTTCGAAGCGGCCGACGGGTTCCTCGCGGTCGCGTGTCTCAACTTGGCACAGCGGCGAGCACTCCTCGCTGTCTTCGGGCTCGAGGACGACACCGTGGAGGCGCCCGACCTCGTTCCTGACGATCCGTCAGTCCTCACTGACAAGGAGGCGGTCACGGCCGAGATCGCGCGGGCGATCGCGGATCGCCCTACCTCGGAGTGGCTCGAACGGCTCGAGTCCGCAGGAGTTCCCTGCGGGGTTGTCCACTCCCGAGAGACGGTCTACGCCGACCCGCAGGTCGTGGCGGCAGGACTCGTCGGCGACGTTGTCCAACCGGGCGTCGGGAGGGTTCGCCTCCTGGCTCCGTTCATCCGGGTCGGCGACGACGTGCGTGCTGTGGCGGCGGCTCCGGAGCTCGGCGCAGATACCGAGGCCGTACTGGGGGCGCTTCCGTGAGATTCGACGTGACTGACGATCTCCGGCTGTTTTCAGAGTCGTTGCGTGCGGCGATCGGCGACTGGGAGCCGGTTCGAGAGCCGGAGCTCGGAAGCTGGCAGGACGATCGCGACGACGCGCTGTCGGAACGTCTCGGAGCCGCGGGTTGGGCAGAGCTCTGGGCCGGCAGCGACCTTCTCGGCGCTGCGGTTGCCGGCGGCATCGAGCTCGGACGTGCGGTTGCTCCGGCCTGTCTGATTGACGAGGTGACCTTGGGCGCGCCACTCGCGACAGAGGGTCGGGCGCGTCATGGGATTCGTGCACGATCGCTTGCGCTGCCCCTCCGCCGGAACGGGCTCGCGCTTGGCACGCCGAGCTCGGAGGCCCGTCCCGAGCTGACGCTCGACGGAAGCGGGACGGTGCGCGTCGAAGTCGCTATCGGAGGCCAGCTCGAGCCGGTGGCCGCCGCGGCGTGCTGGCACGCATGGAGTGCAGCGACCCTTGCCTACCTCGCGGGCTTGGCCGGCCGTGCTCTCGAGTTAGCGGTGGAGTACGCGCGCGCACGAGAGCAGTTCGGGGCGCCGATTGCCGCACTTCCCGCCGTTCAGTCTCGCCTCGCGGACGCGGCCCTGGCAGTGGATGCGCTGACTCTCCTGGCCTGGTCCTCGACGACTGATGAGCGGAGCCTGCCTGCGCCTGAGCTTCTCTGGGCAGGCGCGGTGTGCTGCGATGTCACAGCGTCCGCGCATCAGGTCCACGGCGCGGTCGGCTTCGCACTCGAGACGGGGCTCCATCGCTACTACCGGCGAGCGTGCGCAATGCACAGGTGGACGACGGCGGTCTGTCAAGCGGCGCGTTGAGATGCATTCCCTCGTTCGAGGGATTGCCATCGATCCGTACGGGCCTAGCCTCAGGAAGTAGTGCTAATGCTCACCTGGGGAGGGGGGCTGGCTTGAGTACCGAGTCCGACGGGCCGGTGCGGATAGAGATCCTTGCGCGCAAGGACTGTCCCAGCCGGGGAATGGCCATTGCGGTGGTCGAGAAGGTTGTAGCGGAGACGGGCGTCCCCGCGGACGTCGTGGTCATCGACATGACCTCGGAGGCTCAGGCGCGTAAGCGACGGTTCCTCGGCTCGCCGACGGTGCGGGTCGAGGGACGCGACGTCGACCAAAGGCTGAACGGACAGAGCGAGTTCACTCTCGGGGATCGCATCTATCGCACCGACCGCGGGCTAGCGGGATGGCCCGACGCGGCGTGGGTGCGAGAGGCGCTACTGCTGGCCGTCGCGCAGACGACCACCAACGGAGATCACGGCTCGTCCTCGAGATCCTCGACGACGAGCCCGTAGAGCACTCCGTCAACCCACTCGTCGTTTCGCCAATACGCCTTTCGGCGAACGCCTTCTCGGACGAATCCCGCCCGCTCGGCGTGACGCATCGCGCGCTCGTTGAAACCGTAGATCTCGAGCTGCAAGCGGTGGAAGCCGAGGTCGTCGAGCAGATGGCGCTGCAAGAGTCGGGCGGCGGTGTCTGACACCTTGCCTCCCCTGAAGCGCGGATGCACCGCAAGGCCGCCGAGATCCGCGATGCGGCTTCGCTTGTTCGCGCGCTCGAAGCGCATCGTCCCGGCCCGCTCGTCGTCGACCTCGATGAGGAAGATGCCGAACGCCTCGGGATCGCCATCGGAACGCATGATCTCTTCGAGAATCTCGTCGCGACCCTTGGCCCGGATTGCGGCGAGGAACGGCTCGACGTCCTCGTGGGTCACGAGCTCGACGAGGAAGTCGACATCGTCGGGCCGGGCGCGTCGAATCGAGATGCTCACGCGGGCTCCTCGCGCACTCGCGCGCCGAGGATGCGCTGTCCGGAGGCGAGCGCGACGCCACCGAGGATCAGCGCGAGCCCGCCGAGCGCCGCCGCAGTGATCGGCTCGTCGAGTAGCAGCGCGCCGTACACGAGTGCGAATCCTGGCATCAGGTAGGTGACGAGTGACAGACGACGGCTGCCGAAGAGCCGCAGCATGCGGAACAGGAGGAGCTGGCCCAGAACCGTGGGAAGGAGGATGAGAGCGGTCAATCCGGCGACGGCGGTCGCTCCCGGGGCAGCGACGGGCGGGTCGGCGATGGCGAACGGAAGCAGGACGACCGCTGCCGCGAGCATCGAGCCGGCCGCGAGGACCGGCCCCGGAGTGCCCCTCACCTGCAGCTGCCCGTAGACACCGCCGCTCGCGTACGAGAGCGACGACAGCACGACCGCAAGCGTGCCGAGCGCCGCCCATGCGCCGCCCTCCGGGTGCACGCCGGTAATCAGTGCGATGCCGACGAGGCCGACGACGAGCCCGGCGATACGCGAGGGGCCGAGTGGCTCGTGCGGAAGGAATCGGAGGCCCAGCAGGACGACGAAGATCGGCACCGAGGCCTGTGCGATCGCGGCAACGTTCGAGTCGATGTGCGTCTCGCCCCACGCGACGAGGCTCATCGGGAGAGCGGCATTGATCGTGCCAAGCACGAGACAGGGCTTCCAGGCTGCTCGGAGCTCGTGAATCGACCGCCGCGCGCCCATGCGAACTCCGAGGTAGCCGGCCAGAAGGATCCCCGCGACGAGAACGCGGATCTCCGTCATCGCGGGAGGCGGGATGTCCTCGACCGCAACCTTGATGAACAGATACGAGCCGCCCCACATCCCGGCGAGCAGCAAGAGCGAGGGCCAGTAACTTCGCACTAGGTGGCGGAGGCTACCGGCGAGAAATCCGCAGGCGGAATGTCGGAACCGCGGCGCTGGCGGCGCTCCCGGTCGCCACGCACGAAGGGTGTCCGCAGCGCTCGTCTACGATGACTTCCTGAGCAGCCTGACGGAACCGGCGCTCCATCGCGCACTCGGCCTCACGGACGGGGAGCACGAGCGAATCTGCGCCCTGCTCGGTCGCACCCCGAACGACTTCGAGCTTGCCGTTTTCTCGCTGCTCTGGTCGGAGCATTGCGGCTACAAGCACTCGGCACTGCTTCTGAAGAAGCTTCCAAGCGCGGGCGAGCGCGTGCTCCAGGGGCCCGGCGAGAACGCCGGCGTGCTCGATCTCGGCGACGGTCTCGCGGTCGCCTTCAAGGTCGAGAGCCACAACCACCCGTCGGCCGTCGAGCCCTTCCAGGGAGCGGCGACAGGGGTTGGAGGAATCCTCCGCGACATCGTCGCGATGGGGGCGCGGCCGGTCGCGCTCCTCGACGGCCTCCGCTTCGCCGAGCCCGACTGGCACTTCTCGCGTGCCGTAGGCGGCATCGGCCACTACGGCAACTGCGTGGGCGTCTCGACCGTCGGCGGCGAGACGGTCTTCGACGAGGCCTACCGCGACAACTGCCTCGTGAACGCGATGTGCGTTGGCCTGCTTCCAACTGAGCGTCTGATGCGGGCGAAGGCGACCGGCAGCGGCCATTCCATCCTCCTCTACGGGGCAACGACCGGCAGGGATGGAATCGGCGGCGCCTCCGTGCTCGCAAGCCAGGAGCTCGACGACGGCGCGGCCGAGAAGCGCCCGTCCGTTCAGATCGGGGATCCCTTCACCGGGAAGAAGCTCATCGAGGCGTCGATCGAGATCGTCCAGTCCGGTCTCGTGGAGTCGCTCCAGGACTGCGGGGCCGCGGGGCTTGCGTCGTCACTCTCCGAGATGGCCGCGGACTTCGGCATCGACGTCCATCTCGACCGCGTTCCGCAGCGGGAGGCGGGGATGGAGCCGTGGGAGGTCATGATCTCCGAGAGCCAGGAGCGCATGGTTGCGATGGTTCGGCCGCAGATGGTCGAGGCCGTGGAGGCCGTGCTCGATCGCTGGGAGTTCGATCACGCTGTAATCGGTGAGGTCACTTCATCCGGCGAGCTCCGCGCGTTCTGGCACGGGGAGGTCGTGGGCGAGATCCCGGCGCAGCTGCTGACCGACGAATGCCCGCGCTACGAGGTCACACGCGAGCCGCGGCGCGCCGCGGTCGCGCCGGACATCGTCGATGCTCCCCTTGTCGGAGATGCGCTCCTCGAGCTTCTCGCCTCGCCTGGGCTGCGAAGTCGTGAGTTCGTGTTCCGCCGCTACGACCAGCTCGTGGGCTCGCGCACCGTTCGTCGGCCCGGGCTCGACGCCGCGGTGCTGCGGCTGCGCCCCTCGCTGCGTGGGCTTGCGCTCACCCTGGATGGCCAGGGCCGCATCGCACGGCTCGACCCCTTCCTGGGCGGCGCGCTGGCGGTGCTCGAGGCGGCGCGCAACGTCGCCTGCGTGGGCGGCGAGCCGCTCGGGTTCACGGACTGCCTCAACTTCGGCAACCCGGAGAAGCCAGAGATCGGATGGGAGCTTGCCGAAGCGATTGACGGAATCTCCGCGGCCTGCGAGGCGCTCGGGCTTCCGGTCGTATCCGGGAACGTCTCCCTCTACAACGAGACGAACGGGCGCGCGATCGATCCGACGCCGGTCATCGGCGCGGTTGGGCTCGTCGAGGACGTTCGGCGGGTCCCGAAGGGATGGAGTGAGGGCGATGCCCTGTTCGTCGTCGAAGCGTCGCCGGTGTCCCTTGCGGGCTCCGAGTTCCAGGCGCTCTACGGCGAGGTGGGAGGCATCCCCTCACGTCTCGATCTCGAGCTCGAGGCACGGCTCGTCTCGTTCCTCTGGCAGGCCGCTCCGATCTCGACGCTCGTCCACGACGTGTCGGAAGGCGGTCTCGCTGTCTGTATCGCCGAAGCAGCGCTGTACTCCGGTTGTGCCGCGACGGTGGAGCTCAGTGATGACCCGCGCGAGCTCTTCGGCGAGATCGGCGGTCGAGCGATCGTCTCGTGCTCACCGGACGCGGCAGACTCGCTCCGCGGTCTCGCGCTCGAGCTCGACGTGCCGCTACGGGCGGCCGGGGTTGTCGGCGGAGCTACCCTGCTGGGAGTGGAGCTGGCGCAACTGCGGGCCGCCTGGGAGGTCAGCGTCTGATGTGCGGGGTCTTCGGCATACGCTCGGAGGAGCGGGACGTCTCGCGTCTCGCGTACTTCGCCCTGTTCGCGCTCCAGCATCGCGGCCAGGAGTCGGCCGGGATCGCGGTTTCCGACGAGGGTCGACTGACCGTTGTTCGGGAGATGGGGCTCGTCGCGCACGTGTTCAACGAGCAGCAGCTGCAGGCACTCCCGGGCGAGGTGGCGATTGGCCACACGCGCTACTCGACGACCGGTTCCAACCGCTGGGCGAACGCGCAGCCGCTCATCCACCATGGACGTGCGCGAACGGTGGCGCTCGGGCACAACGGCAACCTCGTGAACGTCGAGGAACTCAGGGCGGAGCTCATCGCGGACGGCATCAGGCTCACGTCTGGCTCCGACTCGGAAGTGATCGCAGCCCTCATCGCGCGTGATCCGGCTCCGCTGGTGGAAGCGGTCGCGAATGCGATGCGGCGGCTCGAAGGCGCGTACTCGGTGACCGCCCTCGTTGACGGCACGCTGGTCGCATTTCGCGATCCGCTCGGATTCCGCCCGCTCACGCTAGGTCAGCTCGACGACGACTGGGTGGTCGCGTCGGAGACCTGCGCACTCGATCTCATCGGAGCGGAGGCCGTGCGGGATGTTCGGCCCGGTGAGGTCGTGTGGATCGACGCTGACGGCCTCCATGGCACACAGGCCATCCCTCTCGGCCGGAACGCGCTCTGCATCTTCGAGCTCGTCTACTTCGCGCGGCCTGACTCCCGACTCGGTGGCGTCGAGGTGCACGGCGCGCGCATCCGGATGGGAGAGCGGCTCGCGCGTGAAGCGCCTGTCGACGCCGACCTCGTGATCGGAATCCCCGACTCCGGCACACCGGCGGCGATCGGCTTCGCGAAGGGGTCCGGGATTCCGTTCAACGAGGCGCTGATCAAGAACCGGTACGTCGCACGCACATTCATCCAGCCCGACCAGGGCATGCGCGAGCAGGGAGTCAAGATCAAGTTCAACCCGCTCGACGAGGTCGAGGGCAAGAGGATCGTCGCCGTCGACGACTCGATCGTCCGCGGAAACACGATGCGTCAGCTCGTCGCGATGCTGCTCGATGCCGGCGCCGCTGAGGTGCACGTGCGCATCTCGTCTCCGCCGGTCGTCTCGACGTGCTTCTACGGGATCGACATGGCCGACGAGGACGAGCTCGCCGCAGCGCACCGCTCGGTCGAGGAGATGCGCATCCATGTCGGCGCGACGTCGCTCAATTACCTCTCGGTCGATGGGATGCAGGAAGCCACGCGGCTCCCGGAGGACTCGGTCTGCCGCGCCTGCTTTACGCGCGACTACCCGACGCGCGTTCCCACGAAGGTCGAGAAGCTCCGTTTCGAGCCGGCCCCTGCGTAGCGGCTAACGTCGGCGAGAACCGTCGCAGAGGCTGGTCTGGAGGGTCTTCCGCGCGGAGCCCCGCCCGAAGATCCGCCAGCGCTCCCCCCGCTTGACGAAGATGGCCACCGACGTCGTACTGCCCGTTCCGTCGGCTCGTCGCGTGGTCCCGGTCTGGACCCGCACGATGGCGAGACCACGGCCCTTGAGATATCGCGTGACCTTGAACCGCTGAACGCCGGTCGCGGTTCGCCCGTCGAGTGCGACCCCATCGAAGATGACGTCGGCTCGCGCCCGCTGCTCTGCCGCGGTCGCCGGGAGGCATGAGGCGCGTGCCGTCGCGGCGATGACCAGGGCAGACGTCGTGAGGGCCAGGATCGGAAGAACGACTCGTTTGGTCATGACCACGGTACGCCGCCGTGCATTCACTTCGTCACACACGCCGGGGTGGCAGCGGGACGAAGACGCTCGTCGTCCGCTGGTACTCCGCGTAGTCGGCACGGCTACGGAGCGCCTGCCGCTCGGTCGCCGGGATCCCCGTCACGCGGAAGAGGAGGAAGAGGAGACCGGTCGGCACGATCCAGGCGATCCAGCCCTGCGGCGTGGCCGTGGCGACGAGCGCGATCCCGCACCAGTTGATCCACTCGAAGAAGTAGTTCGGGTGGCGCGACCAGCTCCAGAGGCCGCCCCTCGCGGTCTTCCCCTTGTTCGCGGGGTCGGCACGCCAGGTCGCGAGCTGGCGGTCGGAGGCGATCGTTCCGACGTTCCCGATCGTCCAGAAGCCAATGCCGATCCAGACGAGAGCGCCGAATCCGCTCTCCGACTCGAGCGCGATGAACGCGAACGGGATCGAGAAGAACACGACGAAGACGGCCTGGAACTGGAAGAAGAGGAAGAAGTTCCGGTTCGCATGCTCGCCCCACTTCGCGCGAAGCGACTGGTAGCGCCCATCCTCCTCCTTGCCGCGGATGCGGTTGAAGAAGAGGTAGGCGCCGAGGCGGAAGCCCCACACTGAAGCGAGCACGGCAGCCAATGCGCGATAGCCGGCGTCCCCGCCTGCGAGGAGGGCGTAGAGGATGGCGGCGCATGCGATGAGGACGGCCCAAGCGACATCGACATGGCTTGCGTCCTCGGTTCGCACCTGGACATACCAGAGGACAGCCATGACGACCGACGCGAGAATCACGCCGCCGAGCAGGAGCTCCCAGACGGAGCCGATCACGCGAGCTCCTGCCAGCGGCGGTAACGCACCGCGCGCTTCACCACGCGTGGATCGTGGCCTCGTTCGATCAGCTCCTGGCGGATCTCGCCCTCCTGCGCCATGCGCAGGAAGAGCCACGCAATGGCGACGATCGTGACGAGGGATCCTTCGAGCATCATCAGCGACCCGGCAAGGCTCTGGTCGGCTTTCGGCGATAGCCCGAGAAAATCGTCCCCTGTCTCGTAGACGTCGTAGAACGGGTCGCCGGCCCAGATGAACACGTTGCCGATCACGGTCGCAACCAGGCGAACGCTGACGATGTAGCCGAGCTTCGCCCCGGTGCCGAACCACTCGGGTGCCGGCAACGTCTCGAGGACGGGCAGCCAAAGGATGATCCCTGCCGTGAAGAACGCGGCGTGCTCGAGTACGTGCACGGCGCTGTTTTCAACCGCTGCTTCGTACATCGTGGGCATGTGCCAGATGACGAGGTTCGCGGCCCAGATGGGAAGCGCGATGAGCGGATTTGCGAGAACGCGCAGGCGCATGACTCCCGGGAGCGCAAGGACGGGACGCAGTATCGGTCCGGTCAGGCCGGCCAGCAGGCAGAGCGGCGCGAGATCGCCGAGCAAGAGGTGCTGCGTCATGTGGAACGAGAAGAGCTCCTCCTCGGCGACAACAGCGAGCGGGGAGGCGAGCGCGACGACGAGCAGGGTGACTCCCAGCATGAAAAGCGCGATCCGCCAGCCGGGGACGGGTTGACCGCGGCGCGCGAGCGTGCGCGCCCGCATCGCGTACGCGCCCGCGATCAGCGCGATCGGTGCGAGCTGAAGCGGGTCGAGAGTCCAGCTCGTGACGAGCGACGGCTCCACGCCGTCACTGTATTCGGGACCCGGTGTCTGACACCGGCCGCCCCGCAGACCCGTGGTGCCGAACGCCTAATTGGCAGCCAATAGACTCGCGGTGTGGGTAGCGGCGAGGAGACATACGCTGCGGCGGGCGTCTCGCTTACGACCGCCGAGGCGATCGTCGAGCGATTGCGAGCTGCGGCTGAATCGACCGGTGCGTCCGGGTTCGGCGCGTTCGCCGGTCTGTACCCGCTAGACGGAAGCAGGTTCCTCGCAGCGTCGACCGACTCGGTCGGCACCAAGCTCATCCTCGCGCGGAAGCGTGGGCGCCTACGGGCGTGTGGCGCCGACCTTGCCGCTCACTGCGTCAACGACATCGCGACGTGCGGGGCGGAGCCGCTCTTCTTCCTCGACTATGTCGCGGCCAATCGCATCGATCTCGAATCAGTCGTCGAGCTCGTGGAGGGCGCAGCCGAGATCTGCCGCGAAGCCGGCTGCGCGCTGATCGGCGGCGAAACCGCCGAGCTGCCGGGGATCTACCAGGAGGACGAGCTCGACTTCGCCGGCACGTGCGTCGGGCTCGTCGAGCGCGAGCGGCTGATCGACGGATCGCGCATCGAGGTCGGCGACGCGGTGGTCGGGCTGCCGTCGGTCGGAGTGCATGCCAATGGCTTCACGCTCGTGCGTCGCATCCTCGAGGAGCAGGACTACACGGGTGAGGATCTTCTCGCGCCGACTCCGCTCTACCTGGAAGATGTCCGCCGACTTCGCGCGACTTCGGATGTTCGCGGTCTTGCTCACATCACCGGAGGCGGAATCCTCGGAAACCTCTCGCGGGTCCTTCCGGATGGGCTCCGCGCCGACCTCGACTGGAACAGATGGGAGCGCCCGCCAGTGTTCGGCTGGCTCGCACGGCACGTCCCCGAGGACGAGCTGCGGCGCGTGTTCAACCTCGGGATCGGCTACGTCGCCGTCGTGCCTGATCCTGGTGACGGGCTCGTGATCGGGACGATCGTGCGAGCGTGATCGGTGTGCTCGTGAGCGGCGAAGGATCGAATCTTCAGGCGCTCCTCGACGCCGGTCTGCCGGTAGTCGCGGTGGCGTCGAACAAACCCGGGGTACGGGCGCTCGAGCGAGCTGCCGCCGCGGAGGTCGCCACGGGGGTCTTCTCGCTCGACGACTACGACGACCGCGATGCCCGCGACCGCGCAATGGCGGACTGGCTTGAGCGCCGCGGCGTCGAGCTCGTTGTCTGCGCGGGGTACATGCAGCTCCTTCGCCCCTCGTTTCTGGAGCGCTTCCCGGGTCGTGTCGTAAACGTGCACCCCGCGCCGCTACCGGAGTTCCCAGGCGCGCACCCGTTGGAGGACCTCCTCGCGGCTGGAGCGCGGGCGACGGCCGCCACCGTGCACTACGTCGACGAGGGCATGGACACCGGTGCGGTGATCGCCGCCGAGTCCGTCCCCGTGCTTCTCGGCGACACGGTCGAGACGCTTCGCGCGCGCGTGCACGAAGCCGAGTACCGGCTCCTTCCCAAGGTGGTTGCCGAGCTGTGCGCGCACTGATCTCCGTCTACGACAAGACGGGGCTCGTCCAGTTCGCGCGAGGCCTCGTCGATCTCGGCTTCGAGCTCGTCGCGAGCGGCGGGACGGCTGTTGCGCTGGGGGACTCCGCGCTGGCGGTGACGCGCGTCGAGGAGGTCACGAGTTTCCCTGAGATGCTCGACGGACGCGTGAAGACGCTTCATCCGAGGATCCACGCTGCGATTCTTGCCCGACGCGATGTCGCTGGGGACCTCGCGTCGCTCGAGGAACACGGAATCGAGCCCTTCGATCTCGTGTGCGTGAACCTCTATCCGTTCGGCCGCGTGGCGGAACAGCTCGACGCCGCAGATGAGGACGTCGTCGAGATGATCGACGTCGGCGGCCCGTCGATGCTCAGGGCTGCCGCGAAGAACCATGCGCACGTGACAGCGGTGTGCCGGGCTGAGGACTACGAGAGTGTTCTGGCGGAGCTCCGCACCGACGGCTCGATTTCGCTCGAGACCCGCGTGCGCCTTGCCGGAACGGCGTTTGCGACCACCGCCGCATATGAAGCCACGATCTCCAGTTGGTTTCAGCGGCACGAGCAGCTGCCGGAGATCCTCGTCCCCGCGTTCGACCGTGTGCTCGAGCTCTCGTATGGCGAGAACGCGCATCAACAGGCCGCGTACTACGCCGAACGTGGCCGTCGTCGACATCTTCTCTCTCGGGTCGAGCAGCTGCGAGGAAAGCCTCTCTCGTTCAACAACCTGAACGACCTGTCCGCCGCCCGACTGCTCGTGCGCGAGTTCGACGATCCGGCCTGCGTGATCGTCAAGCACGCGAATCCCTGTGGCGTGGCCACGGCTGAGACGATCGAAGGCGCGTACTTGCGGGCCCTGTCCGCCGACCCGCTCTCGGCATACGGGGGCGTTGTCGTGGTCAACCGGGCCGTGAGCGCTGCCCTCGGGGAGGCATTGGCCGACCAGTTCGTCGAGGTGCTCTTCGCCCCCGGTTACGACGAGCAGGCGATGGAGGCGCTCGCGCGGAAGACCTCTGTGCGCGTTCTCAACGACACCGAGCGCCGGGCTCTGACAGACACCGGTCCCGACTACCGACGCGTGTTTGGCGGACTGCTCGTGCAGGACCGGGATTGGGACATCGCAACGCGCGACGGAATGGAGCTCGTGTGCGGCCAGGTCCGCGACGAGCAGTGGGATGATCTTCTCTTCGCCTGGCGCGTCGTGAAGCACGTGATCTCGAACGCGATCGTGATCGCGCGTGACGGTCAGACGATCGGAATCGGTGCGGGCCAGATGAGCCGGGTAGATGCCGTCCGAATCGCCGTCGCGAAGGCGCAGGAGCTCGGCCACTCACTCGAGGGCGCGGTGCTCGCGTCCGACGCGTTCTTCCCCTTCGCCGACGGCCCGCAGCTCGCTCTCGACGCGGGTGTCGCGGCGATAGTCCAGCCTGGTGGTTCGAAGCGCGACGCCGAGGTGATCGAGGCGGTTTCAGCCGCCGGCGCCGCCATGGCCTTCACGCACCGGCGCCACTTCCGGCACTGATCGGGCCAGCCGCGACGCGGCATTTGGACATGTCAGGGGTCTGACCCCGGGTCTGACCCCGGGACTCGCTCATTGGGACGTGTCCCCGGGACCGAGCCAAGGCTTATGCGATCGCTTCGTCTTCGTTGAGGAGGTGCGCAAACCGCGAACGGGCTTCGTTGATCTCGACGGTGCGCCCCGCCTCGAGCTCACGGCGCAGGTTGAGGAGGAGCTCAGCGACCTCGCGTCGGCCGCCGAGCTCGCACTCGACGCGCTTGAGTGCGCAGCCTCGATCCCAGAACGCGCACTCCTCTCCCGGGCAGCGATTTGCGTGCCCTTCGGCGATCAGCTCGATCGTGCAGAGCTGACGGTGCTCGTCGGTCGGCTTCACGGTCCGAGGATGCGCTCCCTTCCCGCGGCGACCATCGGCGTTGCTGCGGATGCCGTCTGCGGGAAGCTACGGAACCTGCCACGA
>JBCKBY010000020.1:0-25589 GCA_038910715.1 Gaiellaceae bacterium
GCGTGCACGGTCGCGAGCTTGGGTCGCGATGCGGCGCGCTTCGGTGTCCGGATCGGGCTCGCTCACACGGCCTACCGTACCCTTGCGTTACAGGAGCCTGCAACGAGGCCCGAGAGCAGGCTATTCCCGCTCTGTCGCGGCTTCCGGAAACCCTGAACGGGCCAGCGCAGCGAGGATCTCGTCCCGGGAGGTCTTCTCCTCGTCCCAGGAGAGTGTGACGTCTCCCATGAGATTCGCATTCGCGTACTCGAGGCCGTCGTGCCCTTGGAAAGCGCCGGCAAGCCTTCCGACACAGCGCTCGCACCGGACTCCGGTCACGGTGATTGTCTCGGTGACGAGGGCCACAGACGTGATTGTAGGGGCCGGGCATGTCCGGCCCGGACCGTCACTTACGTTTGACGCCGTGCACGGGTCGGCCTGCGGCCTCCCACGCGTAGTACGAGGCACTCGGCCCGAACGCCGGCTCGTAGCCGACCACGCGCGGGTTCCGTCCGACCTCCTTCGCGCGCTGCGCGTGCCAGAGGAGATTGGGGTCGTCACGCTCCTCCCACACGAGGACGAGGTGCGCAGCGGTCATGAAGTCGGCCACGAACGAGCAACCCTCTGCCGGGCAGGGGAAGGGGTCGGTGCGCACGCAGTACCACCCGCCGTGGTCTCGGCTGCCGTCGTCTTCCCAGAGATCTTCATCGGTGTCGAGCTCGACATCGGAGAGCACCGCGCCACCAGGACGAAGCTCCGACTCCACGGGGGCACAATAGCCTCGTGCCCGAATTCTCCAAGCGCGACGTTGCGGTCGTTCTCTCAGGCGGCGGCATCAACGGAGTGCTCCTCGAGCTCGGCTTCCTCAAGCGCCTGAGCGAAGACTCGGTCTGGTCGCGGATCGGCTGGATCTACGGAACGTCTGCCGGGGCTCTCGCAGGAACGATGGCGGCGCTCGACCGGCTCGACGATCTCGAGGAGTTCCTCCTCGGCATCCAGCCCGATGATGCCTTCCGGCCGCGCCCGGTCTGGCGACTCCCCGGTGGGCCGCACGACTACATGCTTCCTGCGACGATCGCGGCGCGTATCGGAAACCCGTACGAGCTCGGCTCCGCACTCGCTGCGGCAGAGATCGAGCTCATCGTCTTCGCTACGGACGTAAGCGACCACCCAGACGCAGACGAGACACGAGACTTCGAGCTCCAGTACCCGTCCCACTCGACCGAGCCGGAGGCGATGGGTCGAGCCATCCTCGCATCGGCAGCAATAAGCGGGCTCGTGCTCCCGGTGTCGGTGGACGGCGTCATCGCGACCGACGGTGGTTGGGTGCGCAACTTCCCGCTCGAGCACGCATATCGCAACCCCGAGGTCGCCGCGATCGCGGCGTTCCGATACGTGCCCAGCTACGAGCCTGCCGACCAGGCATATCTCGAGCGCGCGCGCGAACGGCTGGAGCGCTTCCGCGCAGTGCCGCCCGTCCGCGCGCTTCTCTCGGAGGTCCGCCTCGCGCAAGACCGCGCCGAGCGAGGCGAGCCCGCGCACTACGGCGAGATGATCGTGCGGCTCATGCGGGTCGCGTTCGCGCGCAACGTCGTGCTCGAAGAACGTCTCGCGGAGGAACGCGAGACCTCCGTCGCCGAGCTGCAAGGGCTTCGCGAGGACGTTGTCTCGGCAGCCGTCGCAGCGGCTCCTCCCTGGCGCCGTCGTCGTCTGCGCTCGGGACTCGAAGCTCGGTTCGGAGCCGCTCGCTTCCCGTTCCGCCACGACCGGCACGTTCCGACGCTGATCGTTCGAAGTACGCCTGGCGGCGACAGCCTCGACCCCTCGTTCCGGAGCGCGCGCTGGCCGGACGAAACGAAGCGGTCGTTGATCGAGCGGGGGTACCGGCTCACCGACGAGGCGCTGGTCGACCGTAAGGGTCTCGACGAGTGGCGTCTTGCGGTCTAGCGCACAAGAAGAGGTCGGCAGGGGTCCGGGCAGGCGGTCGGACCCCTTGCCGAGGTTAAGTTCAGGCCCCGGCTCGCCGGGGCCTGATTCGGCAGCTAGCCCTGGGGGGAGGGGGGCTGCCGCCCGAGCGTGACGGTCACGCCCGTCTTCTTCGCGTCGCGATAGATCACGAGTTTGACCTTGTCGCCTGGCTTGTGGCCGGCGATCGCGTCGCGGAGCTGTTCGATCGAAGAAATCTGCTTGCCGCCGAAGGCGACGATGATGTCGCCCCCCAGAACGTAGGTCTCGCCGGCGACGACGACCTCCGTCTCGCCGCCCTTCAGGCCGGCCTTTCCGGCACCGCTCTCACTAGTCACCGACTCGACCAGAACGCCCTTCGCGACCGGGAGGTTGTACGTATCGGCAACAACGGAGTTAACGGCCTGTCCGCTGATCCCGAGGTAGGCATGGTCGACGCGACCGGTTCGCATGATCTGAGCGACCACGTCCTTGACCGTGTTGGAGGGAACCGAGAAGCCGATGCCGACGTTCCCGGAGTTGGGGACGCCGCCGGTCTCGATCTGCGTGTTTACGCCGATGACCTGGCCACGCGAGTTCAGGAGCGGTCCACCCGAGTTGCCGTGATTGATCGGAGCGTCGGTCTGGATGACATGGTCGATGGTGAAGCGGTTCGGGGCCGTGATCAGGCGCTGGAGCGCGCTCACGATCCCGGATGTGGCGGTGCGGTCGAGTCCGAACGGGTTTCCGATCGCGACGACTGGATCCCCGACCTCGACCTTGTCGGAGTCGCCCAGCGGAAGCGGCGTCAGCGCGCTGGCACTCGTATCCACCCGTAAGACGGCGAGGTCGGTCGACGGATCGCTGCCGACGAGTTGGGCCTCGACGGTGTCCTGGTTCGAGAAGCTCACTCGGATCTCGTCGGCGCCTTCGATGACGTGGTAGTTCGTGACGATGTGTCCGGCTTTGTCGAGAACGAAGCCCGAGCCGAGCGCTTGCGAAGGAACCTGAGGGGTCGGGTTGTTGGGATCGACCTTGAACACATCGACGCTCGCCTGGCCGCTCGTCGAGGTGATCTGCACGACGCCGGACGCAGCTCGCTTGTAGATCTCGTTCACGCTCATCGCGTCGCCGTCGGACGCGAGCGGCGGATTGGGCGATGACGCGGTCTCGGTGATCACGGTGGTATCGCCTTCGAGTCCACCGAGAAGAGCAACCGCCCCTACCGCAACCACGCCGCCGAGGACGGCCGTCGCGAAGAGAGCGGCGACGGAGCGGAGAGAGCGCGAACCGGACATGCCGATCCGTTATAGACCGCTCGGCGTGAACCCCGGGTTAGCGAGAGTTAAGTCGCCGTTGCGCGGCTACTTCAGCCGGCGAGCACGCCCGTCACGAACATCGTCGCGATTCCTGCGAGGAACCCGACGATCGCATACCCGGACCGGAGACCGCCCGGAGCGTGCCGTGCGACGTACCGCCCGACCTCCACCACGACCTGGAACGCAGCACCCGCCGCGATTGCGAAGAAGAGCGCCCCTAAGACGTCGTTCGACGTGTAACCGCCGATCCACGCGCCGAGGATCGTGGGCGCGCCCGCGACGAGCACTAGCCCGACGAGCGTGAGGATCGTCACACGCGTCTTGGCGACGGGGGTCGCGATTCCGAGACCTTCGGTGACGTTGTGGATCATGAAGCCAACGATGAGGAAGGTCCCGAGCTGGAGCTCGCCGATCGCGAACGACGCCCCGATCGCCAGACCTTCGCCGAGGTTATGGACGCCGATCCCGATTGCGATGAGGAACGCCAGCGCAAGTCCCGTCGTAGTGCCGCCCGTACTCAGCCGTCCGGCGAGCGCGGTCATTCCGAGAAAGCTCAGCGCCACACCCAGAAGGATCAGCCCGCTCCCCCCGAGAGGGGCGGGAAGGGCAGCCTGCAGCTCGAAGGCCTCCGCGAGCGCGGACACGCCGAGAAACGCGAGCAACCCTGCGGTAAGAGCCATGAACGCCGACAGCCACGCAGCGCTCGCCTGGCGCAGCGCCGGCAGCCAGAGGAGCCCGAGTGCTACTGGGAGGATGCCCACGAGCGCGCCGATCACCGCGTAGCCGAAGAAGCCCGAGAGCGAGGGCACCGGGGTCTCGATCGCCGCCGGGATCTCCTTCACCGTCTCGATTCCCGTCGAGCTCGTGACGCCGACCGCGATCGGGTCGTCCGCGACCCAGTCGAAGGGAACGACGATCGTGCTCGAGCGGAGACGACCGAGCGTCGTCGGCCCGTCGACCGAGTACGGCACGATCGCGTCGTCGACGTTGACGTTCGCGATCGTCAGATCGTCCGGCTGCGGGTTGCGCACAGTGATCCTGATCTCGCCCGGTGAGAACTCGACCCGCCGGATATCGAACTCGTCGGCGGGGGGCGGGTTTGTGCCGACGAGATCCACGAGCGCCGACCCGCTCGTGACGACGACTCCGACGGCGAGGGCGAGGAGCAGCACCGGCACGACGGCCCACAGACGCCAGCCCATGCGCCCGCGTACCGATGCCGAGCCGGCTTCCATCAGTCGACCACGTCGAAGAAGCCCATCCAGCCGAGCTCGGCGAACTCGGACTGGTGCGCGTGGAACATGTGCAGGCCGGTGCCAACGAACTCGATCTCGAGCACGCCGCGCTGCCCCTGGCACTGCATCACCGTGTCCGTGTACTCCCAGATGTCGCCTGTGCCCGTGGGCTGGTAGCGGAAGAAGTCCGCGTGCAAGTGAAAGGAGTTGATCAGGTCGAACTCGGTGAGATTCGCCAGATACACGCGAACGAGCTCGGATCGCTTGATCCTGATCGGATAGCGCGCGTAGTAGAACGAGCGCCCATTGACCGTGTAGAAGTTGTTCCCGCCGTCAGCGTCGGTGTCGAAGCCGTTCATCACCATGACGAGCTCCTTGGCCGGGGCGCGCGGCTTCTTGGGATCGATGATGAAGGCGCCGTAGAGGCCCTTGTGGATGTGCTTCTTCAGCGGCGTCGAATGGCAGTGGTACAGGTGCAAGCCGGCGGGTCGCGCTTCGAACTCGTAGGTGAAGTCGCCTCCCACGTCGACGATCTCGAACACCCCGTCCATGTTCGTGGGATGGATCCCGTGGAAGTGGATCGTGTGCGGATGCTGGCCGGCGTTCACGAAGCGAACGCGAAGGATGTCGCCCTCGGTCGCCCTGATCACCGGGCCGGGAGCAGTGCCGTTGTAGACCCAGCCCGGGAAGAACACGCCGGGGGCGACCTCGAGATCGACATCCGTTGCCGTAAGCGTGTACTCGCGGACGCGTCCTGGCTCGTAGGGAAGCGCGGGTGGCGGGTAGAGGAGCGCGTCGAGATCGTTCGGCCCGCCGACAGCGGGCGCCTCTTCTCCGACCATCGCCGCGTGGCCCATCGCGCCGCTTACGTGACTTTCCGGTCCGCGGGTAGTGCCGCGGCTCGAGTGGTCGTGCCCTCCTGCCCGCGCTTGAGCATCGAGCGCGAGCTTCCCAACGAGCGGCACAGCCGCGAGGGGAGCGGCAGCAGCGAGCAGTTTTCCACGGGTGAGGCGTGTTTTAGCCATGACTAACTTGGATTCGGAGTGTAACCTAAGTCAGTCGGGATGAGTACCCAGGCCGCAGACCTCACCGTCGCCGTCCAGGACTATCTGAAGGCGATCTATGCCCTCGAGTCGGCTGGCGAGCGCGTGACCACGTCGGCGCTCGCGGCACGCATGGGCGTCAGCGCGCCGTCGGCGACCGCGATGACGAAGCGTCTCGCCGAGCTCGGCCTCGTCGAGCGCGCGCCGTACCGCGGCGTCTCCCTGACCGAGAACGGGCAGCTCGGCGCTCTCGAGGTTCTCCGTCACCACCGCCTACTCGAGCGCTATCTCGTCGACCGGCTCGGGCTCTCGCTCGACCAGGTGCACGTCGAGGCAGACCGGCTCGAGCACGCGCTGTCCGAGGAGCTCGAGGCGAAAATCGATGTCGAGCTCGGTTTTCCGACGCATGACCCGCACGGTGACCCGATCCCCGATCGCGAGCTGCGCGTAGCGGAGGGTGGCCGCCGCACGCTCTGCGATTTCGAGGTCGGGGATCGTGCGATCGTGTCGCGCGTTCCCGATGTCGACCCCGAGCTGCTTCGCTACCTCTCGGAGCTCGGGCTCGTGCCCGGGTCGGAGGTCGACCTCGTCTCATTCGCCCCGTTTGGAGGCCCCGTCACCGTACAAACGAAGGCCGGCGATCACGCGATCTCGCGCGATCTCGCGGGTCGCATCAGCGCTTCGAGCACCTAGAGTTCTCCGATCGAAAGCCGCGATGCGCGCTGGCAGCTCGGTCCGCGGCGGAATAGAATGCCCCCCACGCTGCTCAGCCGAGCTGCGCCCTTGACGAAGCGAAAGGAGACGGTCATGACGACATTGCTGGCGTTTCACGAGGTCGACGACGTCGACCACTGGCTCAGCTCACCCCGCCGGAGCGAGTTCTTCGGACCCATCGGCGTCAACGTGCGCACCTTCCGCGACATGGACGATCCGAACCGAGTCGGGCTGATCCTGGACGTTCCCGACATGGCTGCGTTCCAGGAGGCCATGGAGTCTGATGCGGCGGCCGACGCGATGAAGCACGACGGCGTCCGCCGCGAGACGCTCGTGATCCTCGCCGAGTCGTAGACGCTCAACGACGTTCGCGCTCAGCCGTACCGCGGATGACGGCGTGCTTTACGCTGGGGCGAGCTCGAGCGCGACGACCTTGACGTCCTGGGTGCGGTCCAAGCCGAGCGCCTCGTCCACCTTGCGCTGAAGGTCGCCGGACGCGAGAAGCTCCTCGGTGATGTCCGCGCCGCCGATGAGCTCGCCCTTGACGAAGACCTGGGGGATCGTCGGCCAGCCCGAGATCTCGGCGAGCTCCTGGCGAATCCGCGGGTCGGGCAGGATGTCGACGGTCGTGATCGGCGCACCGACGGCGTGAAGTGCGCTGAGCGCACGGTGCGAATTGCCGCACATGACCATTTCCGGAGTCCCCTTCATGAAGAGAGCTACCGGCTCCTTCTCGATGACATCAGAGATCTGGTCCTTGAGCGTGCTCATGTGATTCCTTTCGTGGAGATCCGGAGCTCGTGAATCGAGCCGTCGCCGAGTGGCGCCGCAAGGGCGGCATTTACCTGGCGGTGCTGGTCGAGGAGCGAGAGCCCGGCGAACTCGGCGCTCGCAACCGTGACCTGGAAGTGATCGCCGGTGCCCGTTCGGTCTTCGACGTCGAGCTCGGTGGCGTTCGGAAACGCCTGCTCGAGGAGTGCGCGGATCGTTTGGGCTTCCATCCGCGATCATGGTAACGATGGCTCGCCGGCTTCCCCGCCCGTTCGTCTACATCCTTGGTCTCCCGGAACGTCTTGTCCGCTCGCTCGCCGCGGCAGGCGGTGGAGTCGTGCACGAGACCGCGCAGCTCGTCCTCCCCAGGCTCGTCCGCAGATCCCGCCTGTACGAAGCGACGGCGAAGAATCTGCTGCGGATCACGGTCGAGCTCGTCGGCGGCGTTGAGCGGCAGGCGGAGGTCGTCGCGGGCGAGTTCGAACAGTCTCCGAAGAAGCTCGCGATTCGGAAGGCGGGCGGCAACGTCGTCGAGCTCGGCTCGATCTTCGCGTTCGGCTTCTCGCCACTCTGGCTGCTCGCTGCCGCCGCCGACGTGACGCACGGGACGCGCGTGTATCTCGACGCACTCGTCTCGGAGTTGAAGAGCGCTGGGATCCTTGCGCAGGAGCTCGAGCTCGCCTCCGTCGACGACCTCCTAGCCGCACTCGAGGGTGCCAGCGGAACGACGGCGCGCCTGATCGACATCCCGCCACTCGAGGTCGAGTCTTTGAAGCAATCGCTGGCCGACCTGCGCGACGACGCGAAGGGGCTGCCCACGCCCCCGGAGCTCGCCGCCGTCTACCAGGGCCTCGTCGCAGAGGCCGACCGAGAGAAGCGAAGCGTGCTCGAGGTCTCGGTGGGAATGGGGATCGCTTTCTTCAACTCCGCGCGAAAGGTGGGACGGCAGCACGTCCTCGACCCGTACACGGACGATCTCCGCCCGGTTCGCGACGAGGGCTTCGCCACATACGCCTGGCGCGTCGCGAAGCCGTACGGGCAGGCCGTGGGCCGTCACTTCGACCCGAGGCAGCCATCGCTGACCGAGCGTGGGCTCGAGCGGCTGGGGGGCTCGAAGCTGATTGAATCGGAGGCGATGCCACATTTCGACAGCTTCGGAGCCCGCTCGCAACTCACCGTTGGCGACAACACGGTCGAGGTCTTCCGGCTCGACGCGCTCCAAGAGCGCTTCGACGTCTACCGGCTCCCATACACGCTGCGGATCCTGCTGGAGAACCTCCTGCGGCATGAGGACGGCGTGAACGTCACGGCGGCGGACGTCGAGGCAGTGGCGAGCTGGGTCGCGACCGACGAGCCCTCACGCGAGATCTCGTTCACGCCCGCTCGCGTCCTCCTTCAGGACTTCACCGGCGTTCCCGCGGTCGTCGATCTCGCAGCGATGCGAAACGCCATGCGAGACCTCGGTGGCGATCCGAAGAAGATCAATCCACTCCTCCCGGTCGAGCTCGTCATCGATCACTCGGTGCAGGTCGACGAGTACGCGAACAGGCTTGCGATCTTCCGCAACGCCGAGCTCGAGTTCGAGCGGAACCGGGAGCGCTACGCGTTCCTGCGCTGGGGACAGGGAGCGTTCGACAACTTCAAGGTCGTGCCACCGAGCACGGGCATCGTCCATCAGGTCAACCTCGAGTTCCTCGCGCGCGTCGTCGAGGAGCGCGGCGGGGTGGCGTTCCCGGACACGCTCGTCGGAACGGACTCGCACACGACGATGATCAACGGGCTCGGCGTGCTCGGCTGGGGGGTCGGCGGCATCGAGGCCGAGGCGGCGATGCTGGGAGAGGCGATCTCGATGCTCGTCCCTCAGGTCGTCGGGTTCGAGTTGACCGGGAAGCTCCCCGAGGGAGCGACAGCCACCGATCTCGTCCTCACCGTCACGCAGATCCTGCGCGCGGCCGGCGTTGTCGGGAAGTTCGTCGAGTACTTCGGGCACGGTCTCGAGGGCCTCCCGCTGGCAGACCGCGCGACGATCGGGAACATGTCCCCCGAGTACGGCGCAACGTGCGGCTTCTTCCCCGTAGACGCAGAGACGCTTCGCTACCTGCGCCTCACGGGACGGCCGGACGAGCGAGTCGCCCTCGTCGAGGCGTACTGCAAGGAAAACGCACTCTGGCACGACCCTGACGACCCGCCCACGTACTCGAAGACAATCCGACTCGACCTCTCCACAGTCGATGCCCCGCGCTTCCGCGAGATCGCATGTCAGGCGCTGGAAGCGGACGATGTCCACCACGGGGTGGCTCGTTGCCACGAGCGTCGCCTCGCAGCCAAGCTCGCCGAGTGCCTTCATGACATCGGCGGCGCGCTCAGCGGCGCGTCCTTCTCCTTCGAGCACGAAACAGCGGACCGACTCGTCGATCGCTGCGAGGTGCCCATGGAGGAGCTGCTCGGTGTGGTGTGCCTCCGCGGCAACGTGTGCGCCCTCGCGAAGCTTGAGGACGGCTTCGAGCACGGTCGCAACATCCCGTCCCGCCCCCGCGACGACGAACCGCTCGTGCTCCGACGCACCGAGTGCGCCGGCCGCCAACTCGCGTGCTACCGCGTCCGGGAGCCCGCTGACGTCCTCACCTCGAAGCGCGCGACCAGCTGTGACGGCGCACGTGTAGCTCACGGTATGGCAGTAGCTCTTCTCGACTTCCGGCGTCGCGACGACGACGTGATCTGCGACGCGCGCGATCGGACCGTCCGGAGTGCCCGTGATCAACCACGTCTCGCCCTCGAACCTCTCGACGGCCTGAAGCGTGAGCGGCGTTTCGCCTTCGTGACTCATCGCGACGAGCACGTCTGCGGGCGGCGCGTTACCCAGTACGAGCTCCAGCGCCTGTGCCGCCGGCCCGCAGGCGAGAGCCGCGTGGTAGGAGGTGCCGCAGCCGGTGGAGAGGACACCGGCGCCCTCGGGAAAGCGCAGATCTCCGACCCGGTCAGAGACCTGACGGAGCCACTCGGGCTGTGCGGCGATGGCCTTTCGGGTCAGCTGTTCAGGCACGAGCGCTGTCTATACCATCGACGCCGTGCCGGTGTTCGAGAAGACGCGCCTCGGGAACGGCGTTCGTGTCGTCACCGCGCCCATGCCTCAGATCGGGTCGGTGTCGTGTTTCGTCACGCTCGCAGCCGGCTCGCGCTACGAGACCCCGCCGTCCAAGGGGATCGCGCACTTCGCCGAGCACATGTTCTTCAAAGGCACCGAGCGTCGCCCGACCGCCCGCACGATCTCGACGGAGATCGACGCGATAGGCGGCGAGTTCAATGCTTTCACGGGGAAGGAGCTGACTGGCTATTACGTTAAATGTGGCTCGGAGACGCGCGACGTGGCGCTCGACGTCCTCTCCGACATGCTGCTCCATTCCCGCTTCGACCCGGCCGAGATCGAGAAGGAGAAGGGCGTGATCCTCGAGGAGATGAACGTCTACCTCGACACACCGCAGCGCTATGTCGGGAACGTCTACGACCGCCTGCTCTACGCCGACCAGCCGCTCGGCTGGGACATCCTCGGGACGAAGGAGACGGTCGAGGCGGCGACGCGCGAGACGTTCATCTCGTACCTCGACGCGTGGTATCGGCCCGAGCGAATCGTCGTCGGCGTGGGCGGGCGGATCGGCGAAGGACTCTCCGAGCGTCTCGAGGAGCTCCTCGGAGGCATCGAGCCAACGCCGACCGGGGCTCCGGCGCCGGTCGAGCTCCCTCCCGAGACTTCGCCCGTCATGCTCTACACGAAGGACTCGGAGCAAGCGCACCTCATCCTGGGCGTGCGGGGGTACCCGATCGGTCATCCGAATCGCTATGCGCTGCAGCTCCTCGCGGTGGTGCTCGGAGGCGGCATGTCGTCGCGCCTCTTCACCGAGGTACGGGAGAAGCGGGGGCTCGCGTACTACGTTCACGCGTCGCACAGCGGATACACGGACGCCGGCACCTTCTACTCAGGCGCCGGAGTCGACGTCGACCGGGTCGACGAGGCGATCACGACCATTCTCGGGGAGCTGCGCAAGATTGCCGCCGAGCCCGTCCCGGCGGACGAGCTCGAGAAGGCACGTGGTTATGCCAAAGGCCGCTTCGTGCTTCGTCTCGAGAGCCCGCAAGGGACGATCCAGTACGGGCTCCGTCGCGAGGTGCTCGAAGGCGAGATCGAAGAGCCGGACGAGCTCCTCGCCCGTCTCGACGAGGTAACGGTCGAGGACGTCCAGCGCGTCGCACGTGACCTCTTCGAGGACAAGCGCCTATACCTGGCGCTCGTCGGGCCGTTCGACGATCCCGCGCGCTTCGAGAAGCTTCTCGCCGCGTGAGCGAAGAGCGCGAGCTTCTCCGCCGAACCGCCGAGCTCGCGGCTGACTTCATCGATACGCTCGACGAGCGTCCGGTGTGGCCCCCCGCATCCGTCGACGAGCTTCGCGAGGCACTCGGTGGCCCCATGCCCGACGGGCCGACCGATCCGACTCGGGTGATCGAGACGCTCGCGCAAGACGCCGAGCCCGGCATCACCGCGATTACCCGGCGGTCGGTACTTCGGCTTCGTGACCGGGGGCAGCGTGCCCGCAGCCCTTGCCGCGGACTGGCTCACCTCTGCGTGGGATCAGAACGCGTTCTTGGGGGTGTCGTCACCGGCGGCAGCGGTCATCGAGGAGGTCGCGGGGGACTGGCTCAAGGAGCTTCTCGGGATCCCGGCGCCAGCGTCGTTCGCCTTCGTCACGGGATGTCAGATGGCGCACGTGACGTGCCTTGCCGCAGCGCGGCATGCCGTGCTCGAGCGAGCGGGCTGGGACGTCGCGCGCGATGGGCTTTGGAGCGCCCCACCGATTCGCGTCGTCGCCGGTGCGATGCGCCACGTCACGATCGATCGTGCGCTTCGCCTGCTCGGTCTGGGAACCGGCTCGATGGTGGAGGTGGCCGCAGACGAACACGGCCGGATGCAGGCTGACGCCCTGGCCGAAGCGCTCGCAGCGTTGAAGGGGCCGGTGATCGTGTGCGCCCAGGCAGGTGAGGTCAACACGGGCTCGTTCGATCCGCTGCCCGAGATCGCCGATCTCGCGCAAGCTGCCGGGGCCTGGCTGCACATCGACTGCGCCTTCGGGATCTGGACGGCGGCGAGTCCGACGCTGCGGCATCTCGTCGCGGGTCACGAGCGAGCGGACTCATGGGCGTTCGACGCGCACAAGTGGCTGAACGTCCCGTACGACTGTGGCGTCGTGATGTGCGCTCATCCTGTTCCGCATCGCGCCGCGATGACGATGCAGGCCGACTATCTGGCAAGCAAGGAGACCGGCCGGGACGGCTCGGACTGGGGGCCGGATTCCTCCCGCCGGTCACGCGGCGTAACGGTGTACGCGGCGCTCAGATCACTCGGCCGTCGGGGAGTCGCCGACCTCGTGGACCAATGCTGCCTTCGTGCACAAGAGTTCGCTGCCCAGATTTCGGAGCTGCCCGGATGCTCGATGCTGAACGACGTCCTCATCAACCAGGTGCTCTTCCGCTTCGCCGACAACGAGACGACGAACGCCGTGCTCGCGCACGTGCAGGCAAGCGGCGAGGCCTGGATGGGCGGCACCGTCTGGGACGGGCGCGCTGCGATCCGGCTCTCGGTCTCGAACTGGCGCACGACCGAGGCCGACATCGATCGCACCGTCGCCGCTTTCCAGCGCGCGCTCGGCGAACGCTAGAGCTGGCGGCTGGGAGCGGCCGAGGCGCGCCAACTCTCATTCGTAGGCGCTCTTTACAGTGCCTGGCACTGTAAAGGCGACAAGAGTGCACCGATTTCTCCACCGGCGCGGTCGTGGATGGGATCGACCAGTACGGTCGTCGGTGTGGCACGGGTGCCTCGTACGAGCCTTCCTGACGGGTACTTCCACGCCTTCGCTCGGGGCGTCGCCACGGCAGGACCGATCTTTCTCGACGGCGACGATTGCAGGACGTTCCTCGACTTCGTGTGGCGTGCCGCTCGCCTGCACGAATGGACCTGCCATGCGATCTGCCTCATGGGATCGCATTACCACCTCGTTCTCCAGACGCGACGCGAGAGCCTGTCGTGCGGTCTCCATCGTGTCAACTGGCTGTACGCGACGTATTTCAACAGGAGGCACGGTCGCTTCGGCCACGTCTTCGCTGAACGATTCTCCGCACGCGTCATCGAGAGCGAGCAGTACCTCTACGACGCGTGCGCCTACGTCCTCCTCAACCCGGTCCAAGCTGGACTCTGCGCGAGGATCGAGGACTGGCCTTGGTCGTATAGCTCGCACGGGCTCACCGCGAGCTAGAAACCCCGCCCGACGACACCTAATCCTCGGCGGGCTGCGCGACCGCGCGATCCGCGATCTCCGCCACCACGGCCGGATCCGCAAGCGTCGTCGTATCACCGAGAGGCCTGTCCTCAGCGACGTCCCGTAGCAACCGCCGCATGATCTTCCCCGAGCGCGTCTTCGGAAGCTCGGGTGTGAAGACGATGTTCGCCGGCTTCGCGATCGGGCCGATCTTCACTGCCACGTGATTGCGGAGCTCCTCGAGCCGCTCGACCGTGCCCTCCTCACCGCCCTTCAGGGTTACGAACGCGACGATCGCCTGCCCCGTCAGCGGATCGGCGCGGCCACAGACCGCAGCCTCGGCGACGCTCTGGTGATCCACGAGCGCCGATTCGACCTCGATCGTCGAGATGCGGTGGCCGGAGATGTTCATCACGTCGTCGACGCGGCCGAGGAGCCAGAAGTCGCCGTCCTCGTCGATCCGGGCGCCGTCGCCGGCGAAGTACATGCCGGGGAAACGCTCCCAGTAGGTCGAGCGGAAGCGCGCGTCGTCTCCGTAGATCCCTCGCAGCATCGCCGGCCAAGGTCTCTTCAAGACGAGGTAGCCACCCCCGCCGGGGCCGACCTCGTTGCCGTGGTCGTCCACGACCGCTGCCTCGATACCCGGGAACGGCTTCGTCGCCGAGCCCGGCTTCGTCGTCGTCACCCCAGGCAGAGGTGTGATCAGAACCATTCCCGTCTCCGTCTGCCACCACGTGTCGACGATCGGCGTTCGCTCGAGGCCGATGTGCTCGCGGTACCACATCCAGGCTTCCGGGTTGATCGGTTCGCCGACAGTTCCGAGCAGCCGGAGCGAGGACAGATCGTGCTTGGCCGCGTGCTCCGGCCCCCATTTCATGTGCGCGCGGATCGCCGTCGGAGCCGTGTACAGGATTGTCACCTTGTAGCGCTCGACGATGTCCCACCAGCGGTCCTTGTCGGGGAAGTCGGGAACACCTTCGTACAGCACGCTCGTGGCGGCATTGCACAGAGGCCCGTAGACGATGTAGCTGTGGCCCGTGACCCAGCCGATGTCAGCCGCGCACCAGTAGACGTCGGTTTCTGGCTTGAGGTCGAAGATCGTGCTGTGGGTCGTCGCGACGCCGACCAGGTAGCCCGCGGTCGTGTGCACGATTCCCTTCGGCTTCGCGGTGGTTCCACTCGTGTAGAGCAGGTAGAGGAGATCCTCGGAGTCCATCGGCTCGCATGGGCACGAGGCAGCGTCCGTCGGCTGCCCCTCGACGAGCTCGTTCCAGGTCAGGTCCCGCCCCTCGACCATCGGCACATCTCCGCGAGTCCGCTGGCCGACGACCACCTTCGTCACACCGGGGCATGACGCCAGCGCCTCGTCCGCGTTTCGCTTCAGCGGAACGATCTGCCCGCGCCTGTAGCTCTCGTCCTGGGTGAGGAGGACCTCGCAGCGCATGTCGTTGAGCCGGTCGGCGAGCGACTCGGCCGAGAAGCCGCCGAAGACGACTGTGTGCGGCGCACCGAGGCGCGCGCACGCCAACATCGCCACCGGGAGCCCAGGGCCCATGCCCATGTAGATGCCGACCGGTGTGCCCTTCCCAACGCCGAGCGCCTTCAGTCCGTTCGCCGCCTTCACGACTTCCTCGAACAGCTGCGAGTACGTGATCGCGGCGCGCTCACCGACTGGTTCGCCTTCGTAGTAGTAGGCGACGCGATCTCCCAGCCCCGCTTCGACGTGACGGTCGAGGCAGTTATAGGCGACGTTGATCTTCCCGCCGCCATACCACTTCGCATACGGGAGCTCCCACTCGAGAAGTGAGGTGAAAGGCTCGAACCAGGTGACGCGCGCTCTCCCTTCCCGCGCCCAGAAGTCCTCGAAGGGGATGTCGTAGATGTCGGCCGTGGCGTTCGCCTGTGCAGCGAACTCGGGAGGCGGCGGATAGCGACGGTCTTCCTCGAACAGGGTCTCGATCGTCTTGTCGCTCACCCGGAGACCTCCATGTCGTAAGGGCAGTCGGTCAGAAGCTCGTACCCGTCCTCGGTCACATAGAGAAGATCCTCGACGCGCACGCCGCCGAATCCTCGGCAATAGAGGCCAGGTTCGATGGTGATCACATCACCCGCGACGAGCTCCTGCCCGATCATCCCGAGGCTCGGAGCCTCGTGCACCTCGAGTCCGACCCCGTGGCCGAGACCGTGGTAGAAGCCGTCGAGGAGCACCTCCCCTTCCGCCTTGGTCAGAAGCGTCGGGAATCCGCGCTCCGCGAAGAACTCGGACACGAGACGATGGATGTGGCCACCGTTCGCACCCGGGCGAACCTCGGCTACGGCGAGATCCAGCGCCTCGCGACAGAGGCGGTACCAATCACGAATTTCGTCAGGCGGGTTGCCCACGACATAGGTGCGCGTGATGTCCGCCACGCAGCTCGACTCGAGATCGACGGGGAACAGATCCAGCAGGACGACGTCATCTGCCGCGATCGCTCCGGCTCCCATGTCGTGCCCGACGGCGGTCTGCGGGCCGTGGGAGACGATCATCTCCTGCGCAACGGCACCGCTGGCGAGGAACGCCGCCTGCACGTGTTGCTTCATGAGTTCGCACGTGAGCGGTAGGCCCCGCACGATCCGATTCGCAAGCTCCGTCGCGTATGTATGCGGATCAAGACCGCTCCGCCGCAGCTCGTCGGCACCGAACTCCTCGGTTGTGTGTACGTCGAGATCCGTTCCGAGGCCTTCGACCCGTGCCGACTCCATCGCGCTACAGACGACGATGCGGCGACCGTCGATCTCCGCGTAGAAGAAGGGATCCGGGATACCGAGCGGCACCTCGTGCCGAAGCTCGGGCGTGCGGATCGTGTCCCCGACGATCAGGACGTTGGACATCGGACGCCGATCCTACCGCCGTCGCGAGCCCGGATCTTTCATCTGGCGTGCTCGCGATGCGCCCGTCTGGGTTACCGGGACGCGCGGCAGACGGGATGCAACGTCCGCGTCAGATGAGAGATCCGGGCTAGAGTCCTCAACCGTGGAAGCCGACCTTCGCGCGCTCAAGGAGCGCCTCGCAGAGATCTCGGATCTGTCCCGCGCGATGGGCGTGCTGGGCTGGGATCAGAAGGTGACGATGCCGCCGGGCGGTCATCCGGCGCGCGCCGAATCACTCGCGACTATCGGACGCATCGCCCACGAGAAGTTCACAGACGCCGAGGTCGGGTCCCTGCTCGAGCGCCTGCGTCCATTCGAGGAGTCGCTCGAGTACGACTCGGACGATGCGAGCCTCGTGCGCGTCACGCGCCGCGACTGGGAGAAGCAGCGGCGTGTGCCCACCGAGCTCCGCACCGAGATGATTCGCTCCGCGGCGCTCGGCAATCAGGTCTGGATCGAGGCGCGGGCGAGAAACGACTTCGCAGGATTTCTCCCAGCCCTCCGGCGCAATATCGAGCTCAAGCAACGCTACGTCGAGTGCTTCGAGTGGGACGACTCCCCGTACACGCCGCTCCTCGACGACTTCGAGCCGCTGATGAAGACGAGCGAGGTGGCTGAGGTCTTCGCGACCATTCGCCCCGTTCTTACCGAGTTCGTACGCGATGCTCCTCGTGTCGACGCGTCGTTCCTCGAGGAGCGCTACGAACCGGACCTCCAGCGCGCGTTCGCCGAGCGTGTGCTCGCGGCGGTCGGGTTCGACGACGGCGCCTGGAGGCTCGACACGACCGTCCATCCGTTCTGCACGTCCTTCTCGAACCGGGACGTCCGCCTCACGACGCGCTACCACGAGACCGGCCTCGAGTCATTCTGGTCGACGATGCACGAGGCGGGCCACGGGCAGTACGCGCACGGCATTGCGTCGTCGCTCGAGCGAACACCGCTGGCCGGCTCGCCCTCCCTCGGGCTGAACGAGTCCCAGAGCAGGACGTGGGAGAATCTCGTCGCTCGCAGCCAGCCGTTCTGGACCTGCTGGTACGAGCCGCTCCAGTCGACCTTCCCTAACCAGCTCGGACACGTGGAGTTCGACACGTTCCTCGCCGCGATCAACCGGGCGGAGCCGGGGCTCATCCGTGTCGAAGCGGACGAGACGACGTACAGCCTGCACATCATCCTCCGCTTCGAGCTCGAGCAACAGCTGGTCGAGGGTACGCTCGATCCGAAGGACCTCCCCGAGGCCTGGAACGCGGGCATGCGGGACTTCTTGGGCGTCGAGGTGCCGGACGACGCGCACGGAGTCCTCCAGGACATCCACTGGTCACAAGGTGGCATCGGCTATTTCCCGACCTACGCGCTCGGCAACGTGATCTCGCTGCAGATCTGGGCAGCCGTACGTGAGGCGATCCCCGATCTCGACGCGCGAATGGAGAACGGCGACCTGGAGACGCTTTCCGCCTGGCTCCGAGACAACCTCTACTCGCTCGGCCGCAAGCTGACGCCCAAGGAGACGATCGAGCGCCTTACGGGCTCACCGACGATCGACCCGCAGCCGTACCTTTCTTACCTGCGCGAGAAGCTCGCCGCCCTTCCAGCGGGTGCTTGAGCCCCTGAAGCTCGTCGTCAACGGGGAGCGACGCTCGCTCGACGTGGAGCCGCGGACCCTGCTGGTGCACGCGATTCGCGACGGCCTCGGCCTGACCGGCGCACACATCGGCTGCGACACGAGCCAGTGCGGCGCCTGCACCGTCCTTCTCGACGGACGTGCAGTGAAGAGCTGCAACCTGCTCGCTCTTCAAGCCGAGGGCGCGAAGATCACGACGATCGAGAGTCTTGCGTCCGGCGGCGAGCTGCATCCGATCCAGCGCTCGTTCGTCGAGAACCACGGCCTCCAGTGCGGCTTTTGCACGCCCGGGCTGATCCTCACGGCGGCCGACCTGCTCTCGCGCGATCCCGACCCGTCCGACGAGACGATCCGTCACTCCCTTCGGGGGAACCTCTGCCGCTGCACGGGCTACCAGACCATCGTCGAGTCGATCCGTGCGGCCGGTGCCGAGATGCGAGGAGGCGTGGGTCGATGATCCCCGCGCCCGTCCGCTATGCCCGCGCCACGACTCTCGAACACGCATTCGAGCTCCTCGCCGAGCCGGACTCCAAGGTCATCGCCGGCGGTCAATCGCTGATCCCCGTGATGAAGTTGCGGATCGCAAGACCGTCGCTCGTCGTGGACATCTCGCAACTCGAGCTGCGGGGCATCGATGTCCGTGGCGACAAGCTCCACGTGGGTCCGCTCACGACCTGGGACGAGCTGCTGGAAGCTCGTGAGCTGGAACGCCCCGCTCTGGCCGCCATTGCGGAGTGCGTGCGCGGGATCGGCGATCTCCAGGTGCGAAACCGCGGAACCGTGGGCGGAAGCCTTGCGCACGCGGATCCGGCGTCCGACATGCCGGCCGTTCTCCTCGCGCTCGGGGCGACGCTGCAGCTGCGATCTCCGGAGGGCGAGCGCGACCTTCGTCTGGCGGACTTCTTGAGCGGCCCCTTCACAACCGCCTTGAGCGCGCAGGAGCTGATCACACGCATCGTCGTACCGCTCCCGGCGCCTGGCTCCGGCTCCGCATACGTGTCCGTCGAGCACCCGGCATCCGGATTCGCGCTCGCGGGCGCAGCCGCGCTCGCGGGGCCGAACGGAAGCTTCCGCGTCGCCGTGACCGGTGTCGCAGCGCAACCGTTTCTCCTCGACCAGGATCCGGAGACGACACTCGAGCGGGTCGAGATCTTCGGTGACCGCTTCGCCTCCGCCGACTACCGCCGTGAGCTCGCGTCGGTCGTCGTGCGCCGCGCGCGCGAGAGCGCGGCCGCGCGAGCGAAGGAGGATGCGTGAGCGAAGCCCACATCGGCGTGGCGCGCCCACGGATCGACGCGCCCGACAAAGTGACGGGTGCGACGAAGTTCGGAGCGGATGGGTATGTCCACGGACTCCTGCACGCGCGGCTCGTTCTCTCGACGGAGGCGCATGCACGGATTCGAGCGATCCGCGGCGACGACGCGCTTGCCGTTCCGGGCGTCGTGGCAGTCCTCACTGCCGCCGATTTCCCGACCGCGACGACCGGCACGGATCGAGCCGCAGAACCGCTCGCCCGCGAGGAGGTCGTCTTTGCCGGCCAGCCCGTCGCGATGGTGGTTGCTGATACGGAGGCCGCAGCAGAGGACGGAGCGGAAGTTGTCATGGTCGAGCTCGAGACGCTCCCTCCAGTCGTCGACCTCGAGGATGCAATGCGTCCCGGTTCGGCGCTCGCCCGCCTCGTCGAAGAGGCTGAAGGCGGCAGCGACCTCGAGTCGATCCACGCGGGCGTCGACCATGGGCAGGAAGACGCGGAGCAGGAGCAGCTGTCCGCGAACGTCCTCGATCGCGTTCATCGCAAGAACGGCGACGCTGCCGCGGCGCTCGATGCGAGCGAGGTCGTCGTCTCCGGGACGTTCCGTACGCCGTGGGTCTATCAGGCGTACCTCGAGCCTCAGGTCGCGACCACGTGGCTCGAGCCGTCCGGAACGCTCGTCGTCTCCACGGGCACACAAGGGTCGTTCGTGTCGCGAAAAGAGCTTGCGCGTGCCTTCGGGCTCCCGCTCGACCGAGTTCGCGTCATTGCCGAGCCTCTCGGCGGCTCGTTCGGTGGGAAGCTCGCCCTCGTCGAGCCGCTCGCGGCCGGAGCCACACTTGCGCTGCGGCGTCCGGTGCGCCTCGTCCTCACCCGCGTCGAGGACTTCCAGGCCACGAATCCGGCTTCCGCGCAGATCACGCACGTTCGTGTAGGCGCGCGCAAGGACGGCACGTTCACCGGGATCGAGGCGCGCATGCTCGTCGATCGTGGCTCGAATGCTGGCTGGGGAGTCGAGGGCATCACGTCGTCGCTGCTCGTCGGCCCGTATCGCTGGGAGGCGCACGACATCGTCGGGTACGGGATCCAGACGAACCGCTTCACCTTCGGCGCGTATCGCGCTCCGGGAGCCCCGACAGCGGCGTTCGCGCTCGAGTCGCTTCTCGATGAGCTCGCCGAGAGGCTTGGCATCGACCCGATCGAGCTCCGACTTCGAAACGCCGTGGTCGAGGGCGACATCGGGATCAGCGGCAACCCGTACCCGACGATCGGCGCCGTCGAGGTGCTGGAGCGGATCCGCGAGCACCCGTTGTGGAGCGCGCGCGCGTCGCTTCCCGAGAACGAGGGCATCGGCTTCGCCGCCGGCTACTGGCCCGGGGGCAACGAGCCCGCTGCTGCGATCTGCCGCGTGGACACGGATGGCACGATGACCGTCGTCACGTCCTCGGTCGACATGAGTGGAGTGGATACCGGGTTCGCAGTGATAGCCGCGGCCGCCTTCGGCCTCGAGCCGGACAAGGTCAGAGTCGTCTTTGCGGACACCGCTACGGGGCCGTACTCGGGCGCCAGCGGCGGCTCGAAGGTCACGTACACGGTCGGGAAGGCCGTCGAGGGCGCCGCGCGAGCCGCGCGTGTGAAGGTGCTCGCCGCCGCGTCGCAGGAGCTCGAGATCGCACCCGACGACCTCGAGGTCGTCGACGGAGTCGTCCGCGCGATCGGTGCGCCTGATCGCTCGATCACGGTGGAGGAGATCGTCGGCAAGGCTCTCCGCTACGGTGGCCGGTACGAGCCGATCGAGGGACACGGAGGCTCGGCGCAGACGAGGGGAGCGCCCTCGGTGGCCGCGCACCTCTCGCACGTCCGCGTGGATCGCGAGACGGGCGAGGTCGAGCTTCTCCGACACGTGATCGCGCAAGACGTAGGTCGCGCACTGAATCCCGCGCTCGTCGAAGGTCAGATGCGCGGCGGCGCGGCGCAGGGAATGGGCTGGGCGCTGTCCGAGCAACTCGACCACGACGAGGACGGGCGCTTGCTCACGGGTTCGTTCCTCGACTACGCCATCCCCGTTGCGGAGCGCGTGCCGGAGATCGACACGCTCATCGTGGAGGTCCCTGCACCCGATGGCCCGTTCGGCGCGAAGGGAATCGGAGAGGCGCCCGTGGTCGGTGCTGCACCCGCGATCTCGAACGCCGTCGCCGCCGCTACAGGCGTTCGAATTCACGAGCTGCCGATGACGCCGCAACGTGTCTGGCAGGCGCTCCGACAGGAGCCCGCCTTGACCGAAAACCCCGGCATAGACTGAGCACGTGACCCCGTTCCACCACGCGCGGACCATCGTCGACTCGTACGCCGCGCAGCTCCGCTCTGAGGTTCCGAAGGGCGCGTTTGTCTTCGACGTCCACACGCACCTCGGGCACGACATCGACGGAATGAACGGCTACTACGAGGAGCTGACGGCGAGCCTCGATCGCTACGGCTTTTCCCATGCGTTCACGTTTTGCATGGACGAGCATGATCGCGTGCCGGCCTTCACGGTTCCGAACGACCGGACCCTCGCGCACGCCGAGCGGGCTGACGGCAAGCTCATTCCCTTCGTACGTCTCGACCTCACCGAGCGGCCGCTCGGTGAAGCCCGCCGCTGTCTCGACCTGGGTGCCAAGGGAATCAAGCTCCACCCCAGAGCGCAGGCGTTCGAGCTCGACGACGAGCGCCTACCGCCCATCTTCGAGCTCGCCGTCGAGCGCGGTGTCCCGATCCTCATCCACGGCGGCCGCGGACTTCCTCCGATCGCGGAGCACCTCGGTTTGCTCGTTCGACGCTACGAGGGCGTCCGGCTCATCATCGCCCACGCCGGAATCGCCGACATGGGTGGTCTTGCAGCGCGCCTCTGTGGAGTTCCGGGCGTCTACTTCGACACATCGGTGTGGAGCGCCGTCGATCTCTTCGATCTTTATCGCCAGGTCGCCCCGGAGCAGGTCGTGTACGCGTCCGACTATCCGTACGGGCGGCAGCCGAACTCTCTGCTCATGGCGATCCGATCCGCGAAAGCTGCCGGATTCGACGAGAGCCAGCTTCGCGGAATGCTGGGAGAGAACGCCCGCCGCATCGCCGAGGGCACACCGCCCCAGCCGCTTACGACGCCGCGAGAGATGAAGTCTCTCGGCCAGCCGTTGACGTTCGCGCGAATCCACCAATACATCTCGATGGCCGTGCCGATGCTCTGGCTTCGGCAGCGGGACGCGATCGGAGCGCTCGGACTGGCGGTGAATGCCTCGCGCGAACGGAACGGCTACGTCGAGGAGGCGGAGCGAATCCAGGAACTGCTCGTCACAGCTCAGCAGCTGTGGCGCGAAGGCGGCGAGGTCGTCTCCGACGACGAGCGAATCGAGGCGATGCGCACGGCCATCCAGCTGATCAACCTCGCCGACCTGATCACGGTTACGACGCGGGCGTAGCGCTACCGAACCGCGTACAGCCTGCGGGCGCCCTCGACCCCCTTCAGCACGTGCTCACCTCGGTCGTCGAACTCGAGACCGGAGCCCTCGACTAGGTCGTGCGTCGTGGAGGAAACGAGCACTTCGCCGGCGTCGGCAGCCCCCAACACGCGGGCCGCCAGATGCACGGCGATCCCGTGGGGGCCTTCGGCAGCCTGCTCGACCTCTCCGGTGTGCACGCCCGCCCTGATGTCGAGCCCGATGCTGCGCAGAGCCTCATGGATCGCGATCGCCGAGCGGATCGCGCGGGCGGGGCCGTCGAACAGGGCAAGAAAGCCATCGCCCGTCGTATCTACCTCGACGCCACCGAAGCGTTCGAGCTCGTGCCGTACCGTCTGGTGGTGGCGATCGAGCAACGTCCCCCACGCGACGTCGCCGAGCTCCGATAGGCGGTCGGTCGAGCCGACGATGTCCGTGAAGAGTATCGTCGCCAACATACGAGGTCGTCGGGCCTGGACGAGCGCCAGTAAGGAACTCCTCGATCTCGTCGAGTATCGGATCCATGTTGACCCAGGGAACGTGCACGTCGCCGGGAAGCTCGACGAACTGCGCGTTTGGAATGCGCTCGGCGATGTATCGGCCCCCTTCGACGTCCGCGTCCATGTCGTCCGTGCGATGCAAGACGAGCGTCGGGCACTGCACGCTGGGCAGTACCGCTCGCACGTCCGCCTTTGAGTTCATGAGGATGAGATCCCGGGCGCCGGAAGGGCTGAGGGATGCCCGACCCCGACGTTGAAACCAGGTTGCCATCGCGGGATCCGCGCGAGGGATCATCGTCGCGAGCGAGACGTTCTCTCCTCAGGTGCGCTCGAGTTCCTCCGCGGTCTCGACACGTTCCTCCCTGGCCGGAGCCCAGGGGTAGTCGGAGTCCGGATCCGAGCGCTTCGCATACGTCGCGTACAGCGCAAGCGCACGAGTACGTGCCGGGTACGTCGCGGCGAACAAGATGCACAGCGGCCCGCCCTCTGAGTACCCGAAAAGCGCGGCCTGTTCGCTCCCGACCGCGTCCATAACGACGCGCACGTCGTCCATGCGCGCTTCGTAATCAGGAAGCCCGACTCCCCGATCAGAGAGCCCGGTCCCGCGCTTGTCGAACCGGATCAGCCGCGCGAAGGAACCGAGTCGTTCGAGGAAGCGGGCGTGATCTCGGTGCTCCCAGTCGATCTCGAGATGCGAGAAGAAGCCGGGCACGAGCACGACGTCGAAAGGGCCGTCCCCGGTGACCTGATAGGCGATGTTGACGTCGCCGCTTCGGGCATAGCGGATCGGAGCCGTCACCTGGCCAGCTCTGCGAAGCGGTAGCAGTCGACCGTATGGTCGTTGACGAGGCCCACCGCCTGCATGAGGGCATAGCAGACCGTCGGCCCGACGAAGCGGAAGCCGCGCGTCTTCAGATCTTTCGAGAGCGCGCGCGAGAGCTCCGTCTCCGCGGGCAACTCGGAGAGCGAGCGCCAGTTGCCGGCGATCGGCTTTCCGTCCACGAAGCTCCAGAGGTACGCATCGAAGCTGCCGAGCTCGGCCTGAACCTCCAGCACCCGGGCAGCATTCACCACCGTCGACTCGACCTTGAGGCGGTTGCGCACGATCGCAGCGTCCTGCAGAAGGCGCTGGACATCGGCGGGCGTAAGGCGAGAGACGACACCGGGATCGAAGCCGGCGAAGAGCCGCCGGTACCCCTCGCGCTTGCGTAGGATCGTCGACCAGGACAGGCCGGCTTGCGCACCCTCGAGCGTCAGCATCTCGAAGAGGTGCCGATCGTCGTGGGCGGGAACGCCCCACTCCTCGTCATGGTAGGCGAGCATGAGCTCGTCTCCACCCCCAGCCCACTCACATCGCTGGACGTCTGCCATCGGTGGATAGGATCGCACGCGATGCGCGCCGCGTTACTCGCTCTTCTGATCCTCGCTTTCGCCGCCGGCTGTGGTGGCGGTGATGACGAAGCGACCGAAATGACGACAACGCCTGCCCAGGGCGAGTGCGCGACCGTCGACGCGCCCGAACCGCGCGATCCAGGCTCGAGCGAAGCTCCGAGCGCGCTGCTCGAGGACGGAAAGACCTACGCGCTCACGTTTGATACGAGTTGCGGATCGTTCACGGTGACACTCGACAGCGAGCTCGCGCCGAACACGGCTGCGTCGCTCGTCGCGCTCGCGAAGAACGGCTACTTCGACGACACGATCTTCCATCGCGTCGTGCCCGGATTCGTGATCCAGGGCGGCGACCCGACGCAGTCGGGCTCAGGGGGCCCCGGCTACTCGACGGTCGACGTGCCGCCATCGGATGCTGGCTACACGAAGGGCATCGTGGCGATGGCGAAGTCCGGCGTGGAGGCCCCGGGCACATCCGGAAGCCAGTTCTTCGTCGTCACCGCAGCAGACGCCGGCCTTCCCCCTGAATACGCGATCGTCGGCGAGATCACGGATGGCATGGACACGATCGACCGGATCGGCGCTCTCGGCGTGGCCGACGGGCCGCCGAGCCAGCCAGTGGTCATCTCGAGCGTCACCGTCACGAAGAGCTGATGGGACGAGTCGCCGCGATCGTCCTCGCAGCCGGCGAGGCGTCACGGTTCGGAAGCCCAAAGCAGCGCCTGCTCCTCCCGGCGGTTCTCGAACGGCTCGGTGGGACCGCTGTCGATGAGATCGTCGTAGTCTCGGGTGCATACGAGCTCGAGATCCCAAGTGACACTTTGTCACTCGGCACCCGCGCTCGGGTGGTGCACTGCACGGAGTGGGAGCTCGGTCCGGGCGCATCGCTCCGCTGCGGGCTCTCGGTGCTCGGCGAGGACATCGCTGCGGCGGTCGTCGTCCTCGCGGACGGTCCGAATCTCGCCCCGGCTGCCGTCGAGCGCGTGCTCAGGACGTGGCGTGAGCGAGGAGGCGCCGTGGCTGCGTCCTACGGCGGCGACAGAGGCCACCCGCTCGTTGTCGGGCGCTCCGAGTGGACTGATATTTCCGACGACGGACTCAGGGATCGACCCGTGCTCCTCGTCCCGTGCGACGACC
>JBCKBY010000021.1:0-25139 GCA_038910715.1 Gaiellaceae bacterium
GACGTAAACTGCCCCTCCGATGGACGTCGTTGAGCGTGCCGCGGCGCTCCGCGACTACGCGGAGCAGACGGCCTCGTGCACCAAGTGCGCGCTGTCCGAGGGCCGCACGCAGGTGGTCTTCGGCTCGGGAAGTCCCGACGCCGATCTCATGTTCGTCGGCGAGGCGCCTGGCTTCCACGAGGATCAACAGGGCGTGCCGTTCGTCGGGCAGGCGGGAAAGCTCCTCGACAAGCTCCTAGGCGGGATAGGGCTCACCCGCGCGGACGTGATGGTCGTGAATGTGATCAAGTGCCGCCCGCCGGGAAACCGCGACCCTCTGCTCGAGGAGATCGCCGCCTGCGAGCCACATCTCTTCCGGCAGATCGAGCTGATCGAGCCGAAGCTCGTCGCAACGCTCGGGAATTTCGCGACCAAGCTGCTCTCCGGACGTCCTGCGGGGATAACGCGCGTCCATGGCCAGGAGCAGGAGGTCACGTTGGGCGCCCGGACCGTGCACCTGTATCCGATCTATCACCCGGCGGCTGCGCTGTATACGCCGTCGATGTTGAAGGTGCTCGAGGAAGACTTCGCACGCATTCCCGCCCTCCTCGAGCGTGCGGTCGGCGAGACGAGCGACGCGCCCGGGCCTGCAGCTCCGGTTTTCGAGCCCGATCCCGAGTCCGTCCAGCTCGGCCTCTTCTAGCGTGCACCTCATGCTGACCAGCGCCTCGGCGGGGGAGACCGAGGCGATCGCCGCGCGCGTTGCCGCGCGGCTCGAGCTCGGCGACGTCGTGACGGTCTCGGGCGAGCTTGGATCCGGCAAGACGACCTTCGTGCGTGGCGCTTGTCGAGCGCTCGGCGTCACCTCGCCGGTGACGAGCCCCACGTTCACCATCGGCCATCGCTACGAGGGACGCGTTGACGTCGCTCACCTCGATCTCTATCGCTACGACGGCGTGTCGGAGGCGGATTGGGGCGATCTCGAGCCGTACTTCGAGGGCGCGGTCGTGTTCGTCGAGTGGCCCGAAGCGGGCCGTGCATCGCTTCCGCCTCCGCGCGTTTTGATCTCGATTCAGCACGCGGGCGGCGACCACCGCCGGATCGAGCTCACCTCGGAGGAGGCGGCGCTGCTAGAAGGCATCGAGTGATGCTCGTGCTCGCCTTCGATACAGCGACCGATGTCGCGACCAGCGCTCTTCTCCGTGACGGAGATGTCCTCGGGGAGCGGATCTCGGTTCCGCGCACTTTGCTCGAGGATCTCGATGCGCTCCTGCGTGCTGTCGATGCCGGGCAGGCCGACGTCGACGCGCTCGTCGTGGGAACAGGCCCGGGAAGCTTCACCAGCACGAGGATCGGCCTCGCGGTCGCGCGCGGTCTCGGACTCGCGCTCGACATCCCCGCGGCCGGCGTCTCGACGCTGGACGCGCTCGCGGCCGCTCGGGCCGACGCGTTCCCGGTGATCGACGCTCGACGGCGTGAGGTGTTCGTCCTCGGGCCTCGCGTCGTCGAGCCCGACGACCTGGAGCTCGCTCCGGGTGCCCTCTGCATCGGGAGCGGCGCCGTTCGCTATCGACCTACCCTCGAGCGCAGGGGTGCGCGCGTGCCCCCCGACGACGACGAGCTGCACGTTCCTCACGCACGGCTCCACGCGTCGCTGGCACGAGAGTTCGGGCCGGCCGACGCGATCCAGCCGATCTACGTCCGGGCACCCGACGCGAAGGTCTCGAGCCCGCTCGCATGAACATCGAGCTCCGCCGCCTCGAGACGCGCGATCTCGACATCGTCGAGGAGATCGAGCGAGCCTCGTACCCGACACCATGGTCGCGGGCGATGTTCGTCGCCGAGCTCCGGAAGCCGAGCTCGCTCGCGCTCGGCGCCTACTCCGCAGAGGCGGGTCTCGTCGGCTACGCGTTTGTCTCGAGATACGTCGACGCCTGGCACGTCATGAACGTCGCCGTCGCTGCCGATCATCGTCGCCACGGCATCGCGACGACGCTCCTGGAGCGGCTCTTCGAGATGACGGCGTCCGATCCGCGCAGCGGGTACACGCTCGAGGTCCGCGTCTCGAACGAGCATGCGATCCGACTCTACGAGTGTCTCGGCTTCGAAGCTCGAGGCATCCGCCGCGGCTACTACACCGACAACCGCGAAGACGCACTCATCATGTGGCGCGAGCCGGCCTCGTCCGAAGAGGCGTCGTGATCCTCGGTATCGAGACATCCTGCGACGAGACGGCAGCGGCACTGGTCACCGGTGACGGCCACTTGCTTGCGTCAGTCGTGTCGTCGCAGGCCGACCTACACATGCGCTACGGCGGAGTCGTGCCGGAGATCGCGTCGCGACGCCATCTCGATCTCGTCGCACCGGTGGTGCGCGAGGCGCTCGACTCGGCGGGTGCGTCGCTGGACGACGTGGAGCAGGTCGCCGTCACGCAAGGCCCCGGACTCGTCGGCGCGCTGCTCGTCGGAGTCTCGGCCGCGAAGGCGATTGCGTGGGCTCGGAGGCTGCCGCTCGTCCCGGTTGATCACCTCGACGGGCACATCGCGTCGCTCTACCTCGAGCCGGAGCCGCTCGAGCCGCCGTTCCTCTGCCTGCTCGCCAGCGGCGGGCACACGCTGCTGCTGGCCGTCCGCGAACATGGCAGCTCTGACCGGCTCGGGACGACGCTCGACGACGCCGCGGGCGAGGCGTTCGATAAAGGGGCGCGGCTCCTCGGCCTCCGCTATCCGGGGGGAGCCGAGATCGACCGGATCGCCCAGGACGGAGACCCGAGCGCCTTTCCGTTTCCGGTCGCGCGAGTCCCGGGTCTCGACTTCTCCTTCTCGGGCCTCAAGACGGCGCTGCTCTACACCGTGCGCGAGCTCGGAGACGAGGAGGCCGAACGAAGGAAGGCCGACCTGGCGGCCTCGTATCAGGCTGCGATCGTGCGTGCGCTGGCGCGGCGGATCGACGAGGCCGTGTCGGCGACGGGCCTCGACTGCGTCGCCGTCGTCGGTGGTGTCGCGGCGAACTCCGAGCTTCGCGCTGCTCTTCCCGATGTGCGCTTTGCGCCGCTCCATCTGTGCACCGACAACGCCGCGATGATCGCCTCGGCGGCGCGCTACGTCGAGCCGCTTCCGTACCCTGGCTACCTTGGGCTCGATGCATACCCGTCTTTCTCGTAGTCGGGCCATCGGCTTGTCGACGGCGGTCGCGCTCGTCCTTGTCCTCTCAACGGGCGCGCGGGCACAAGAGCCGACCGTCTCCTCGATCGACGAGGCAGGCTGGCAAGGAGTGTTGGGAGTCCGCGCCGCCGTCTCGACCGCCCAACGGTATGTCGTCCTGCTCGAACCTCCCTCGCTCGCCGAACGCGTGCGCCTCGCCGGAGGGCGTGCGTCCGAGGCCGAGATGCGCGCGTGGACGGCGGCTGCCGTCGCACAGCAGGAGCAGTTTCTCGCCCGCTTGTCCGCGGCAGGGGCCCGGATCGGTGCCGAGTACCGGTACGCGCGCGTGATCAACGGATTCTCGGCCAGGCTCGATCCCACGTCGCTCGCGTTGCTCGAGAGCGATCGTGAGGTCGAAGGTGTCTATCCGGTGCGGATCGCGTATCCGGCTCAAACCGATGATTCGGACGGCGTCCTGCCTTCTTCCGTCGCCGATCTCGAGATCCCCGGCCTCGACGGCACCGGAGTCACGGTTGCATTGCTCGACACCGGTGTCGACCCGTCGCATCCCTACCTGCGAAGGAGCGTTCTTTCTGGGGTGGACGTCATCAACCCGGGGAGCGGCGGTATCGCGCAGCCCCATCCGACGATCCCCGGCAGGCCGGAGCGTCACGGAACGGAGCTCGCCGGGATCATCACCGGGTCGGAGGGGCCGGACGGTCTCCACGGCATCGCGCCCGGCGCCTCGATCCTCCCGGTGCGCGTTGCCGGCTGGCAGCCGGACGCGGAAGGCGGGTACACCGTGTATTCCCGGACCGATCAGATCCTGGCCGGTCTCGAGGCGGCCGTCGATCCGAACGACGACGGCGACGCGCACGACGCTGCGCGGATCGCGTTGATCGGAGTGGTGGAGCCCTATGCCGCCTTCCCGGACGGGCCCCTGGCGCGGGCCGTCAGAGGAGCCGCGGACCTCGACACACTGACGATCGTGCCCGCTGGGAACGACGGTCGCGCGGGGCCGGGGTACGGCAGCATCGCCGGCCCGGGCGGCGCCGCCTCGGCCGTCACCGTCGCTGCGGCTGACGGACGTCTTGCAGCGCCGACGGTCCGGGTTCACGTTCGCGCCGGCCTCCGGGTTTTGTTCGAGGACACGGTTCCGCTCGGTGGAGCACCGTCGGAGACGGTGACCGTGGACGTCGTTCTCGTGAACCGTGTTACGGCGCGCCACGGAATCGCCGGGCTCTTCTCGACCGACGGCATCTCGAGCGTCGCCGGGCGCGCAGTGCTGCTTCCCCGAGGCGTGCTCTCGGACGACACCGTCGAGGAGGCGACGTCCGCCGGTGCCCTCGCGGTTCTCGTCGACGGTCCGCTGCCGGCCGGTGCATTCAGCCTCGACGTTCCCGCTGGCGTCCCAGTGGTGGGCCTCGCCGATGGCCTGGTCCGCGAGATTCGGACTCTGATCGCAGCGGGCATTCCGGTGACGGTTGCGATCGGTGGAGTCGATATCGCAGAGCGCGAAGGCGGAGGCTCGGTCGCCTCCTTCTCGTCGCGTGGGCTCGCACTCGCTGGTGGAGTCAAGCCCGATCTCGCAGCGCCGGGAGTGTCTGTCCCCACCTCCGAGCCCGGCCGAGGAGATGCGGGAGAGATCCGCTTCGGGACGGTCTCAGGGACGAGTGCAGCCGCAGCGGTAACGGCGGGCGTCGCGGCGATCCTCGCCGAGGGGCGCCCAGGCATCGGTGCTGTCGGCCTGCACGGCCTCCTCGTCGGCTCCGCGCAGAGATCCGACCTCGACCCGACGGCTTCGGGTGCCGGCCTCGTGGATCTTCGTGCAGCGGTGCAGTTAGAGGTATTCGCAGATCCCGCGGTTCTCTCGTTCGGCACGGCAACAGGCGGCTCGTCCGAACTCGAGCAAATCGTTCGCGTCCGCAACGTCTCGACCCGCCGGCTCGTGATCTCGATCGGGAACACGTCGCTGGCGCCGAAGGGCGTCGAGATCACGGTCGACCCGGAGCGCGTTCGACTGCGGCCGGGGGCGAGCGCCAAGGTGGTGGTTCGCGCGGACACCTCCAACCTCTCCGATGAGGCTGGGATCGCGACGGGAGAGCTCGTTCTGCGAGCGGGTGACTCCCCTGAAGTACACGTCCCCTGGGCCGTCGCGGTACCGGCGACCGTGGACCTCATCTCGCGAGTCACGCTCGTGCCCACGGACAAGCGGGTGTCGGATGCGACGCCCTCGGTTCTTGCTCTCGTCGTGGGAGCGGTGACGGTGACGCCTGATCCTCAGGTCCGGGCGGTCGACGTCCTCGAAGTCCAGCTCTGGCGCGGGACATCTCTCATCGGTGTGCTTGCGCGGCGACGAGAGCTCCTGCCTGGCCGATACACATTCGGGCTTACCGGCAGAGGGCCGAGCGGCGAGCGGCTGCGGGCGGGGACGTACGTCGTTCGCGTGGTTGCGAGGCCCGGAGACGGGACCCGCCGACAGGCCGAGACCATCGAGTATCGCGTCCGGTGACGCGTCATATACTCGCCACCGTCTAGACGAGCCAGGAGGCGTAGCTCCATGTCAACTGCCGAGGCGGAGTCCCATCTCCGCGAAAACCCGTTCGAGCTGGCGAAGGCGCAACTGCGCCAAGTGGGCGAGATCTTCGCGCTCGATCCAAATCTGATTCGCGTTCTCTCCGGGTGCAAGAAGGCAGTCGAGGTCTCGATCCCCGTTTCGATGGACGACGGGTCGACCGGCGTCTTCCGGGGTTTCCGAGTCACCCACAACGTCGCGCGCGGTCCATCCAAGGGCGGCATCCGCTACCACCCCGATGTCACGCTGGACGAGGTCAAGTCGCTCTCGATGTGGATGACGTGGAAGTGCGCGCTCATGGGACTGCCGTTCGGTGGCGCCAAGGGCGGCGTCGTTTGCAATCCGAAGACTCTCTCCCTGAATGAGCTGGAGCGTCTGACGCGGCGCTATACGAGCGAGATCATCAACGACATCGGCCCCGAGCGGGACATCCCCGCGCCCGACGTCGGGACAGACGGCCGTGTGATGGCGTGGATCTTCGACACCTACTCGATGAACAAGGGTCACTCCGTGCTGGGTGTCGTGACCGGCAAGCCGCTCTCTATCGGAGGGTCGCTGGGTCGCGTCGAAGCGACTGCGCGCGGCTCGCTCTACTGCATGCAGGGGCTCGCGATGAAGCAGGGCCGCAGCCTGGACGACTACTCGGTGGCGATCCAGGGATTCGGCAACGTCGGAGCGAACCTTGCACGGCTGCTCGACCTCGAGAACACCAAGATCGTCGCGGTCTCGGACTCTGGCGGTGGCGCTTACAACGCGAACGGCATCGACGTTCCTGCTGCGCTTGCACACAAGCAGGAGCACGGGACGCTCGCCGGCCTCGCGAATGCCGAAGAGGTGACGAACGAAGAGCTCATCGAGCTCCCCTGCGACATCCTGGCGCCCTGCGCGCTCGAGCAGGTCGTGTCGGAGGAGAACGCCCATCGCGTGAAGGCGACCGTAATCTGCGAAGGAGCGAACGGACCCGTCACGCCGACTGCTGACGCGATTCTCGAGGACCGCGGAGTCCTCGTTCTCCCCGATGTTCTGGCGAACGCGGGCGGCGTGGTCGTCTCCTATTTCGAGTGGGTGCAGGGTCTGCAGGAGTACTTCTGGAGCGAGGACGAGGTGAACGCGAAGCTCCGCGACATCGTCGCCCGCGCTTTCGAGGAGGCCTGGCACCTGCGCGACAGTCGCGAGATCAGCTTGCGCATGGCCTCGTACGGGCTGGCGGTGCAGCGGGTGGCCGAGGCGACGACGACGAGAGGTCTGTACCCGTAGCACTCGTCACGCTCTATCACGCTGCTGACTGCCACCTGTGCGCGCGTGCGCTCGAGGTCGTCCGCGAGGTCCAGGACGAGCTCGAGTTCGACCTCGAGCTCGTCGACATCGGGGGCAAGCCGGAGCTCGAAGGCCGGTACCGAGAGCACCTGCCCGTGGTCGAGATCGACGGAGAACGCGCCTTCACGTACTTCGTCCCAGCGGAGGCGTTGCGACGGCGGCTTTCCCGCTGATCTGACGGTTCCCACGACGGCGGTCCAGGGGGCGCTGGCAGAATCGTGACGATTTGTCACAAACCATCGACAGGGGGAGAACGTGCCCGAACGCTTGACCGTTGGTGTCGCAGCCCGTCTGAGCAGGTACCTCCAGGTTCTGACCCAAGCGAGGAAGATGGGTAAGGAGCGGATCTCCTCCCAGGAGATCTCGGAGTACACGAACATCAACGCGACCCAGATTCGGCGCGATCTCTCCGCGTTCGGCAAGTTCGGCAAGCGCGGGGTGGGGTATCGGACCGAGGGGCTGCTGGACGAGATTCGTCAGATCCTGCGCACGCAGGGCCAACACAACATCGCCTTGGTCGGCGCCGGCCGGCTGGGAAGCGCCATCGCGAGCTCCCCGATCTTCGCCGAGCACGGCATCACGGTGGCGGCAATCTTCGAGATCGACCCCGAGAAGATCGGACAGCGCGTCGGGAACATGCCCGTCAGCTCGATCGACGACATGCCGGAGATCTGTCGCGAGCGGAACATCATCGTCGGCGTGATCGCGGTCCCGGCCGACACGGCCCAGGACGCTGTCGATGCGCTGATCGCCGCGGGCGCGAAGATCATCTTCAACTACTCGGAGGCGCTGCTCGACGTTCCGTCGGACGTCAGCGTGCACACGTCCAATCCGGCCGTCGATCTGCTGTACGCCCTCTACTTCCATCTCACGTAGCGCCTGAACACGCGGCGGGTCCGCGCCCGTCCCTCAGAGGGCGTCCGACAGGCGGCGTACGCTCGCCCAATGGCGATCGCCGCTCGCAACGATCCGTGCCCGTGCGGCTCCGGCCGCAAGTACAAGCGCTGCTGCGGGTTCGACCGTGCGGCTGAGCGGGCGCTCGAGGATCGGCTTGCCGCGGTCGAGGAGATCGCGAAGCTGGCGTTCCGGTCGCCTCAGCTGCTCCCGGACAGCGACGCGTACGACGACTGGGTGCGCGCGACAGTCGCCGGCGAGATCCCGTCCGATGTAAATGCTGCGATCGCCACGATCGGCGGCGACGAGCCCGAGAGGATCTTGGCGACGTGCCTGGATCTCTTCCCCGACGAGTGGTCGGCACTCTCGGCCCGCAGCGTGAGCGAGCGCGATGCCCTCGCCGCGCTGCTCGGTGGTGCGGTGGTGGCGGGAATCCGCGACTTCCGCTACCCGGAGCGGTTCGCCGTCGAGACGGTCGAGGCCTCCGACGACCTGTCCGGCGATCCGTTCGAGGCGCTCGCGATGTGCCTGGAAGGGTCGCAGCTCTGGAGCCCCGCGGAGGGCCTGGAGGCGGAGCGGGCGATCGCTGCGATTCCCGACTGGGTCGACGACGACGTCTACGAGATCCGTTGGCAGGAGGCGCTGCGAATCACTGCGCCGCGGCTGGTGACGGAGTGGCACCGCCGCCGGCTGGCGAGGATCGTGGGGCGGATCGAGAGGCAGCTCCCGTTCGAGGGCTTCCCGCGGGCGAGCGCGGCGATCCAAGCCGGGTGCGGGCAGTTCGCCGCAGACGAGCGCTTTCGAGCGCGGCTTGCCGCCACCCTGCTCGGGGACATGGTCGGGAGCGAGCAACTGCGCGAGTTGCGGGCACTGTTCGCGGCCTGATGGCGTAGCTCCTTCGGAGCTACGCCAGGTGGACGGCCGCGTGCGCGGCCGGCTGTCTGTTGGGCGCCTTGCTCCGCTGCGCGGAGGGGCCGCTTCGCGGCCCTGGGCGCCCTCCGTAGCTCCTCCGAAGCTACGGAAATGCCTATCGTCCCTCCTGTGGGGGGCGCGGTGCGGATCCTGGTCGACGTGCACGAGCAGCGAAGCGGCATCCCCGGCTTGCTGGAAGAGCTCGGCGCCGAGGTCGAGCTGCTGTCGCTGCGGGCCGGCGACTACGCGCTCGGCGGCGACACGATCGTCGAGCGCAAGGCGGTGCTCGACCTGCACAGCGCGGTGCGCAGAGGGCACCTGTGGTCGCAGCTCGCGAAGCTCCGGGCGGCGTGCGCGTTTCCGTACCTCCTGGTCGAGGGCCGCGATCTCGACGGCGGCGGCCGGGGCCTGCATCCAAACGCGATCCGCGGCGCCTGTCTCGCCGTGATCGACCAGGGCGTCGCGCTGCTCCGCTCGGATCACCAGGCCGACAGCGCCCGCTGGCTGTACCGGCTCGCGGTCCGCTGCCAGCGTGAGGCGGCGCCGCCTGAGCTGCCGCCCCTCGTCCCGCGCGTCGGCATGCCGCCCGAGTCGGTCGCGGAGGCGATGCTCGCCGCGGTACCGGGGATCTCGACGGTCACCGCGCGCGCCCTGCTCGAGCGGTTCGGCTCGCTCGCCGGTGTCGCCGGTGCGCCGCACGAGGCGTTGCTCGAGGTGCCGGGGATCGGCAAGCAGCGCGCCCGCGCGCTCGCCGAGGCGCTAGGACCTTCGGAGCTGGACTAACCTGCTGCGCATGGCGCAGGCACGAGCGAAGCGGGAGAACAGTGCGACGCTCGGCTTCGAGGCGACGCTGTGGGCGGCGGCCGACAAGCTGCGCAGCCACATGGACGCGGCCGAGTACAAGCACGTCGTCCTCGGCCTCATCTTCCTCAAGTATGTCTCTGACGCGTTCGAGGCCAGGCGGCAGGCGCTTCTCGCCGAGGCCGAGCAGGGCGCCGATCCGGAGAGCCCGGACGAGTACCTCGCCGAGCGCGTCTTCTGGGTACCGCCGGACGCCCGCTGGCCCGAGCTGCAGGCGAACGCGAAGCGGCCGGAAATCGGCACGCTGATCGACAGTGCGATGGACGCGATCGAGCGCGAGAACCGGACGCTCCGCGGCGTGCTGCCGAAGGACTACGCGCGCCCGGCGCTCGACAAGCAGCGGCTCGGCGAGCTGATCGACCTGATCGGCACGATCGGTCTCGGCAGCCCGGAGCAGCAGGCGAAGGACGTGCTCGGCCGCGTGTACGAGTACTTCCTCGGCCAGTTCGCCTCGAAGGAGGGCAAGCGCGGCGGCGAGTTCTACACGCCGCGCTGCGTGGTGAAGCTGCTCGTGGAGATGATCGAGCCCTACCAGGGCCGCGTCTACGACCCGTGCTGTGGCTCGAGCGGCATGTTCGTGCAGTCGGAGGAGTTCATCGCAGCGCACGGCGGCCGCCTCGACGACATCTCGATCTTCGGCCAGGAGTCGAACCCGACCACCTGGAAGCTGGCGCAGATGAACCTGGCGCTGCGCGGGATCGAGGCGAATCTCGGCCCGCAGAACGAGGACACGTTCCGCCGCGACCTGCACCCGGACCTGAAGGCGGACTTCGTGCTCGCGAACCCGCCGTTCAACATGTCGGACTGGGCGCGCGACCCGAACGACGTCCGCTGGCGCTACGGGGCTCCGCCGGCGGGGAACGCGAACTACGCGTGGATCCAGCACATCGCCCACCACCTGGCGCCGCAGGGGATCGCCGGCTTCGTGCTCGCGAACGGGTCGATGTCGTCGTCGCAGTCGGGCGAGGGCGAGATCCGCAAGGCGCTCGTCGAGGCCGATCTCGTCGACTGCATGGTCGCCCTGCCCGGACAGCTCTTCTACGGCTCGCAGATCCCGGTGTGCCTGTGGTTCGTGGCGCGCGACCGGGCGGGCGCGCCGACGCGCGGCGGCAAGCCGCTGCGCTCGCGGGCGGGCGAGGTGCTGTTCGTCGACGCGCGCGCGCTCGGGTCGCTCGTGACGCGCACGCACAAGGAGCTGTCTGGCGAGGAGATCGCGCGGATCGCGGGGACATACCACGCCTGGCGCGGCGCGCCCGTGGGGTCAGACCCCACGGGTCTGACCCCCAACGCCTACGCCGACGTCCCGGGCTTCTGCAAGGGCGCGACGCTGGAGGAGATCCGCGCCCACGGCCACGTCCTCACCCCGGGTCGCTACGTCGGCGCGCCGCCGGAGGAGGACGACGGCGAGCCGTTCGAGCAGAAGCTCGAGCGGCTGACGCGGGAGCTCGAGGAGCAGTTCGCCGAATCGGCGAGACTGGAGCGCGAGATCCGCGCCAGCCTGGATACTCTCGGTTGAGTCCCATGGACGCTCTGATCCACGCCACGCACGACGAGCTGGCAGCGCTCTGCGGGCGCTTCGGCGCGCGGCGTCTCGAGCTCTTCGGCTCTGCGACGGGTGAGCGTTTCGACTCGGAGGCGCGCGACCTCGACTTCCTGGTGGAGTTCGATCCGTCCGGCCCTGGGGGACCGGCCGATCGCTACTTCGGGATGCTCGAGGCGCTGCAGGCGCTGTACGCGCGACCGGTCGATCTCGTCGATGTGACCGCGATTCGGAACCCGTTCTTCCTCGAGGCGATCGAGGCGTCACGGACCGTGCTCCATGCAGCTTGAGACGAGGAAGCTGCTCTACGACATCGAGCAGGCTGCCGCGCTGATCGCGAGCTTCACGCAGGGGCGAGGTCTCGCCGAGTACCGCGAGGAGGAGATGCTTCGCTCTGCGGTCGAGCGGCAGTTCGAGATCATCGGCGAGGCTCTCAACCGCCTCTCCAGCTCCGACCCGGCGACGGTCGAGCGGATCAGCGAGCACCGACGCATCATCGCCTTCCGCAACGTCCTGATCCACGGCTACGACGCCGTGAGCGACGCCGTCGTGTGGGACATCGTCGAGACGAAGCTCCCCGTGCTGCGTGAGGAGCTGGAGGCGATTCTCGGAGAGGGGCGTGCATAGCGACGAGCCGTTCGAGCAAGAGCTCGAGCGGCTGACGAAGGAGCTGGGGGAACAGTTCGCGGAGTCGACGCGATTGGAGGCCGAAATCAGAACGAACTTCGAGAGACTTGCGATTGGCGAGTAGCTCGCTTGTGGGAGGCGTTCCTGCTCATTGGGGTCGCACGACCCTCGGCGATGCATGCAAGGAAGGCGGCGGGAGCGTACAGACCGGCCCATTCGGAAGTCAGTTGCATGCAAGCGACTACGTATCAGTCGGTATCCCGTCGATCATGCCGGAGAACATCGGCGAGAATCGTGTCGAAGTCGACGGAATCGCCCGCGTCTCCCAAGGGGACGCTGAGCGGCTGAGTCGCTATCGCGTCAGGGCAGGCGACATCGTCTACAGCCGGCGCGGCGATGTCGAGCGCCGCGCACTGATACGGGCCGAGCAGGATGGCTGGTTGTGTGGGACTGGATGCCTACGCGTGCGCTTTGGAAACGACGCCGTCGACCCCAGGTTCGTGTCTTATTACCTCGGTGACAAACGGGTCCGCCGGTGGATTGTGGACAACGCGGTAGGCGCGACGATGCCGAATCTGAACACCTCGATTCTCGAGCGTCTCCCGTTCGTTCAGCCTCCGCTGGAGGAGCAGCGCCGCATCGCGGCGGTGCTCGGCGCGCTCGACGACAAGATCGAGCTGAACCGGCGGATGGCCGCCACCCTGATCGAAACGGCGCGCGCGATCTTCGGCGCGCGGTACCTAGACCCCGCGAGACGGTCTGACTGGCCAACGGAGCCGCTCGGTGACCATCTCGACGTTGTTCGCGGCCTGAGCTACACGGGAGCAGGCTTGGCTGACGCCGGCGTGCCGCTGCACAACCTGAACTCGATCTACGAGGGAGGCGGCTACAAGCGCGGCGGGATCAAGCGCTACTCAGGCGCATTCAAGGAGCGGCACGTAGTCAATGCCGGAGACGTTGTCGTCGCAAACACCGACCTCACGTGGAACTACCGCGTCATCGCCTCCCCGGCCATCATCCCCGGACGCTACGGCGAAACGGGCCTCTTCAGCCACCACCTCTATCGCGTGCGTCCGAAGCCGCGCTCTCCACTGACGCCACGGCTGGTCTTTCTCATGTTGCTGAGGGGCAGTCTGCGAACCGAGGTCGCCGGTTACGCAAACGGCACGACGGTCAACATGCTGCCGCTCGACGCGCTTCAGAAGCCGAAGTTCCGCGTTCCGCCACCAGACGTCGCTCGCCAGGTCGACGATCTCGTCGCTCCTTTCTTCGAGCGCGCCGGGCAGGCCGAGGACGAGTCGGAGATCCTCGCCGCCCTGCGCGACACGCTCCTGCCGAAGCTGATCTCCGGCGAGCTCCGCATCCGCGACGCCTAGGCGCGCCGTCGAGCGAGCGACGTAACCTGGCCCTGGCGAGAGCTGAAAGCGAGCGCACCAGGCTAGAGCAGATCGACAAACTGGGTGTGCCCGTTGGCGGCGAGCCGATTGACGATCTCGCGCGCTGTCTTGCTGGCCCCGTTGCCGTGGCTGAGTCCGCAAGCGACGATGGCTCGAATCTCGTCGCGCGAACCCAGGACGAACCAGCGGCGGTCGGAGGCGTCGATCAGCAGGCTCAAGCAATTGACGACCTGTTCGAGGTGCGTATCGACGAGCATCGCGAGGCGCTCGGCTACCGCGTGATCGGGGTCGACGCGGCCGCCGCTCGCGAGCAGGTCGTGGAGCTGTGCGAGCGACCAAGCGTCGTCGAGCTTGCCGGAGCTGAACCACCAGGCGAAGCCCTTGAGCTCGTCGACTGACGTCGCCCCCACCTTGTACGCCGCGAGTCGCCTTACCCACAGGTTGCGGAAACGGGCCGCCGCGTCATCGTCGACCGTCGCCGCATTGGTGAGACTGAGGCCGACGAACTCGATCGCGCGCCCGCGCAGTTCGAGCGGTGCCTGCGCGAAGAAGCGATCGAACAGCGGATCGTCGAGCTCGAGGTAACCGTGGCCATAGAGCGTGAGGAGATGATCGGCAAGCGCCTCGTTGCGGTCCGGACGACCGGGCCGTTCCTCGGGCGTCTGCGTGCCGAGCGCCTCGATCTCGATCGCGTACTCCTCGCGCAATAGCTGGAACGTGTTCAAGTACGCGCGGTTGAAGGTGACGTACGTCTCCCAGGCGATGTCGCGCAGGTCGGCGCGCTCGGGCGCGCGCGGGAAGATCGCGAGAACGTGCGCGCGCGCCCACTTCTCGTCGACGGTCACCAGGTACGGGAACCATTGCCCGTAGACGGAGCGGATCGTCAGCGTGTGCTCGTGCGCGGGATCGAGATGGCGCTCGAGAAGCTCGACTACCTGCGGCTGCAGTCCGTCGTCGGGTAACCCCGCGGCCTCGCGACGCTTCGCCCGCCACCAGGCAAAGCGCATGAGCGCGTGGAACGCTGCGCCGCGAACGGTGTTCAACGACAGCGTCGCCGGATCCATACCTTCACCGGAGTCGGTCTCGTACTGAGGCTCCGGGTTCGGGTCGTCGGCGAGTTCACGCAAGATCGCGAACGCCTCATCGGCGAACTCGAGCGGAAGCGGCGTACCGGCCTCGAAGGCGCTGGAGAACATGTGCGCGATCTCCTTGCGTGTCCACTTCCAGCCGGCGTCGATGTCCCAGTTGTTTTCGTTGCGTCCCTCGAGCACCCGCGGCTTCGTGAGCGCGATCTTCGCGAGCTCGAGCACGGGCGGCCAGTCGAACGAGCGGCTCTCGCCGAGTGCCTTTCCCAACCCGTCGATGAGAGCCCGCGCATAGGTGGGATCGACGTCAGCGAATCGAGCTGCGACGGCGGCGTACGGCGCAGGCTCCGCGACGACAACCTCGTTGAGTAGACGCCCGAGCCCTTCGGGTGTCGGCGTGTCCCATCCGTTCTCCGGCTGCCACTCCTGCAGCAGCTCGAGGACGTTCTCGACCGGCATCGCGGCAAGCTCGTCCTTGGTGACCGGCGCCGTCGGCCCGGTGAAAAACGCGCGCTCGGAGGTATCGCGCTCCTCGTACTCACCGAACCTCTCCACCAACTCCGCGTAGCGCCGCTCCCACTCGCCGGGTAGCGGCCGACCAAGCCGCGAGAGCTCGCGCAGCTGCGAAAGCTCGCGCCGATCGGGCTCGTCCTCCTGGTCGCCGTGCTCGATCCAGCCAAGGATCTGCTCTTGCTGCTCACCGTCGAGGGACGCGAAGTGCTCGCGCGCAAGCGTCGTGTACTCACGCCGGTAGTGGAAGTCGGAGAACAGCCTGTCGGTCGTCAGACGGGCGCCGATCAGATCGCCGTGTCCGTGTGGGTAGCGCTGCAGCAGGTCGAGTGCCAGCCGGTGGAAAATCGCGTAACTTCGCTCCTCGAGCAGCTCGACGAGTGCCGGCACCGTGCCCGCGTCTGACTCGGCGACCGATGCGAGCGCGTCGCGCAAGGCGGTGACGAGAGCGTCCTTAGCATCGTGGCTGCGACCACGCTCGAGTGCCGGGCGCCACATGTAGGAATGGTCGTGGCCGGACTCGGACGCGGTCTCGTAGCGTGCGGCGAGAACGTCGCCGAGGAGCTCGGAAAGGAACTCGACGCCTCGCAGTCCGGCGGCCGGGAAGAAACGCTCGGCGCTCTCCTCGACGGTATGGACGAACAGCCATTGGTCGTTCATCACGCGCGGACCGGTGAGAACGTTGCGAAGTACGCGCAGGCCCGCGTCGACCTCGCCGCCGCCGACGAGCTGCTGGGCCAAGTCGGTGGCCTTCATCGGCAATCCCCACTGGAACGGCGACTGCAAAAACTCGCCGATCTTGTCGACGAGCTGCGCGGCATCGGTCGCTGGCATCGCCAGCGCGGCATCGGTCACGCGCTCGTGTGCCTCGGGGTTGTCGGTCTCGAGAGCGAGGGCGATCTCGATCACCTGCGCCCGCGCGGAGTCGACAGCGGCCATGCGAACGAGGTACTGGCCCGCCGGCCACGGCGTGTACGTCGCCGCACCGTCGTCATCGTGCGAGAGCGGCGGGGGGTCGGAAAGGTAGTCGGTGTGCCTCAACAATGGGCGTAGCCAGGCCGCAGTCTCGATCCTGCTGAAGAAGCGGTCGAGTGCGACAACGCTCTGGGGGACGGTGTTTCGCAGCGCGGTCACGGTCTTCTTGCCAGGCGTCGCAGTCGCCGCGAGCGCGTCGATCAACGGCATCGTCGCCAGATACGACGAGGCGAACTGACGGGCCAGAAGCTCGTAGACCTCTTGCGCCTCGCTCCACAGTCGGCGGAATGCCTCGTCGATCGGGCGTGGCTTCGCCAGAGCGTTTCGGTGCGCATGCCTGGCCAGCTGTTCAGCCGTACCGGACCATCGTTCCGAGACAGTTTCGGGATCATCAAAGTGGAGGAGATTCACCATCTCGCGGATCCACGCCTGGTTGCTCCCCGCCTCCATCGCGTCGATCTCCTCTCGGCGCTCTTTGGCGATCATCGGCTCCAGCACCGTGCGGATGGAGCTGTCGACTTCGCGAAGGCAGTGCGCGACCATGTGAGTCGCAGCGTCGAGGACGACCTCGCCGTTCATCACGCGGCACGCATCGCCGTAGAAGTGCGCTGGACCAGGGCCGACAAGCTCAAGCCGCGCGATGAGTTGCGCCTGGCGAGGATCGAGTCTTGGGCTGGAGCGCAGCTGATCCTCAGGATCGGGTCTAACGTCGGCCACGAACGTACGTTCTATCAGACGGGCGATCGCGGGCTGCGACCGCGATCTTTGTCTTCGTGACCGGTCTCGCTCGCGGTGCGTTTATTGGGATGCGGACGTTCTCCTGTCATGGGTCGAATCGACTCAGACACTGCGGAGCTCCCGGATTGCCTCTTCGGGCGAACGGCCGGCAGGATCGGGCTGGAGAATGCCTCTCGAGGCGAGGTACGCGTCCGGGTCAGCCTCACGAACGACGGTGACCCCGCGCACGTCGCGGATGACCTGTGGTCGGCCCGTCACTCGGTCGCGGGTGACGAGTCCCTCGACGACGGCCATCCGCCCCCAGACGTCCCGCATGATCTCCTCCTGCCCCTCCGCGAGGTAGCACGAGACGGCACGGTCGAAGAGGGTGTCGTACAGGGTGAACCGCAGCCCGCCGCGGCTCGAGAGCGTCTGCACACGGCCGGTCACGCCGCCGTATGCGACCGGCTGAGGGGGCGGAGCCTCGGGGGTGCCGCTCGTCGCGAACGCCTCCTCGAGCGAGCGGATCGTGGCATCCGCCTCGGCCGTCTCGAACCTGACCGCCTCGACGCTGTCGTCGATGACGGCCACGATGGCCCGAGCTTCGTCGCGGACTCCTTCGGGCAGGCTCGAGGGGTCGCCGCGCTCCAGCGCTTTCCCGACCCCGATATAGGCCGTCGAGACGGAGGCAGCCGCGACCGGATCGCCCACACCGCGAGCGGTCATGATCGCGCTGCCGGCCTCCAGCTCCGTGATCACCCAGCGCAGAGCCTCGGGCGCCGCGACATCGGAGGACAGCGCGTCCACGAGGCGGCTGAAATGCAGGACTGCGCGAGAGAAGGCGTCCAGCGTCACCTCGCCTTGAAGCGCAAGCGTCACGGTGTCACTCATGGCCCGTTTCTCTTCGACGCATGGACGCAGTATCCCGGCTCGAAGGCAGATCGTCGATCCGCCGGTCGGGACATGGCCACGGCGCGGACCGGTCATAGAATCAAACCGCAGTTGAAGGCTGACGAGAGCCGTTACTCGGCGAGAGGATCGCGACGCAGCTCGGTGCGCGTGAGTCGCGCTTCTCGCAGCACCTCCTGGACGTCGCGGTTCTGATGATCAGCGATCCGCTCGAGAAGCTCCCACGGGTCGGCGGCCGGCTTGTTCCGCGCCGCCAAGCTCCAGACCTGCGGTCGCTCGGGCGTCGTTTGCGCGGTCACGTAGTCGAGGTGCGCCAGGAGTAGCCCGGTCGCCTTGATGGGGTCGTGCCCCGCGGCGCGGGTAACGACGAGCGTCAGATTCGTCTGGCGTACGACCTCGAGCTCACGTCCCTGATTCAGGATCGAGTCGTCTGTGGTGATCAGCCCGTCGAACGGACGCTTGTGATGATGGAGCGCGAGAAGAACCTCCCAGTCGTCGAGATCGGCGAGACGGCGATCGATGCTCCAGATCGGCTCCAGCCCGACGTCGTTGAAGTACGGCGTAGCGGCGTCGATGAGCGGCTGCGGGAAGTTCTGGTCGAGAGCGAAGAGCGCGGGCAACCGCTCAGGCTGCTGCCTTGAGGTTCCGCCTCAGCTGGCGCTCGAGATCGAGAGCCTCGACGATTGCCACAGGCGCGACTATCGGATAGAGCGAGTGGATTCGTTCGTGGTCGAGGCCGCGATCGGCGAGAGCGACGATAGCGAGGGTCTCGATCCGCGTCTTGACGATGTGCGGAGACCCCGAGAGCTTGCCGGGCACGATCCTGAGGTTCGGGCGTGGAGCCTGGAGGTCCGGCCCCTCTGCCTCGCGAGTCGTGAACGGCTCGATGAGGTCGAGCCACTCCTCGTTCAGTGGCCGCGCTCCAGCGGACGTCTGAACGCCCTTGTCTTCGGTTCGGAGCCAAACTCGCCCGGTGCGATCGACTGCGACACGTGGCGAACCCTCCTCGGTCCACATGCTGAGATCGAGCTCGCGAAGCGTGCCGAGCGCCCGCCTCACGGCAGGCATCGTCGTGCGAGGGACGTCCCAGCCGTCGCTCGCCTGCTTCGGCTGCCGGAGCCAGTAGATCGTCCGAAGCCCCATGAGGTCCGAGTAGGACCAGAGCTTCACGCGGACGGCGGAAACGCTGGGGACCAGAATCTGTCTGCGCGCCCAGTAGTGCACAGTGCTCTTCGGCACACCCGATAGCGCGGCCGCCCGCTCGGCGGTGTACACCCCTCTCCACTCGGCGAGCTTCATGCCCTCAGTATCCATACTCGCGTCGCTGGAGTCTCGATCTGCCCTACGGACAAGTGACTTCACCCCGTAGTGCAAGCATGACCCTGTTGTCCGGCATCTCTGTCCTCCCTCGTCCCGAGTATCACGACTCGAGCCCTGTGCTGTCGAGTCGCCACTTCTGGACAGGCCAGACCTGGGAGATTCCCGATTACGTGAAGAAACCCTTGCCCAACGAACCTCTACTTCGATCGCGCGCAACTAAAGGATATGGCTGTTCGCTTAAGTTGAGCGCGCGACGATGACTACCCGCTACGACGAGAACGTCGCCGAGCAGGCGCTGCTCGAGTGGCTCGGCGCGCTCGGCTACGAGGTCCTGCACGGCCCCGACATCGGGCCCGGCGAGCCGCGCGAGGAGCGGCCCGACTACCGCGAAGCCCTGCTGCGCGGGCGGCTGCGCGCCGCACTGGCTCGCCTTAACCCCGGCCTGTCGACCGCGGCACTCGCGGAGGCCGAGCGGGTGCTGACGCAGGTCGACTCGCCCTCGCTCGTGCAGCGAAACCGCCGCTTCCACCGGCAGCTTGTCGACGGCGTCGAGATCGAGGTGCCTTCTTCGGGCGGAGGTGTCCGAGGCGAGCGCGTGCGACTGGTCGACTTCGACGACCCGGCGGCGAACGACTGGGTCGCGGTCAACCAGCTCACCGTCGTCGAGCATGCGACGCGCCGCGCCGACGTCGTCGTCTACGTCAACGGGCTCCCGCTGGCTGTCTGCGAGCTGAAGAACCCGGCCGACGAGGACGCGACGATCCGCGACGCGTACAACCAGCTCCAGACGTACAAGATCGACGTTCCGTCGCTGTTCTGGACGAACGAGATGCTCGTCGTCTCGGACGGGGTCGATGCGCGGCTCGGCACGCTGACCGGAGCCTGGGAGTGGTTCCTGCCCTGGCGCACCGTCGAGGGAGACGCCCTCGCCGCGGCCGGGGCGAACCGCCTCGACGTGCTCGCGCGCGGCGTCTTCCACAAGGAGCGCTTCCTCGACCTCGTGCGGCACTTCGTCGTCTTCGAGGACGACGGCGGCGACGTATCCAAGAAGGTCGCCGGCTACCACCAGTTCCACGCCACGCGCCGAGCGGTCGAAACGACGATCCGGGCAGCGAGCCCCGAGGGCGACCGCCGCGCCGGGGTCGTCTGGCATACGCAGGGCTCGGGCAAGAGCCTGACGATGGCGTTCTACGCCGGGAAGCTCGTCGTCCACCCGGCGCTCGCGAACCCGACCGTCGTCGTCCTCACCGATCGCAACGACCTCGACGACCAGCTCTACGGCGTCTTCTCTCGCTGCTCGGAGCTCATCCGACAGCGGCCCGTGCAGGCTCGCGACCGGACGCACCTTCGCGAGCTCCTCCACGTGGCCTCCGGCGGCGTCGTGTTCACGACGATCCAGAAGTTCGTGCCCGGCGAGAAAGGCGACGTGTTCCCGCTCCTCACGGATCGGCGCAACGTCGTCGTCATTGCAGACGAGGCGCACCGTTCGCAGTACGACTTCATCGACGGCTTCGCGCGCCACCTGCGCGACGGGCTCCCGAACGCCACCTTCGTTGCCTTCACCGGGACACCGGTCGAGCTCGACGACCGCGACACCCGGAACGTCTTCGGCGATTACATCGACGTCTACGACGTCCAGCAGGCCGTCGAGGACGGCGCCACCGTCCCCATCTACTACGAGAGCCGCCTAGCCACGCTCGATCTCGCCGACGGCGAGCGCCCGCGGATCGACGAGGAGGTCGAGGAGGTGCTCGAAGGCGAGGACGAGGAGCGCCGCCGCAGGCTGAAGTCGAAGTGGGCACAGCTCGAAGCGGTCGTCGGCACACCCAAGCGGCTCGAGCTCGTTGCGCGCGACCTCGCCGAGCACTACGAGGAGCGGCTCGCCGCGATGGAGGGTAAGGCGATGGTCGTCTGCATGAGCCGCCGCATCTGCGTCGACCTCCATGCGGAGCTCGCGAAGCTGCGACCCGACTGGGAGATCAACGTCGTCATGACGGGCAGCGCCACGGATCCGCCGGACTGGCAGCGCCACATCCGCACCAAGGTCGCCCGGGAGAAGCTCGCGCGCCGCTTCAAGAATCCGGACGACCCGTTCCGCATCGTGATCGTGCGCGACATGTGGTTGACAGGCTTCGACGCGCCGAGCCTGCACACGATGTACGCCGACAAGCCGATGCGCGGCCACGGGCTGATGCAGGCGATCGCCCGCGTCAACCGCGTCTTCCGCGACAAGCCCGGCGGGCTCGTCGTCGACTACCTCGGCATCGCCGACGACCTCCGCAAGGCGCTCGCCGCATACACGGGCAGCGGCGGGCGGGGACAGACCGCAGTCGACCAGAGCGAGGCGGTCGCGCTCGTGCTGGAACGGCTCGAGGTCTGCCGCGGCATCTTCCACGGCTTCGACTACACGGCCGCTCTCACACCCGGCGGCCGGATGAGGCTGCTCGCTGCAGCCCAGGAGCACGTGCTCGCGCAGGAGAGCGGGCGCGAGCGCTTCACGCAGGCGGTCGTCGAGCTGTCGAAGGCGTTCGCGCTGGCCGTCCCGCGCGAGGAGGTGCTCGCCGTCCGCGACGAAGTCGCCTTCTTCCAGGCTGTGAAGGCGGCCCTCGTGAAGACCGAGGTCGGTCGCGCCCGCTCCGAGGAGGATCTCGACCACGCGATCCGCCAGATCGTTGCGGGCGCGATCGCGCCCGGCGAGGTGATCGACGTCTTCGCGGCGGCCGGACTGCAGAAGCCCGACATCTCCCTGCTCTCGGACGAGTTCCTCGCCGAGGTACGCGAGCTGCCGCAGCGGAACCTCGCCGTCGAGCTGCTGCGGAAGCTGCTGAACGACGAGGTGAAGGCGCGCACGAAGCGCAACGTCGTGCAGGGGAGGGCGTTCTCGGAGCTGCTCGAGGCGACCATCCGTCGCTACCGGAACCGCGCGATCGAGACCGCGCAGGTGATCGAGGAGCTGATTGCGCTCGCGAAGGAGATGCGCGAGGCGGAGCGACGCGGGGAGGAGCTCGGGCTGACCGAGGAGGAGATTGCCTTCTACGACGCGCTGGAGACGAACGACAGCGCCGTCGCGGTGCTCGGCGACGAGACGCTGCGCACGATCGCGCGCGAGCTCTCAGACACTGTACGCCGCAATGCGACCATCGACTGGACGGTGAAGGAGAGCGCCCGCGCGAACCTGCGGCGGCTCGTGCGGCGTATCCTCGCCCGCTACGGCTACCCGCCCGACATGCAGGAGCAGGCGACGCTGACGGTGCTCGAGCAGGCCGAGCTCCTCGGGCTGGAGGTTGCGGCCGAACCCGTGGTGCTGCCCTTCCGCCGACTCGACGACGCCGAGGCTGAGCCGTACGTCAACTGCATCCCGCTCTACTCGCTCGCGGCCGCGGCAGGCTCGTTCGGTGAAGCGCAGGCGCCTGAGGCCGAGGCGTGGGTCGCTCCCAACGGCCGCGTCCGTCCCGGGCCGGGTCTGTTCGTGGCGCAGGTCGTCGGCGAGTCGATGAACCTGCGGATCCCGAACGGGGCCTACTGCGTCTTCCGCACGCCCGTCGAAGGATCGCGCACGGGTCGGGTGCTGCTGGTCGAGCACCGTGAGCTCACCGATCCCGAGACAGGCGGCAGCTACACGGTCAAGGTCTACGAGCGCGTCTCACCCGACAAGGTCGTCCTGCATCCCGACACTCTGACCGCCGGCTACGAGCCGATCACGCTCCACTCAGCCGACAGGGACGTCCGAGTGATCGCCGAGCTGGTCGAAATGCTCGGCGCATGAGGATCCTGCTGTGGCACGGGTACCTGCTCGGCGGAACCGGGTCGAACGTCTATACACGGCAGCTCGCGCGCGAGTGGGCCCGGGCCGGTCACGACGTCACGGTGTTCTGTCAGGAGCCGAATCCCGAGCGCTACGACCTCGGTGGGGCAGAAGCTGTTCGCCCCGATGTGGGGGGGCTGCTTCCCGTCTTCGTCCTCGACCGCTACGAGGGGTACGAGGTCAAGCTCCTACAAGACTGCTCGCCGGCGGAGCTAGGCGACTGGGTCGAGGCGAACGCGGCAGCGCTCCGCGAGCGCCTCCCGGCCGATCTCCTCTTCTGCAACCACGTCCTGCTCGGTGGAGCGGTCGGGGCCACGAGCGGAGCCCCGTATGCGGTGAAGGCGCACGGCTCGGAGCTCGAGTACTCGATGCGCGGGCGTCCGCAGCTCGAGGAGTGGGGGAGGAAGGCGCTCGAGCGCGCATCGGCGGTGTTCGTCGGATCGGGCCACATCCGGGACGTGCTCGAGGACGTTTGCGGCCACGTCGATCGTGTGCATGAAGTGCCGCCCGGCGTCGACATTGACGAGTGGCGGCCCCGATCTCGTGAAGAAGCCCTTGCAGGGTTGATCGCCGAGGCCGAGCTCGACCCGGCCAACCCCGGGAACGCGAACGAACGCCTTCCCGACGCGAGGAATGCCGCGCGCCTCGCGGCATTCCTCGCGGGCGAGACCCCCACCGTCGTCTACTTCGGGAAGCTCCTCCACAACAAGGGAGTCCACGTGTTGCTGGAGGCGCTCGCAGGGCTCGACGCGCGAGTGGTCGTGGTGGGCTTCGGCGACTACCGGGCCGATCTCGAGCGCCTCGCCGATCGCGAGCAGGCTCTCTTCACAGGGCCGCTCGACCATCGCCACCTCGTCCATCTCCTCGCACTCGCGGACGTGTGCGTCGTTCCGTCGATCTTCCCCGAGGCGTTCGGCATGGTCGCCGCCGAGGCTGCCGCAACCGGTTGTCCGCCGCTCGTCGCGCGGCATTCGGGTCTCGCGGAGGTCGCGGAAGGGCTCGAGGACGAGTATCCAGCCGAGCTCCGACACCTCACGTCATTCGCCACGGGTGATGTCGACGACCTGCGCACGAAGCTCACGGCTCTGCTGTCGCTGTCGCCCGTCGAGCGCGACGAGATCCGGGCAGCGGCACGTCGCGCGACTGTCGAGCGTTGGAGCTGGCGCGGTGTCGCCGAGCGTCTGTTCGACCTGAGTCGCTAAGCAACGCTTCAACTACTGTAGTGGCCCGATGGGTGACGAGCAGCACCTCTCGCCGGACGAATTGATCGCGCAATCGCGCGCTCAGTTCGAGGCGGCAACCGACTTCACGGTCGCAGTCGAGGAGGAGTTTGCGATTCTCGATCCGGAGTCGTTGGACCTCACGAATCGTTTCGAGGACGTCCAGGCGGCGGCCCGTGGCACGTCGCTCGAGGCGCACCTCGTGGGTGAGCTGATCGCATCCGAGGTCGAGATCCGAACGGGGCGCCAGGAGACGTTCGCAGACATTCCCGGGGCCATGGCGGAGCGGCGCGCCGAGCTCCGCGCGCTGGTCGAGCCGATGGGGCTTCTGCTCGGGGCGACGGGAACGCACCCGTGGGCGGACTGGAAGAAGCAGCGGATCATCGGCACGCCGCACTATCAGCGAAACGACGAGCTGCTCCGCTACGTCGTATGGCGCAACAACTCCTTCGGCCTGCACGTTCACGTCGCTATCAACGGACCGGATCGGGCGATCGCGGTGGTGGCTGCGATGCGCAACTTCCTCCCGGAGCTCCTCGCGCTGTCGGCCAGCTCGCCGTTCGTCGAGAGCGTGAACACCGGTCTGCACACGGCGCGGACGCAGATCTTCACCCGCTTCTTCCCCCGGTGCGGCGTCCCGGATGCGTTCTCGTCCTGGGACGAATACGAGCGCTTCGTGCGCTTCCTCTACGAGACGGGCTCGATCACCGAGCACACGCAGCTCTGGTGGAGCGTGCGCCCGCATCTTGCTTTCCCAACCGTCGAGATCCGCGTGTGCGACGGGCAGCCCGATCTGGTCGAGGCGCAGTCGCTCGCGGCGTTCGCGGCGGCACTGACCGCGCGTGTTGCTCGGGCCTATGACGAGGGCGTGCCTGTGGAGCCGCTCCCGCCGCGAATGATCGAGGAGAACTTCTGGCGGGCGATCCGCTGGGGGCTCTCCGGCGAGCTGCTCGACTTCGAGCGTGGCGAGCCGATATCCGCCCGGCAGCGGATCGAGGAGCTCATTGAATGGATGCTCCCCGTCGCGGAGGAGATCGGCGCGGCCTCGTATCTCGCGATCCCAGAGCAGAACGCCGCCGAGCGCCAGATCGCGCGGTTCGAAGACGGGGCGACGCTCGAGGAGATCTACGCCGAGCAGGTGCGCGCTACGGAGACGATCGGTGGTTGAGAGCGAGCAGCCGAGTGAGGAGGATCTCCGCGAAGCCCTCGATGCCATCGGCGTTGCAGACATCCTCCTGAACGCGCTGTCGGCGGTTGCGTCCATCGGATTCCGTCGTGTGTCGCCCGAGGCGCGTGACCTCGATCAGGTTCGCCTCGCGATCGAGACACTGCGCGCGCTCGACCCCGTGCTCC
>JBCKBY010000022.1:0-24911 GCA_038910715.1 Gaiellaceae bacterium
CGGGAGCTCGGGCGACTGGGACGCAAAAGTCTCGACAGTCAGAACGCTTGCATCCGGTGGACGCGTCATGGAGGATCGGCTCGGGGAACGTCGAGAGATGCCTTCGCGTCGCGCCTTGATTGCGATCGTCGCCGGGAGCCTTGTTGCGCTCATCGGCGTCGGAGTGGCAGGCTACGTCCTCTTGCGCGATTCCGCTACTCCGGTTGCCGGCGATCTGATCGCCTATGGGTGCAAGGAGCGCGGAAACCCCTGGTACGCGATCTGCTCGATTGGCAGTGACGGCACAGATCCGCACCAATTGACGAAGAAGGTCGCGACGACGGACCCCACCTGGTCGCCTGACGGTCGCCGGATCGCCTTCACCCGGAACGAAGACGTCGGCGAGTCGACGAAATTCACTAGCGACGATGTCTTCGTCATGGATGCAGATGGCGGTGGAGCGCGGCGTCTTACACCCGAGAGAGTTGGCCGCAGCTCCGGACAGCCGACGTGGTCACCGGATGGCCGGCAGATCGCGTACGTCCACGGCCCGTCAGTACACAGTGCGGTGCTATCGCGGTTCGGCGGGCTCTTCGTGATGAACAACGATGGTAGCGGCGTTCGACGCGTGACGCAGGGCCGCGCGGACACTGATCCAGACTGGTCTCCCGACGGTCGCGAAATCGTGTTCGTGCGAGGTGAGAACCTCGCTTCGCCAACGGATGCAGCGGACGACGTCTACGTCCTCGATGTCGCGGCTGGAACGACTCGGAGGCTGACGCAAACGCCTCCAGGCCTCTTCCAGGCGGCGCCCGCATGGTCGCCGGATGGCTCGCGGATTGCATTCGTCCGCCTGACCAAGGCGACTGAGTTCGATGGCAAGGCGAGCATCTACTTCATCAACGCCGACGGCACCGGCGAGAAACTCGCGCTCGCATTCAAGCTGTTTGCATCCGCTCCCTACAGCCTTGCCTGGAGCTCCGACGGGAGCACGCTCGCGTTCGAGACATCGTCGATGCTTGGCTGCACCTCGATCTCGTTCCTTTACCTCGCGTCCGGTCAGGTCGGCCCGCTGACGTCGTGCTCGAGACCCGTCGACTCGACGGTGGCTCCAACCTGGCAGCCAGCGCCAGCACCCAAGCGTTAGAGCGCGCTGCGCTGGCTTGAGCGCTATCTGACGGAAGGCTCGCGAAGGCTCCAGCACTTCGCGGAGATCACCACGAGTCTCGCCAAGCGTGAGCGTGAGAACTGTCGGCGATAGGCGGAACCGTGACGAAGATGACCGCAGTCCTTCCCGATGAGCTCGGCGCAGCGCTCCGAGGAGCGGCTGGGGTGAATCCTCGCCCGCGACACGTCGCAACCGACTCTCGATCGTTCGCTCGTTCTCGCTTGGGCGGTCGACGAGCGCGGAGTGGGGGAGAACCCGGCTCAGAGGATCAAGCCCCCCAAATCATCTGAGCGTCGAGCGCCAGGCCCACGCTCCCGACATCATCGAGAGCTTGCGTCGAGCGCAGCCGACGCTTCGCGACCAGATCGCGATCCAGCTGCTCGGGCAACTGGCACTGCGCAAGAACGAGCTCCGGCTACTCAAAGTCTCCGACTTCGATCTCACTGAAGGCACGTTCATCATCCACGGTAAGGGCGGCAAGGTCGTGGTCATGCCGATCGCCTTCGAGGCACTCAAGTCGGATCTCGAGCTGTACCTGATCGGACGCGACCCGGACGAATACCTCATCCATCCGAAAGCGGATGTGACCCGTCCGATGGATCCTGCGAGCCTGCATCGCTGGTTCAAGCCGGCTTAGCTTGGCGTTTCGCTCTCATCGACGCACGATAATCAGCGTTATGTCAAGTAGAAGGAAGTGACGACCTCAGAACGTCGCTTCCCGCACCCCACTCGCGATCGCAATCAGCACGAGCGCTGCGACGATGAGCCGGTAGACGACGAACACGCCATAGGTGTGGCTGCGCACGAAACCGAGTAGCCAGTCGATCGCCAGCAAGCCGCTTCCCAGCGCGGCGAGCGTTCCGACGAGGAAGGGACCGTGCCAGCCGGCGGGGAGATCGCCGAGAAGAACATCCCCCACTCCCTTGAGCACGACCGCACCGAGCACCGTCGGGAGCAACAGCAGGAACGAGAATCGAGCGGCGCCGTCGCGGTCGAGCTTCATGAAGCGGCCTGCCGTAATTGTGATGCCCGAGCGCGAGACACCGGGAGCGAGCGCGAGCGCCTGCGCGCAGCCCATGATCAACGCGTGTCCCAGGCCGAGATCACCCATGGCGCGGGTCTGCGCCGAGCGGTCGGCCCAGAGCAGGAGAAGCGCACCGCCTGCAAGTAGGAGAAGGATCTGCCATGGCTCGCCGAGCTTGTCTGCGATCAGATCCTCTCCCGCAAGGCCGGCTAGTCCTGCCGGAATCGTCGCGACGAGCACGAACCAGGCGATTCGTTCGTCGGAGGACTCGATGCGCCGACGACCGATGGAACCGAACCACGCGCGGACGAGTCGAACGATGTCGTCCCAGAAGTACGCCCCCACGGCGACGAGCGTCCCGAGATGGAGCGAGACGTCGAAGGTCTGGTTGAAGCGGTCGTTCTCTTTCAGATACGACCAATCGGCGCCCCAGGGAACGAGGATCAAGTGCCCCGACGACGAGACCGGGAGGAGCTCGGTGAGGCCCTGAACGACGCCGAGGACGAGTGCCTGCCCGTTCGTGAGGGCGGCCGGGTCGTCACCGACCCCGAGCAGGGTCAAGACCGCGGCAAGTCCGAGCGCTGCCGCCGCGACGCTGTACACGACGGAGCGGCGCACGCCGAGATCCTACGTTCAGCCACGGCGAGAGCCACCAGAAGAAAACAAGCGCAAATTGCGGCAATCGGGTGAACACGGGCCTTGACCGTTTCAGCCCCGTCCAATAGCTTCCCCTTTGCACCGAGTACGGAGCGCGATTAGGTCGAAGCGCAGCTCGCAGGCTCTACGCGGAAGCGGACGGTCAGCGGGTTGTGTGGACGAAAGCGCCACCGGCTCGGTGAATTTTTTTGGTCCGATATAGGATCGGCTCCGATGCATCTCCGAGCCCCCAGCATCGACCAAGGCGTCCACGCGTTCGGTTGGTCGGTCGTCTTCTTCCTCTACATGTGGCTCGGCGGTCTCGCGATCGACCTGCCGGGCGGCGTCGCGTTCGTCGTCTCGTTGGTCGCGGCGGGTGCGATCTTCCTGTTCGTCAGGACGCGCGGCGGCGACCGCCCCCGCGGGCGCTAGGCGAACGGGCTCACTAGCGCGCGGCGCGCTTGTCGCTGAGAGCGGCGACGAGTCGGTCCGCGAAGTCGCGGCCAAGTGCCGCCTCGAGGCGATCCACGGCGGGTGTCTTAGCGCCCGTGTTTCGCCCGGTGATTGCGCTGACATCGGCTAGGAGGCGTCGCGAACCAGCGGGCGCGACTGCAGTGAGGACGGCGGCACTCATGTACCGAGCATCGGCTGTCGGTCGCTCGAGACCGATCCCTGGCGGGAGTGAACGTGCCGAGCGATCCGGTCTGTCAGAGCTCGAGATCGACTCTCCGTTCGTCGAAGGTCACCGAGTCGAGCTGAGCGCGGAAGTCGGTGGCGGCGCGGAGCGCATCGCGTTCGAAGACATGCGCCACCACTCCGACGCGCGCATCGTTTCGAAACGGGATATCGACGTGCTCACGCGTCACCAGGTTCACCGAGACCGATGAGCACGCCGGGCATTGGACGGCGACTCCGAAGGCGCGCCCGCCCGGAGCGATGAGCGCGAAAGCGGACGGCGTGACCGGACGCGCCCGTCCCTCGAGAAAGCAGAAGAAGCTCCACGGCCACTCGTCCGCGCGAATGCGACCCGCAGACAGATCGACCAGCTCCGTCGCAATCGGGTCGTCGTGTGCGGTCATCAGGTTTCTGAACGTGCGATCGATCGTCGTGCCGAGATGGGCCCAGTCGAGATCATCGTGCGCGATCAGGCCCGGATGCTCGCCGCCGCACCCACAGGCGAACTGGATGCGGTACACCGCGGGATGGACGGCTCCCGGGAGGCGGTCGAGCGTGCGAAACGCCGACAGAGGCACCCGCACTCGGGAATCGTGCGGGCACGAGAACGAGTATGTGCTCGTCAGCGGGTCATACATGGTCTCGTTGTAATCGGCAGCTCGGACGCCGCCCTCGCATCTGATGGTCTCGTCGCGGAGAGACCACTAGTACGCGATGAGCGAGTGGACGTCGTAGCCGGTGAGTTTGTCGCGGCCGTTGAGGAACGTCAGCTCGAGCACGAACGCGATTCCCACGACGACGCCCCCGAGGCCTTCGACGAGCTCGACCTTCGCCTTCGCGGTCCCTCCCGTCGCGAGGACGTCGTCGAGCACGATGACCCGCGAACCAACCGGCACCGCGTCCCGGTGTACCTGGAGGCTGTCCGAGCCGTATTCGAGCGCGTAGAACGCCTCGACGGTCTCGCGCGGAAGCTTTCCAGGCTTCCGGGCGGCGACGAACCCGGCGCCGAGCGCGTACGCGAGCGCCGAGCCGAAGATGAACCCCCTGGCCTCCGCGCCGAGGATGAGCGCTGGCTCACGAGGCCGCGCCCAGTCGGACAGACGGCGGATCGTCTCCCTGAAGTACTCCGGATCCGCGATCAGCGGCATGAGGTCCTTGAAGACGACCCCCTCGGTCGGAAAGTCCGGTACGTCCCTGATCCGATCCTTCAGGTCAAGCGTCACGATGTTCGCTCCACGGTCGAGCGGAGATCGCGCAGAAAGAGAAGATGCGATAGCTCCTGCGCGACTCGAGAGAGCAACTCGAGGTCGTCGAGCGCGTTTTTCCGGCGCTCCGCATTGCGGGAGCGCAGACCCGGAGCGACGAGCTGCTCCACCAGCGCTGTTTGCCTCCCGGCCGCCGTGAGGAAGGTTCGCAGGTGACGTCCGTCGACGCCGAAGCGCGCGAGCCTCGCGCACGCGGCCGCGACATCCGCCTCGCTCTCCCCATAGAGACGCTCGCCCGCCTCGTTTCGAGAGACGATAAGCCCGTACTCCTCGAGCTGTCTCACGAAGTCGACGGACACCGAGGCGCGATCGCATAGCTCGGCCTCGTCGATCTCGTCCTCACGATCGGTGATTCCGACCGCGCGACGTCTGGTCCGCTCCGCCGACGCACCGGGCCCTGCCAGCTCTTCACGGATGACCCGAAGCGGTAGGAACTCGTCACGCTGAAGCCGCAGGATCCTCGTCAGACGCTCGATGTCGTCTGGAGCGAAGAGTCGATACCCACCCCGTGTCCGCTTTGGTGCGATGAGGCCTTGGTCCTCGAGGTAGCGGATCTTTGAGACCGAGATGTCCGGAAACTGTTCGCGGAGCTCCTCGCAGACGGAGCCGATCGTACGGAGCCGAGGCTCGGCCCCGCCCTTCTCACGTGGTGTCGCGACAGTGCTCATCGCTGGAGGAACGTCAGTCGGTACTTGCCGATCTGCACCTCGTCGTCATCCTCGAGCACGGCCGACTCGATGCGCTTGCGGTTCACGTACGTCCCGTTGAGGCTGCCGAGATCGCGGATGGAGAACGTTTCGCTCTCGCGCAGAAGCTCGGCGTGCTGCCGCGACACGGTCACGTCGTCGAGGAAGACGTCGGACTCCGGCGACCGGCCGATCAACGTCCTCCCCTCCGCAGGCTGGAACGACTGCCCCGCCATGCCGCCACCCGAGCGCACCACCAGCGCCGGCCCTGTGATGCCCAGCGCAGTGAGGAGGTCGACCTCCTCACCTTCCTCGCCGATATCGAAGCTCATCGTCGTCTCGGAGCCCGTGTCGGTTGCGAGGAGCGCGCCGCAGCGAGAGCAGTAGTTCGAGGCCTCCGGATTCTGGAAGCCGCACTCCGGGCAGTAGACGTGGCTCACGCGTCGTCCGTTGAAACGGCCCTCGCGGTGAGAATCTCGCTCAGGCGCTCGACGTCTGCGAGCTGGGCCTCCCCCGCGCTCACTTGCTCGCGCAGCCGGGCGACGAGCTCCGCGCGGAGGATGTCGATACGACCGTGCAGTATGCGGCGCTGAAGGGAGATCTCGTCCTCCTCCTTCTCGAGCGCGCGAATCATCTCGCGCAGGTCGTCGTCGGTCATTTTCGAGAGATCAGGATGTAGTTCCACCGGTGGCCTTTCTTCGAGGGTCACCTGAGTAAAGCAGTACCCGCGCCGAGGGGTCAACCTCAGGTTGAGAGTTCAGACTCTCTGGTTCGCGCCCGAAGCCTGTCTCCCTGCCACTGCGCTTCAGCTTTGCCGCAGCAAGCTCCTTGCTCGCAGGAGGTACTGGATGCCCGCGCCGACGGCGAGGGCGATGCCGATCGCGAGCAGCACGAGCGGCCAGCTCGTCCCTTCATCGGTCACGAGCACGAATCCGAGGGCCGCATAGAGAACCCAGGTCGCGAGCTTGCCGAGGAACGTGACCTCGAGCTTGTAGCCACTCGGCGCAAGCACCTTGTAGCCGACGATCAACACGAGGTCTCGCGCCACGATGACGAGAGCCGCGAGAAGCGGGATCCGACCCGTTGCCCACATGAGGACGACTGCGGTGCCGATCATAAGCCGGTCGGCGAGCGGATCGGCCACCTTCCCGAAGCTCGACTCCACATGCCAGCGGCGCGCAAGGAGGCCGTCGAGCTGATCGGTGACGGCGGCCGCGCCGAAGAAGATCCCAGCTCCCCAGGCCGGACCGTCGCCCGCCTCGAGATAGAGCCAGGCGAAGATCGGAATCGCCGCGAAACGAGCGATCGTGAGCGTATTCGGAATTCGCTGTCGCAGCTCGTGCCAGGTCACGGCCGGAACCCTACGAGGTATCCGCCGATCGGGACCATCAGGGTTTCACCCCTGGACACGTCTTGGGGTCTGACCGCCTTCGCAGACCCTGGTAGCGTCGCGCGTCGTGGAAAGCACACTTCGACTCCCTGGGTTCGTCAACGCCCATAGCCATACGTTCCAGCGCGCTCTGCGCGGGAACGCGGCCGGCAGCGACTTCTGGGCGTGGCGCGAGACAATGCTCGCGGAAGCCGAACGCCAGACGCCGGATCTGGTCAGGACCTCATACGAGCAGACCTACCGCGAGATGCGTCTCGCCGGGTACACGGCTGTCGGCGAGTTCCACTACCTCGGCGTCCCCGAGGCACTCGCCGCCTCAGAAGCGGCCGCCGCGGTTCGCATCGAGCTCGTGCTGCTCCACGTCGCATACGCGCGCGGTGGTCTCCCTCGCTTTCGTCAGGAGTCGGTTGCGGCGTATCTCGGCGAGGTCGACGCCTTGCGCTCGGCGGGCCTCCGCGTTGGCGTCGCCCCCCACTCCGTGCGTGCCTGTCCAGCCGACTGGCTCGAGCAGATTGCGCGCTACGCGGAGGCCGAGGCCCTCCCGCTCCACATCCATGCAGACGAGCAGCCGCGAGAGATCGGGGAGTGCTTGGCCGAGCACGGTTGCCGCCCAATCGAGCTCCTGGCGCGTACAGGTTGCCTCGGCGAGCGTACGACGGTCGTTCACGCCACGCACGCCGACGGACCCGAGCTTGATCTCCTCGCGTCGACGGAGTCGGCAATCTGCGCATGCCCCACGACCGAGGCCGACCTCGGCGACGGTTTCCTCCCTGCCGAGCGGATTCGATCGCGCGCGATCCCGCTCTGTATCGGATCCGACTCGAACATGCGCATCGACCCTCTGGAGGAGCTTCGCGAGCTCGAGGGCATCGCGCGCCGCCAGACCGGCCGCCGCGGCGTGTTCTCGACCGACGAGCTCCTACGGTTCGGGACCGATCAAGGCGCTCGAGCCCTCGGCCTCCACACGTGGCCGGAGATCGAAATCGACGTCGGCCACCGCTCGCTCGCCGGAGTCGAGTCGGACGACGTACCTGCGGCCCTCCTCGCCGGTTGCGGCGCTGACGTCGTAACGGGATGATCGTGGGCCTCAGAGACGTTGGACACTGACGTGGACGTCACCGAGACAAGCTTCGAGCAGGACGTGATCGAGCAATCGCGCGTCACTCCCGTAATCGTCGACTTCTGGGCTGCGTGGTGCGGTCCGTGTCAGGCTCTCACGCCGGTGCTCGAGCAAGAGGTCGAGAGGCGCGGTGGTGACGTCGTCCTCGCGAAGGTGGATGTCGACGCGAACCCCGGGATCTCCGCGGCGTATCGCGTGCAGGGTATCCCTGCGGTCAAAGGATTTCGCGACGGCCGCGTCGTCACCGAGTTCGTCGGGGCACGAGCCGCGGCGGCAGTCGCGTCGTTCGTCGACGAGCTCCTCGCGCCACCACGCGTCTCGGCGCTCGCGGAGGAGCTGCGTTCGAGCGGCGAGCTGCCCGCCGTGCTCAGCGCCCTGGAGGATGGCGATAGCGAGCTCGCGCTCGATCGGCTTCTCGACGAGATCCCCGATTCTTCGCCTGAGCGCCGAGAGCGCTTACGGGAGATCGCAGTCGCGGTGTTCCATGACCTCGGCCATGACGACCCCGTCACGATCGCCTACAGGCGCCGCCTGGCGACGGCGCTCTACTGACGAGCCGCCGCGCGGAGTCGCGCGGCCCAACCGGACGTCGCGGTGAGATACGCACGCTGAGCAGCGACGCCGTACTTCCCCCACGCTCTCTCATAGCTCGGCCGTCCGACCTGCAAGCGCGCGGGCTCGATCTGCGTCCCCTCTGGCCACTCGTTGTAGCTCGTGATGGTTACGACGTCGGCGCCGGCGCGAATCGCCGTCTTCCACATCCGGTCGTAGGTCACGCCGTTTTGGCGTGGGCGGATCGCCTCATCGCGGGTCGACAGCCGTGCGTCGTAGCCAGGCCCGACCGACGGAGCGCACAGCAGACCGGCGCTGCGCGCCTGAGTACAGAGGCGCTTGAACAACGACCCGTTCCAGGTGACGACGTCATACGTGTAGAGGCCGTCGAACCCTGAGGCCTTCGCCCGCCCCACGAGCGTCGTTTGCCCGAAGATGCGGACGCCTACCAGCGAAGCGAGCGCCTCCGACCACGCAGCAGCCGGATCGCGGTCTGCATCGTAGACATAGAAGTCGGTGTATCCGCCTTCCGTCTGAAGACGTGCGATGTCCTCGGCAGCTCGCGTAGGCGTTCGCGCGTAGTAGGGCTCGACGTGAACGGCGACCACCAACCCATGCCGCTTGGCAGCTTGAGTGACAAGCTCCAACCGGTCGTGCTCCGGCGAACCGAAGCCCCACCAGGAGACGACGACTGTGTCGACTCCGGCAGCCGCGATCTCCCGCATCTGGGCGGCGACGATGTTCGCGTTGGACGATGAGTAGAGCCCGCGGCTCGGGAAATATGGTGTCGAGAGCACCGGCGCCCCGTCGTGCTCGACATACCAGTGCGCCCAGCGGCCGTCGCGTACGGGGGTCGAGTACCACGGGTAGTAGAAGATCGAGACACGATTCGAGCCGGCAGCGAGCTTCCCGAAGCCCGCGCCAGCCGGCAGGGCGAGAACGGCGGCACAGATCGCCGCAACGAGGAAAGCCCAGATTCTCGCTCCGCTCACGCCGCGCGGGACTTTACCGCTCGGTACGGTCAAGCGATACTAGGATCCAAAGCGGATGGCGGCCTATCGGTATCTCATCGTCGGTGGCGGGATGACCGCGGATGCAGCCTGTCGAGGAATCCGCGATCACGACACCGACAGCGCCATTGGACTGTTCGCGGCCGAGGCGCACGCACCGTACGCTCGTCCACCTCTCTCGAAAGCGCTGTGGGCCGGGAAGGACGAGGACTCGGTCTGGCGTGGAACGGCTGAGTTCGGGGTCGATATCCATTCCGGGCAGCGGATAACGCGGCTCGACCTGGATGCCCGGGCAGCGACGGACGAGGCCGGCGAGACCCACTCCTACGAGCGCCTGCTGCTCGCGACGGGCGGAACTCCCCGTCGGTTGGCTGCCGAAGGTGACGACATCGTCTACTTCCGGACGCTCGACGACTTCCGCCGGCTCCACGCGCTCGCCGGCGACGGCGTGCGGGTCGCCGTCATCGGTGGCGGCTTCATCGGCTCCGAGATCGCAGCCGCACTCGCCTCGAGCGGCTGCGCGGTCACCATCGTGTTTCCCGAGAGCGGGATCGGCGCACGCCTCTTTCCATCCAGCCTGTCGAGCTTCGTCAACGACTACTACCGCTCGAAAGGTGTCGACGTCGCACCCGGCGAGCTTGTCGAGGACATTGCTCGGGACGGGTCGACGTTTCGCCTGACGACCAACGCCGGTCGAGCGATCGAGGCGGACGCGGTCGTCGCCGGACTCGGGATCGTTCCCGCGACCGAGCTCGCGGAGCGGGCCGGACTCGATGTCGACGACGGCATCCTCGTCGACGAGTTCGGGCGCGTCGGACGCGACGACGTATTCGCGGCCGGAGATGTCGCGCGCTTCCCCGTCCCGGCGCTGGGCGGGACGAGGCGCGTCGAGCACGAGGATCACGCGAACACGCACGGCCGCTGCGTCGGCGCAAACATGGCGGGCGCGAACGAGCCCTACGACCACCTTCCGTTCTTCTACTCCGACCTCTTCGAGCTCGGCTACGAGGCTGTCGGAGACGTCGACTCGCGTCTCGCCACCGTCGAGGAGTGGGCGGAGCCGAACCGCAAAGGCGTCGTCGGCTACGTCGACGGCGCCGGGAGGGCGAGGGGCTTCTTGCTCTGGGACGTCTGGGACAAGGTCGATGCGGCCCGTGCGTTGATCCGTTCGGAGGCCAAGATCGACGGTGCCGTGCTCAGCACTTTCCTCGACTGAATCGCAGCTGTAGCGCCGTTGAGCCGAGCGACGAGCGCGAGCGCGAGAACGTCGAAGACGATGTAGCCACTCGCTGCACCACTCGGCGGATTTCCCTGCGACAGCCCGAGCCCGGGAACCGCTGCCTCCCACGTCCACGTACCGAGCGCCGTCCCGTACAACTCGAGCCCGGCGACGACCATAAAAACCCCGGCGTAGACCGTACGGCGTGTCCAGAGCAGGACGCCAATCAAAAACGCGCACCCGATCGCTCCGACGACGTCTGACGCAGGAAGCACCGTAATTCCGGCGATTCCCCAGACGGCTGCACCACCCGCCGCGACGCCGAGGAGCGCATTGGGCCGCGCACGCACGAGCACGGCGAGTGCGAACCCGCCGAGGTAGACGAGCCCATGCCCCGGCGGGACGAACGCCGGCAGGTTCTCGAGGCGATAGCCATAGAGGCCCCAGACGAGCGAGCCGACGACCTCCCCGAGCGTCGCGATCGCAACGACGGCGAGCGCCTGCAGGCGTATCGTCGACGGCTGAATCGCGAGAAGCGCAGCGAGCACGCCTGCGGTCAGCGCGCCGAGCGCGAGCTGGCCCGTACCGCCGACCTTCGAGTCCAGCCAGAGGCCGCCGACGGTCCATGCGGAGACGACGACGAAGACGAGCGTTGGGCGGCGCACTACCGCATCTTCGCCGAAGTGGCCGTAACGGTTCGTTTTCTGTCTACGGTGTTCGGTTCGAGGCAGTCCGCTCGTTTTCGTCAGATAGCGCTGGCGACGATGAGCAACACCACGACGGCGAGCGCCGAGACCCCACCAGCACGAAGAACGCGCGAATCGCTGCGGTCATCTTGCCCCCTCCCTCTGCTGACCGGTCGCCTCCACCATAGACCATCTGGCGAAGCTGAAACGTCACCAGCGGACTCGATCGCTTCCCGAGGCGGCCCGCGCGCCACCAGAAGAAGGACCAGAGGAGGCGCCCACGAGCCGATTGTGAGGCACGAGACGGGTCGACTAACTCAGTGTCGTGGCCGAAGACGACCTCGGATGGCGCAAAAGTGGCTTCAGCGAACGGTTTGCGGAACACTCGGGGTCGAAACTCGCGTCGTTCCGTCGCCTCGTTTCGCGGCGTTTGAGTCACGAACGGGTCACGAGACCCCGTCCTTCGCGGCCGTGCTGTTTCAAGCGGATACGTCGGGATGGGGAGATGAGGTTGGCCCCGACACCAAGCGTCGGGGCCAACCGAGACTTCACTTATCTCTGTTCGGCTGCGGAGGAAGCGGTGTCTTGTTCGGGTTGCAGAAGGTGCCCGGATGGACAAACTTGTTACCGCTCGGATCGACGAGACCCAGCTTGTTCTCCTGCCCGTAGGACTGTGATTGACCGCCGGGGCCGTTCGCTGGATCCGAGCCAGTTGGGTCGTCATTCAGCCCAGAGAAGGAGCACCACGACTTACCTTGGTTTTGATCTGCGTTCTCACCGCTTCCAGTTACTTCACCAGCGAGAGCGGCGTTAGCACTAAACCCCGCAACGGCGGCAGCACAGACCGCAACCGCGAGCAATCGCTTCTTGCCCACTACCTACCTCCCCCGTTAGTGGACGCCCCGTTGGCGCCCAAGACGGTAGAAAGCTACTCCGGTGGAGGCACTTCGTCAACCGTTCCTCACGAGCGATCTCTCCCGCCGTGAGTCACTCTTCACGGCTGCGGGGGAACAACGCCGTACGCGCGGCGGGAGCGAGACCACCGCAGCCCAGCGGTTTCCTCAGTCGGGGCGCCGAGATTCGAACTCGGGACCTCTGGTCCCCCAGACCAGCGCGCTAACCAGGCTGCGCCACGCCCCGTGGCGACCGACACTTTAGCCGCTCTCAGGCCAAGCGCTTGTACAGGCGATCGATCAGCTCGGGCATCTGCTCGAGCTTCTCGGTGATGACGCGTATGCGGTACTCGCGGAAGTGCTCCGCCTCGACGCCGAGCGCCACGGCGATGCGAGCGATCACGTCGTTCGAAGGGACGGGCCGGTTCCCGTGGACGATGTGATTGAGATAGCCGGCGGAGAGATCGGCCTTGTCCGCGAGGCCCCTGTATGTGGTGCCCGTCTCGATCATCAGCCGCTCGATCGTCGGGCCGAAGTGCTCTTCGCTGTATTTCCGCCGCTTCGCCATCAACCTTGCCGGACCCATTTCAGCACGTCTGCGATCGCCACGCGCTGCTCGGACGATCCGTCGCGGCGCCGGACATCGGCGGCGCCGTCGTCCAGAGTCTTCTTCCCGACGATCACGCGCACAGGGCAGCCGATGAGATCGGCGTCGGCGAACTTCTCGCCGGGCCGCTCGTCCCTGTCGTCGTAGAGCACGTCGAGACCCGCACCCCCGAGCTCCGCGACAAGCTCCTCGGCGCGCGCTCTCACGTCGTCGGAGCCTCCGTCAAGGGAGAGCACGTGGACGTCGTACGGCGCGATCGACGAAGGCCAGACGATCCCGTTCTCGTCGTGGTGCTGCTCGACCGCCGCGGCCATGACCCGCGCAGGCCCCACTCCGTAGCTGCCGCCGATCAACGGCTTCTCAATCCCGTCCTCGTCGAGGAACGACGCGCCGAGCGGCTCCGAGTAGCGGGAGCCGAACTTGAAGATGTGCCCGACCTCGATTGCCGTCTGGAAATGAAGCTCACCGCCGCACGTGGGGCAGCGATCGCCCTCGCGCGCCTCTCTGATGTCGGCGAAGCGCGGTGCATAGTCGCGGCCGGCTTCCACGCCCAGGAGGTGCCAGCCGTCGCGGTTTGCGCCCGCGACGAAGTGCCCGTCGCGAAGCGCCTCGTCTGCGACCACGTCGATCTCGATGCCCACCGGCCCGAGCGAGCCCCCGCCCGCTCCAAACGTTGCGCGGATCTCCTCGCCGGTGGCAGGACGATAGTCGCTTCCGAGAGCTCCCAGCATCTTCGGCTCAGAAAGGCGGTCGTCGCCACGCACGAGCCCGAGCACGGGCTGTCCGTCCGTCCTCATCACGGGCATCGCCTTCGACGTCGCCGCAGCATCGATGCCCAGTTGTCGGGCGAGCGCCTCGATCGTCGTCACTCCGGGAGTCGCGACCTCCTTCGGCGTATCGTGAGTCGCAGGGAAGTCCGGTTTGCGAGGGATACCGCGCGCGATCTCGAGATCCGCCGCGTAGTCGCCGTTCTCGCACGTGACGAGCGTGTTCTCACCCGAGCCCGAGGGCGCGAGGAAGTCGATCGACTCCTTGCCGCCCATCATCCCGGACTCGGCCTGTACTGCCGAGTACTCGACACCCGCCCGGTCGAACATCCGGCGATACGCCGCGTCGTTATTGCGGAAGGCCACGTCGAGGCCCGCCTCGTCGCGATCGAACGAGTACGCGTCCTTCATGATGAACTCGCGCAAGCGCAAGAGCCCGCCACGCGAGCGCGGCTCGTCGCGCTCCTTGATCGCGAAGTGGTAGAGGAGTTGCGGCAGCTGTCGATAGCTCGCGATCTCCTTCGCGTGAAACGTCACCGTCTCCTCGTGCGTCATCGGGAGCACGTACTCACGTCCGGCGCGGTCCTGAAGGCGAAAGACCTCCTGGATGTGATCGCGCTTCGTGTGCTGCCAGAGCTCGAGCGGCGTCAGTACGGGCATGAGCATCTCCTGACCGCCGATCGCGTCCATCTCCTCGCGGATGATCTGGACGACGTTCTGGTGCACACGCCAGCCCAATGGGAGAAACGTCCACACGCCCGCGGCCACCTGGCGGATGTAGCCACCGCGCACGAGCAGCTTGTGCGAAACCGCCTCCGCGTCGGCGGGCGCCTCGCGCAGCGTCGGGATGAAGAGTCGGGACTGGCGGGCGATCATCGAAGGAAGAGCCTATTCGTAGGGACGACGCTTGCGTCGCCTCCATCGCGGGTGGAGTCGAGGGCCCGGTACGCCAGGCGCCTACGGTGAGTCGCCCATAGGAATGAGCGAGGCTTCGGCCATCGCGAGCGCAGCCGGCTTCGCCATCTTCAGCCGCTTCGGCCGCTTCATCCCGTCCGCCAGCCAGCGGTCGATCTCGACGAAGAGCTCGTCGACGAGGGTCTCCGAGGACACTTTCTTGAGGACGCGCCCGTGCGCGTAGATGAACCCGACATCGCGCCCGCCGGCGATTCCGAAGTCCGCGTCACCCGCCTCGCCGGGACCGTTCACGGCGCAGCCCATGACCGCGACCTCGACAGCCTCGGAGTAGGAACGGAGCCGTTCCTCGACGACGAGCGCGAGGTTCTCGACGCCGACGTTGTCGCGCCCGCACGAGGGGCAGGCGATCATCACCGGCCCCCGCTCTCGCAGCCCGAGCGCTTTCAGGATCTCCCACCCGACCTCGATCTCCTTCACGGGATCGGCGGTGAGGGAGACGCGAAGCGTGTCGCCGATGCCGTCCGCGAGCAAGGTGCCGATCCCGACGGCGCTCTTGATCCCGCCGGCGAACTCCGTCCCCGCCTCGGTCACACCCAGGTGCAGCGGATAGGGCACCTTCGACGCGAGCATGCGGTAGGCGCGGATCATCGTCGGCACGTGGGTCGCCTTCACGGAGATCTTGAACTCGCGGTAGTCCAGTTTCTCCAGGAGCTCGACTTCCTCGAGCGCCGACGCAACGAGTGCCTCGGCCTGATCTTGCTGCGCGAGCGATTCGAGGTGCTTCGGCAACGAGCCGGAGTTCGCGCCGATGCGCATCGCGATCCCCGCCTTCTTCGCGGCGGTCACGACCTGCTCGACCTTGTCAGGCCCGCCGATGTTGCCCGGGTTGATCCGCACGGCAGCCACACCGGCATCGATCGCCTTCAGCGCGAGCGAAGCGTTGAAGTGGATGTCAGCAATGACCGGGATCGGCGAGAGCCGGACGATGAGCGGCAGCGCCGCCGCGTCCTCGTTCTTCGGCACCGCAACCCGCACGATCTCGCAGCCCGCAGAGGCGAGGGCCGCGATCTGTGCGGTTGTCGCGGCGACGTCGTGCGTCTTCGTCAGCGTCATCGACTGCACCGCCACCGGCGCACCACCACCGATAGCCACGTTCCCGACGTGAATCTGAACCTTGCTCGCCACAGCTAGAGCGTAGCCACGGCTTTACGACAGCCGGCCGATGTCGTTCGAGAGACCGACGAAGAAGAGAAGCAGCACGACCGCCAGGCCCACGACCGAGACGCGCTCGTAGATCTCACGCTTCACGAAACGTCCACGGGCGCCTTCGATGAGGGCGAAGAGGATATGGCCTCCGTCGAGCGGTAGCAGTGGCAGGAGGTTCAGGAGGGCGAGCGACAAGGAGATCAGCCCGAGCACCCAGAGGTAGCTCTCCGCGCCTTGCTGCACGGCATCCGACGACGCCTGCGTGATTCCGATCGGGCTCGAGATCTGATCGCGTCCGTCGCCCGTGACGAGCCGCCCGAGCGACTTGACGATCTCTTTCGCGACGAGACCGGTGACCTCGAACGCGCGCACGACCGATGGGAAGAGTCCGAGACCCTCCCCTTCGAGCCCGAAGCCGAGCCGATACCGGTCGTCGACGAGTTGCGGCGACACCGGGCCGAGCTCAAGCTCCTGCCCCTCGCGGACAACGGTCAGGTCGAGCTTCTTACCTTGCGATCCCGCGATGGTGTCGGCTATCTCGTCCGCGACGACTCGGGTGCCGTTGATGGCCACGATGCGATCCCCCGGCCGGAGCCCGATCACCTGCGCAGGCGACTCGACGCCGGCTTCGAGCTCCGGAGAAATCACTGCGACCGTCGAGGTCGCGTTGCCGGCGACCGTCATGAAAAGGAACGTGAAGACAACGATCGTGAGTGCCACATTTGCGGCTGGCCCTGCAGTGATGGCGACGAGCCGCCGCCAGGTCGGCGCCTTCCAATAGGCGTCGGGCCCGAGGGCGTCACGAAGCTCCGTCAGACCCTTCTCGGCAGCGGCCTGAGCGCCCGGACTGAGCTGTCGCGTCCGAAGCGCCTGCTCGAGCTCGTTCAGCTCGTCGAGTGTGCCCGCGAAGTCCTCGGTGTCGAGCGAACGCTTGACACGATCGACCGGGCCTGCGAGCGGAGGCGCCTCCGCCACAGCGCGCGAGAACCGCCGCTCGGCATCGTGCGGGATCGGACGATGCATACCGGGGATGCTCACGAAGCCGCCGAGCGGGATCGTGCCGATTCCGTACTCGATTCCCTTTCGGGTCTTGCGCACGAGCGGCGGCGGAAACCCGACATAAAACTTGCGCGGACGCAACCCGACGGCGAGCGACGCAAAGAAGTGTCCGGCCTCGTGCACGAAGATCAGAAGCGCGAGACCCAGGATGGCGATGAAGAAACTCAAGCGGCTGCCAACCTTTCGCTCGCGAAGCGTCGAGCATCTCGGTCGGCCTCGATGAGCTCGAAGAGATCGCGCGCAGCTGCCCCGCCGACGCGCTCGAGAGCGTCCGCGACGAGCGCCGCGATGTCGAGGAAGCCGATCTTTCCCTCTAGGAAGGCCGCAACCGCCACTTCGTTGGCGGCGTTGAACGCGCAAGGGTAGGTTCCTCCCCGTTCGCCGGCCTCTCGTGCCAGCGGGACGAGCGGGAAACGCACCGGATCGGGCGGCTCGAACTCGAGCGTCATCCCAGCCGAGAAGTCGAGCGGGCGAATCGCGGTGGGTCCGCGATCGGGGAAGGTGAGAGCGAAAGAGATGGGAACGCGCATGTCCGGGTATCCGAGATGCGCAAGAGCCGCACCGTCGCGGAAGCGAACGATCGCATGCACGACGGAGGTCGGGTGCACGACGACCTCGATCCTTGAGTACTCGATGCCGAAGAGGAAGTGGGCTTCGATCAGCTCGAGCCCTTTGTTTGCAAGCGTCGCCGAGTCGATGGTGATCTTCGGCCCCATGGACCAGGTCGGATGAGCAAGCGCCTCGTCCACCGTCACTGACTCGAGATCCGTGAGTGATCGGTTTCTGAACGGGCCACCGGACGCGGTGAGGACAACGGACTCGACCGTCTCGGGCGCGCGTCCTTCGAGGCACTGGAACACCGCCGAGTGCTCGCTGTCCACAGGCAGGAGGAGTCCTCCTCCCCGCTTCCAGGCGGCGATGGCAAGGTCGCCCGCCGCGACGAGGCTCTCCTTGTTGGCGAGCGCGAGCACCACGCCGTGCTCGAGCGCCCAGAGGGTCGCTCCGACGCCTGCGAAACCGACGACCGCATTGAGCACGAGGTCGGGCTCCGACGCCTCCAGGAGCTCGGTCAGGTCGCCGCCGACCTGCACGTGCTCGACGCGGTTCTCGTCGGCGAGCTCGTCGAGGGGCTGAGAGCGTGAGGAGAGCGCGCACACGGACAGCGCAGGATTCGCCGCGATCACCTCGAGTGCCTGCGCCCCGATGGAGCCGGTCGCCCCGAGCAGCGCGATTCGCCTCTCCGCCATGTCGGAAGGCTAACGGTGGACGTGTTCAGACAAGGCTATGCGTGCCCGAACGCCAGGATCACGTAGTACGCGGCTGGTCCGGCCCAGAGGAGTGAATCGAGGCGATCGAGCATCCCACCATGACCGCCGAGCAGCCGTCCCGAGTCCTTCACGGTGAGATCGCGCTTCACCGCTGATTCGAAGAGGTCGCCGAGCACCGAGGCGAGAGCAACCGCTGCGCCGAACGCAAGTATCTCTGGGATGGACAAGAAGTCGTCGCGATCCTTGTAGAGGATCACGAACGCAATCGCGATCGCGGCGACGAACCCGCCCACCAGGCCCTCCCACGACTTGGCCGGCGAGATCGCCGGTGCCATTCTGTGGCGCCCGAACGTGCGGCCCACGAAAAAGGCTCCCGTGTCCGCGGCGAAGACGGTGAAAAGCACGGCCATCACTGCCCAGAAGCCGAACTCCGGGATGTCGCTGATCAGCAAGAGGAAGCCCAGCCCCGCTCCCACCCACACGACACCTAGCAGTGTCACGCCAAAGGACGTCGTGGCGGATCCGCGAATGTCCGCGAGTCCGTAGACGACGAACGCGAAAACGAACGTCGACAGGATCCCGGCGAGCATCCACGCGAGGTCGCCGAGCTGGAAGCCGACCAGCGTCAGCACGAACCCGAGGTAGCCCCCGAGCACGAGCGGCCGAAGGTCACGAGCCATGGCGTACAACTCGTGAAGAGCGATGAGACCGCCGACGAGCGTGAGCCCGAAGAGCCACCAGCCGCCGCGATAGGCCAGCCCGATGACCAGCGGCAGCAACACGAGAGCGACGATGATGCGAGACGCCAGGGAGCTCATAGGCCGGCGTCCGGCCTATGAGCGTGGAGGAGTGTGGGGAACCGGGAGGTTCCCCACGTTTTCACGACGAAGGGGGCACGTGGGGGAAACATGGTTTCCCCCACGAACGCGAGCCGAAGGCGAGGGTTGCTCATCGGGCTCCGTACCGGCGCGCCCGTTGCGCGTACTCCTCGAGTGCGGATCGGAGCCGCTCCTCCCCGAAGTCCGGCCACAGCGTCTCGTCGAATACGAGCTCGGAGTACGCCGACTGCCAGAGGAGGAAGTTCGAGATGCGCTGTTCACCCGACGTGCGGATGACAACGTCGGGGTCCGGAAGCTCCGGTGCGTACAGCCGCGCGGCTACGTCCTCTTCAGACACGTCCTGGGGTCTGACCCCATCTTCCAGCAGCCGGCGAGCCGCATCGACGATCTCGGCCCTACTCCCGTAATCGAAGGCGATCCAGAGGCTCAGTCGATCGTTGTGCGCCGTCTCGGCCTCGAGGCGCGCCATCTTCTCCTGCAAGGCCTGGGGGACGCGATCGCGGCGCCCGAAGAAGCGGGAGCGAACACCTTGCTTTGCGAGATCGGGCAGCTCGCGATCGATCGTCTCATCCATGAGCTCCATGATCGACTCGACCTCGTCAGGCGGCCGTGCCCAGTTCTCCGTCGAGAACGCGTATACGGCGAGTGACTCGACGCCGAGGTCGATCGCCGCCTCGACCGTTCGCCGGAGTGCCCGCGCTCCTTCCCGGTGCCCTTCAGCGACGGGTAGTCCGCGCGCCGCCGCCCAGCGCCCGTTCCCGTCCATGATCACCGCAACGCTTCTTGCCGCCGCTGGAGCGTCCTCCGCCAGCGGTCAAACCTCCATGATCTCGGCCTCTTTTACCTTCAAGAGGTCGTCGATCGACTTCGTGTGCTCGTCGGTGATCTTCTGCACCTGCTGCTCGGCACGCCGCTCCTCGTCGTCTCCGACGTCGCCGTTGGTCACGAGCTCGCGCAGGTGCTGCATCACGTCGCGACGGACGTTCCGGGTCGCGACCTTGCCGTCCTCGGCGACGCGGCGGACGACCTTGACAAGGTCTTTGCGCCGTTCCTCGGTGAGGGTCGGGATCGGAAGACGAATGATCTTCCCGTCGTTCGACGGGGTCAGCCCGAGGTCCGACTCCTGTATCGCGCGCTCGATGCTCTTCATCGAACTGGGATCGAAGGGCTGAACCGTGAGCAGCCGCGGCTCGGGCGCAGCGATCGACGCCAGGCTCTTGAGCGTCGTCGGCGTGCCGTAGTAGTCGATGACTATTCGATCGAGGAGCGCCGGAGAGGCGCGTCCCGTTCTGATCGAGTTGAACTCGTGGTGCGTGGTCTCGATCGACTTGTCCATGCGCCGCTTCGCATCGGCAAGGAACTCCTCGATTGCAGCCATTCGTCCTCCTTGCTACCTACGGGGTCGAGATGATCGTTCCAACTCGCTCGCCGGCCGCGACTCGGCGGATGTTGCCCTTTGCGAGCTCGAAGACGTAGATCGGCAGCCGGTTGTCCATGCACAGCGAGAGAGCAGTCGTGTCCATGACCTTGAGGCCACGCTCGATTGCCTCGAGATGCGTCAGCTCCGGGAGAAACTGCGCGTTCGCATCCTCGCGGGGGTCACCGTCGTAGACACCTTTCACGGCGTTCTTGGCCATCAGGATCCCCCCCGCTCCGATCTCGAGCGCGCGCAGCGCTGCAGCCGTGTCCGTGGTGAAGAACGGGTTGCCGGTGCCCGCAGCGAAGATCACGATCCTGCCCTTCTCCAGATGGCGGATCGCGCGGCGCCGGATGTACGGCTCGGCGACCTCCGAGACCGCGATCGCCGACTGAACACGCGTATGAATGCCGAGGCGCTCGAGGGCGTCCTGAAGCGTGAGTGCGTTCAGGAGGGTGGCGAGCATCCCCGCGTAGTCGGCCGTCGCGCGGTCCATGCCCTCCGCAGCGGCAGCCATTCCCCGATAGATATTTCCCGCGCCGACGACGACGGCGAGCTCGGTACCCGCCTCGTGAACGGCGACGATCTCCTCGCTGATCGCGACGACCGTCCGTGGATCGATCCCGTACTCGCGATCTCCAAGGAGTGCCTCGCCCGAGAGCTTCAGCAGAGCGCGGCGAAACGACGAGCCGGCGACGGCCTCAGTCTCTGGCGCGACCTCGTCGGCACTCGTGCTCATGAGCCTGCGACCGAGATCCTCGCGAACCGCGCAACTGAAGCGCCGGCCTCTTGGAGCGCCTGCCCGACCGTCTTCGACGGATCGTGGATCCAGGGTTGATCTACGAGTACGCCGCCAGGGGTCGCAGCGAAGAAGCGTTTGCCGAGCATGCCGTCCACGATCTTCTCACGGGCCGGCTCGGGCTTCGACTGCACCTCGTCCGAGTTCAGGAAGATAGCGCGCTCTGAGCTCACGGTCTCGGCGGGGACGTCCTCGCGCGTCGTCCACTCAGGTGCGGCGAATGAGATGTGCATGGCGATCTGACGGGCCAGGTCGGACGAGCCCCCACCGAGCTCCACGAGGACGCCGATCTTGTTTGCCGGCGGATGCGTGTAGCCCGCAACCACGTTCTCGTCGGGTGCGTCGAAGCGCTCTGCGCCAACGATCACGATGTTCTCTCCCAGCTTGGCGATCAGCTCCACGCGCTCCTGCTCAAAGCTCTCCACCACTCCTTGCTCGTCCGCGTGCAGCGCCTGCAGCACCTTCTCTGCAAACGCCTGAAACTCGTCGCTCTTCGAGACAGGCTCCGTCTCGCAGCCGACACCGGCGATCGACCCCGTGTTGCCGTCCAGGATGAACCCGACGAGACCTTCTGTCGTAGCTCGTCCTGCTCGCTTGCCCGCAGAGGCCATACCGCGCTCGCGCAGGAGAACGCGGGCGGCCTCGACGTCACCCTCCGTCTCCTCGAGTGCGCGCTTGCAGTCCATCATCCCCGCACCTGTCTGATCGCGGAGCTCCTTGACGAGAGAGGCGCTGATCGTGGTGCTCACTCGCCCTCACTGCCTTCCGCGACGGCAGCTGCCGGCTCCAGCTCAGGCTCGGGCTCCGGGTCGACGGCCGCCTCTGCTGACTCCTCGCCTGGTGTCTCATCCTCTTGCTCGACGACGAGCTCGGCTACAGTGACCTTCGTCTTCCCCGCCGCGATTCCGTCCGCGAGCACACGGGCCACGAGGTTGCATGAGCGAATCGCGTCGTCGTTGCCCGGGATCACGAAGTTCGCCTCGCCTGGATCGGCGTTCGTGTCCACGAGCCCAATCACGGGAACGCCAAGACGCTGCGTTTCGCGAACCGCGAGCTGCTCCTTCTTCATGTCGATGACGAAGACCGCGTCCGGCTGACGCTTCATGTCCGCCACGCCGCCGAGGTTCGCCTCGAGCTTTATGAGATCGGCCTCCATCCCGATGCGCTCCTTCGACGGCAGGAGGTCGAGCTGTCCGTCTGTCTTCAGCCGACGGAGATCGTGCAGATACGTAATTCGCTCCGAGATGGTGCGCCAGTTCGTGAGGAGGCCGCCGAGCCACCGATGATTCACGTACGGCATCCCGACGCGCGTGGCGTGCTCTTTGACAGCATCTTGCGCTTGCTTTTTCGTGCCGACGAAGAGAACCGTCCCCCCACGATCGGCGACGTTCCGTACGAACTCGTACGACTCCTCGAGCAGTTCGAGGGTCTTCGTGAGGTCGATGAGGTAGATCCCACCACGCTCGCCGAAGATGTAGCGGCGCATCTTGGGATTCCAGCGGCGCGTCTGATGACCGAAGTGGACGCCGGCCTCCAGCAGCTCCCGCATAGTGACGACTGACACGTGATCAGCCCCTTTCTGGGTGGTTGACAGAGTGATTCACCGGCGGGCCGGGCGGAACCGCGCGCAGAGCCACGGCACCCCCGCCTCGGCAGATTCGCCGGGTCGAAGGAACGGAACCGCCGGATTGTAGCCGTAGGGGCGAGACTTGCCTCACCCGGGCCGGGCATGTCCGGCCCTACAACGTGCGCGCCCGTGCGAGAGCCTCGTCTAACTCCGGCGGGAGCTCCGACTCGAGAGCGATGTCCGCTCCCGTCACGGGATGCCGGAACCGGAGCTGATGCGCGTGCAGGAACTGCCGCTCGAGCCCCAGATCACCGCGGACGCCGTACTGCGGATCTCCCGAGACCGGCAGATCGATCGCGGCCAGGTGGACCCGTATCTGGTGCGTTCGACCCGTCTCGAGGCGCACGTCGAGCAGTGCGTGTTCCGCCAAGGTCTCCTGGACCTCGAAGTGCGTCACGGCATCGCGAGGCTCGTCCGTATCGAGCGACCGCCTCGTCGGATCGCGGCGATCACGGCCGATGGGAGCGTCGATCCTGCCCGTGCGCGACCGAGGCCGTCCTCGGACGAGAGCCAGATATCGTCGCTCGACCTCGCGCCGGCGGATCGCGTGCTGCAACGCCGCGTGCGCCAGCTCGGATCGCGCAGCGACGAGGAGTCCCGACGTTTCGCGATCGAGCCGGTGGACGATGCCCGGCCGATCGGGGTCATCACCGCCTCGAGCGCCGAGGGTCAAAAGCTGTCCCGCTAGCGTCCCCGAGCGAGCTCCCGCGCCCGGGTGCACGGTCAGCCCGGCCGGCTTGTCAACGACGACGAGGTGCTCGTCCTCGAATAGCACCGGCACTGTCGCCGGCTGCGGTTCCAGGCCCTCAGACGCGGCGGGAAACTCGACCTCGATCACCGATCCGGCCTCGAGCCGATGGCTCTTCGGCCGAACAACGCCGTCAACGAACACGGCGCTCTCCTTCAAGAGGCGTTCGGCGACGGAGCGAGACGCGATCTCGGTGCGTGCTGCGAGCGCTCGGTCGAGGCGCGACCCAGCGTCCTCGTCAGCGACGTTGAAGCGAAGCGTCGCCATCGCGTGCACCGTGCAGGCGGTGCGATCGGTCGGCGAGCACCAGCGCGCCGAAGAGAATGGCGACTCCGACGACGATGAACGTGTCCGCGAGGTTGAACGCAGGCCATGCGACCAGGTCGAGGAAGTCGGTGACGTGCCCAAGGCGCATGCGATCGATCAGGTTCGCGATGCTCCCTCCGACGACGAGCCCAAGCGCGACGGGGAGCACCGCGTGACGCTTTCCGGAACGTGCGAAGAACCACAGCATGAGGCCTACTGCGATCGCCGTCACCGCAATCACCGGCACCGTGCGGCTCGCGAACAGCCCGAAGGCGATTCCGGAGTTTTGAACGTGGTGGATCGAGAACGGGCCGATGATGTCGACACTGTCCCCCAGGGTGAGAGTGCGTCCGACGACCTGCTTCGTGACCTGGTCGGCCACGATCGCCGCTCCGGCGACCACGAGGAGCGCAAACCACTGGGCGGAGCCGGCGGCAAGCGAGCGCTCGGCGCTCGATATCGGCCGGAGCGCGTTCGCAGTCGATCCGATTCGGACGTCGACCATCGAGGGCTCCGTCCGCACGGGTTCGCTCATCGGCCGACTTTCAGCCTATGGGCGTGGAGGGGTGTGGGGAACCGGGAGGTTCCCCAGGTTCTCAAGAAGAAAGGGGCTTCAGGGGGAAACATGGTTTCCGACGCCTCTTCGCTGGCGAACGCGAGCCGACGGCGAGCGTTGCTCATGGCTGCTCTTGCGCGCGCTTGTCGTCGATGCAAAGTGTCGCGTACGGAACGGCTTCGAGACGTTCCTCACCGATGGGGCGACCACACGCGACGCACATTCCGTAGGTGGCGTCGTCGATCCGGCGAAGCGCGCCCTCGATCTCCTGGAGAAGGTGCTCGGCGTTCTCCTCGAGGCCCTCGTCGAGCTCACGCATGAACGTGTCCGTCGCGCTGTCCGCGATGTGGTCGCCCGAGCCGACCGCGAGGTCTCCCGACTCTTCGATCAGCGAGCCCTCGTGGTTTACCACCGCCAGAGCGTGCCGAAGCCGGGCCTGCTCGGCCTCGAGCGCGCTGCGAAAGCGGTCGAGGTCGATACTCATCGGTCGCGAC
>JBCKBY010000023.1:0-24652 GCA_038910715.1 Gaiellaceae bacterium
CGATGTTCACAACGCCGCTCCGCTCCGAGAAGATCCCGCCCAGCGCCGCATATGTGAGGGGCGTCGCTGCCCACAGGCCCGCCGCAACGCCAACGCCTCCCACGACGAACGGGACGACGGGGGAGCGCGCCGTCACTGGTGGCAGTGTCAGCCAGAACGCGAGAACACCGAGCCCGATGCCCAGCCAGCCCAGAACCCGCGACAAGGCCAGACGGTCGAGCCCAGCGCGCTCGATCGCGGCCACCCCCACGCTCACAGCGGGGAGCTCCGGCTGACGTGGAGCTTCTGCCCCGCCTTGGCCCAAAGATAGAGGATCACGAGATCGGCGCCGATGAACAGCAGCACGAGCGCCTGGATGGTCAGGCTGAGGTTGCCGGCCTGCTCGGGGATCTCGAAGACGTCCGGAGGGATGTTGCGCGCCGCGGTGCCGTTGACGAGCGCGCCGAAGACGAGCGCGGACAAGTTGGGGTCGTGGGAGTACGGCATCCTCTGTGGAGTCGCCGCAGGCGCGAGCCTCGCGCTCGTGCATGCATTCGTCTCGATTCACCTCCGTGCCGATCAGATCATCAGCGGCTTCGCGGTGAACTTCCTCGCGCTCGGCATCACCAGCTACATGTTCATCGAGGTCTACACCGACCAGGGCACGCCGGGGGACGTATCGACGATTCCGTCGATCTCCATCCCATGGGTCGAGGACGTGTTCTTCCTCGGGCCCGTGATCGGCGACTTGCATGTGCTGATCTGGGTGGCCCTCGTATTCGTCCTTCTGACGCACATCACGCTCTTCCGAACGTGGGTCGGGCTGCGGCTTCGGTCCGTGGGCGAGCATCCGAGGGCCGCCGACACCGTCGGCATCTCGGTCTACGGGGTGCGATACATCGCCGTCGTGCTCTCCGGCGCGCTCGCGGGCCTCGGCGGCGTCTACCTCTCGAACGGGATCACGCACTCGTTCAGCGAGAATCTCTCTGCCGGTCGCGGCTTCATCGCGTTGGCTGCGGTCATCTTCGGGAGGTGGCGGCCGTTCGGCGCCTTTGTCGCGTGCCTTCTCTTCGGGTTCTCGGAGGCCCTCGCGCTCCGCCTACCGGGCGCGTACGGCGCGGATGCCGCGTGGACAACGCTCTTCCGAGCGCTCCCGTACGTGGTTACCCTGGTCGTCGTCGCCGGCGTCGTTGGCCGCTCGATCCCGCCGGCTGCCGATGGCCGCCCGTACGTCAAGCAGTAGCGTGGGGGCGACGCGGAACGGCTCCGCCTGGGGCTCGCTCCTCGCGGGCGTCACCTCGGTCGCGACGCTCCCGGTGGGGATTTACGTGACACGCTTCAGCGAGCGCTATGAGCTCCTGCATGCCGGGCTCGTGATCCCGGTTGCTGCGGCGCTGGGACTCGTCTCGCTCGCACTCGCGCGACGGGCTCGGATGCGGAGCGGGTTGATCCTCGGGGGAGAGGGGCGCGTCGGCCTCGCCTCGGCCGGCCGGGTTCTCGGGATCGTCGGGCTGTGCATGGCGGCCGCAGGTGTCGTCGCTCTCGGCGTCTACGGGCTCCTCGAGTACGTCGGCTCGCGCGAGTAGCTGGTGGACTTCGACCCCACGTCCCCTGCGTTTCTCGCCGACCCGTATCCGGTGCTCGCCGAGCTTCGCGAGACGACGCCGGTGCTCCATCACGAGCTGCTCGAGCGCTGGTTCGTAACGCGCCACGCCGACGTCCGCGCATGTCTGAAGGATCGCCGGCTCGGCCGCAACTTCCGGCATGTCGGTACGACTGCCGAGTTCCGCGCAGAGGTACTCGACCCGCAATGGAAGGCGTTCTGGGACGTCGAGCGCTGGAGCCTGCTCTGGCTCGAGCCGCCCGATCACACGCGCATACGAAAGCTCGTTTCCCAGGCATTCACGCCGAGGAGCGTCGAGGCGATGCGGGAGCCTGCGACGCGCTTCGCCCACGAGCTCCTCGACGCGTTCGTTGCCCGGGGCACGATGGACCTTCTCTACGACTTCGCGCAGCCGTATTCGATCGGCCTCATCAGTCACTTGCTCGGCGTACCGCTCGACAATCAGCGCGACCTCCTCGACTGGTCACACGCGATGGTGAAGATGTACGAGCTCGACACGACCGACGAGCAGGCCGTCCTGGCGAACTCCGCGGCCGCCGCGTTCCGCGACTACGTGCTCGATCTGATCGCAGAGCGTCGGCGAACTCAGCGCGACGATCTGGTGTCCGGCCTCGTCGGGGCTCGCGTCGACGGCGAGCGCCTGAGCGACGCCGAGATCATTTCGACGGTGATCGTTCTTCTGAACGCGGGGCACGAGGCGACGGTGAACACGCTGGGGAACGGGATTCGCGCGCTCATGCAGCATCGAGGGCAATGGCAGAGGCTGGTCGAAGGATCAGTGCCTGTGGCCGTCGCGATCGAGGAGCTCCTTCGGTATGACCCACCGTTGCAGCTCTTCGAGCGCTGGGTGCTCGAAGAGGGCGTCGAAGTGGCAGGCGTCGGTATCCCGCGTGGCGAGAAGATCGCGCTTCTGTTCGGCGCGGCGAACCGCGATCCCCGCGTTTTCTCCGAGCCCGACGCCTTCGACGTCGGCCGCGCGAACGCCGTCGATCACATCAGCTTCGGCGGCGGGATACACGTCTGCATCGGGGCGCCGCTTGCCCGTATCGAGCTGGAAGCGAGCTTGGGTGCGCTCGTCGAGCGCTGCCCCGGCCTCGATCTCACCGCCGATCCGAGGCGAACGCCTGCCTTCGTGATCTGGGGACTCGAGCGCGTGGAGGTCGCTCTGCGGTGACGCGAGGGCCGGCTCGGCGGCAGCCTCTACACTGTCGGGCTCATGTTCGACATCGGCTCCAGCCTCCGTGAGGCCCGACTGCGCCAGGATCTCGACTTTCCTGAGCTCGAGGAACGGACGAAGATACGGCCGAAGTATCTCCGTGCGCTCGAGGACGAGCGCTTCGACATCCTGCCCGCGCCCACGTACATCCGCGGCTTCCTGCGCTCGTATGCGGATGCCCTCGGGCTCGACGGGCAGCCGTTCGTCGACGAGTACAACACGCGATTCGCCGTCGGCGAAGAGGACGCGCCAGTTCGCTCTCGCCGGGTGCCGATTCAGCGCCGAGACCGCGGAGTTCGTGAATCACGAATCGCCGTGCTCGCGCTCTTCGCAATTGCGGTAGCGACAGCTCTCGTCATCGCCGCGTGGAAGTTCGGTGGACCGGAAGGTGAATCGGTTCCGGGACTCGCGTCGCAAGCTGCCAACCCGGTCAAACAGAAGTCCTCGGGCGCAACGCAGCAGACTCGGCTAGTTGTTCGTGCGGTCACCGGCGGCTCGTGGATGGAAGTTCGAACGGGATCGGCCTCCGGGACTCTTCTGTACAGCGGGACGCTCGAGCGAGGCCAGCGGAAGACGTTCGCGGGCGCCCGACTTCAGCTCGCCCTCGCCGAGCCGCAGAACGTGGCGGTGCGCCTCAACGGCAACCGAGTCGACCTGCCCGTGGGAACGACTTTCGTCGTCACATCGAGCCGGATCGCCCGCACGACCTCTTGACGCGTCCGCGAGCGGCCATCGTCGTGACGGGCAGCGAGCTCGTCCGTGGCGAGCGCGACGATCGCAACGGACCCTTCCTCGCCGCCGAGGCGGTACGGCTCGGACTCGAGCCCGAGCGGATTACCATCGTCGGCGACCGGCCAGAGGATCTCGAGCAGGCCTTCCGACAGGGATTCGCCGCCGATCTGTGCCTCGTCTCGGGCGGGCTCGGCCCACGCACGACGACCGCACCATCGAGCTCGTTGCGCGCGTGACGGGCCGCGCACTCGCGGTGGACGACGCGCTCGAGCGGGACATCGAGAGCGTCTCGCGGATGATCGCGGACCGTCTCGGGCGTCCTTACGCAGACTTCACGACCGGCGTGCGCAAGCAAGCGACGCTTCCAGAGGGTGCTCTCTCGCTCGGTCTCGCAGGGACCGCACCCGGAGTCGTCCTCGACGCAGACGGATGCGTCATCGTCGTGCTCCCGGGTCCTCCGCCCGAGCTTCGCCGGCTCTGGCCGCGCGCCCTCGAGACGGAGCCTGTCCGGCGCGTGCTCGACCGAGCGCCGGCACGGGACCGCAGAGTTCTTCGTTTCTTCGGAACGCCGGAGTCAGCAGTCGCGGAGGCGCTCGCCGACGCCGGAGGGGACGGGAATGGCGTCGAGGTCACGATCTGCGCTCGCGAGTTCGAGATCAACGTCGACGTCGTCGTCGAGCCCGGCTCGGAGGAGCGCGCAACCGCTTTGGTGGGATTCATGCGGGAGCGGCTTGGGAGGCACTTCTTCAGCGAGAGCGACCACACGATCGCTGAGATCGTCCTCGACCTTTGCCGAGCGCGAGGGCTCACACTTGCAACCGCCGAGTCGTGCACCGGTGGCATGGTTGCCGCGCGGCTGACGGGTGTGCCAGGGGCCAGTGACGTGTTCCGCGGGAGCGTCGTCGCCTATGCGAATGCGGTGAAGGCGAGCGAGCTCGGTGTTCCGCAGGAGGTCTTGGATATCCACGGCGCCGTCTCCGCCGAAGCTGCAGCTGCGATGGCCCACGGTGTTCGCAACCGTCTGGGCGCAGACATCGGTGTCGCCGTGACGGGCGTCGCCGGGCCGGACGGCGGCACCGAGGAGAAGCCGGTCGGTCTCGTCTTCGTCCACGCCGTCGGCCCGGACGGGGAGGAGGCGCGCCGCACCGAGCTGCCCGGCGACCGAGAGATGGTTCGCGGGCGCGCGACGGCCGCGTCGCTTCACCTTGTTCGCCGATTGTTGGAGAGCCGACACACTTCGACGTGAGCGCAAACGGTACCGTCGAGGGAGATGACCGGCTCAGGCTCTTTCTCGCTCTCGAGCTCCCGGAAGACGTCGTGGCTGGGCTGGTCTCCTGGGGCAAGCTTCACCTCGGCGGTGGAAGGCTCGTGTCGAGCTTCCATGTCACCCTTGCCTTTCTGGGAAGTCAGCCGCGCTCAGCGCTCGGCCCGATCTTGGGCCTCCTTCGGGAGGAAGCGGCCGCGACGAGGCCGTTTCGACTCGATCCCGTGCGCTACCGGGAGACTCGCTCGGCCGGCATGCTCGTTCTCGCCGACCCGAGTGGGGAGGCGGCACGGCTCGCCGATCGGCTCCAGCGCCGACTCGAGAATGCGGGCGTCTACCGGCGAGAGGCGCGCCCGTGGCTACCACACGCCACCGTCGTGCGGTTTCGGGAGCGACCGCGCCTCGACCCACCGCTCACCGATATCGGTTCGTTCGCTCCGTCCGGCGCGGGTGCTTTGCTTTCACGCCTGCACCCGTCGGGGGCGCGGTACGAGGTAGTGGAGTCGTGTTCGTTAGGACAGTCGTTAGGGAATGAAGAGCCGGGAGGATGAGAAATGAAGCGTGAGGAAGCTCTCGACGTCGCGCTCGGGCAAATCGAGCGACAGTTCGGCAAGGGGTCGGTGATGCGGATGAGCGATCGTCCCCAGGTCTCCGTCGGCGCAGTCTCGACCGGCTCGCTGGCGCTCGACATGGCGCTCGGCATCGGAGGCTTGCCCCGCGGGCGAGTCGTCGAGATCTTCGGGCCAGAGGCATCGGGGAAGACGACGCTTGTCTATCACGCGATGGCCGAGGCGCAGCGGCGCGGTGGAATCTGTGCCTTCATCGACGTCGAGCACGCGATGGACCCCTCCTATGCACGCCGGATCGGGGTCGACATCGACCAGCTCCTGGTCTCGCAGCCCGACACGGGAGAGCAGGCTCTCGAGATTGTCGAGCTCCTCATTCGCTCGGGTGCTCTCGACGTGGTCGCAGTCGACTCGGTCGCCGCGCTTGTCCCGAAGGCCGAGATCGAGGGCGAGATGGGTGACTCCCATATGGGCCTCCAGGCCCGCCTGATGAGCCAGGCACTGCGCAAGCTCGCCGGCGCGCTCAATCGCACGGACACGATCTGCATCTTCACGAACCAGCTTCGCGAGAAGATCGGTGTCATGTTCGGGAACCCGGAGACGACACCGGGCGGTCGTGCGCTCAAGTTCTACTCCTCGGTGCGCCTCGACATCCGCCGGATCGAGACGCTCAAGGACGGCGCCGAGGCGTTCGGCAACCGTGTTCGCGTCAAGGTCGTCAAGAACAAGGTCGCCCCGCCCTTCAAGCAGGCCGAGTTCGACATCATCTACGGGTCCGGAATCCCGTGGGAGGGGACAGTCCTCGACGTCGCGCTCGAGAAGAAGGTCGTCCAGAAGGCGGGTTCGTACTTCAGCTTCGACGACGTCCGGCTCGGACAAGGGCGACAAAACGCCACGGCGTTCCTGAGCGAGAACCCCGACCTCGTCCAACAGATCCTCGTCCGGATCCAGTCCGAGGCTGCAGAGGATCAGATCATCTCCGCCCGACTGCTCCCGTCGCAACCGCACTCCGAGGAGGCGGTCGAGGTAGAGATCGAGGAGGCTGTGCCCGTCGAGAGCTGACGTCGTCTCGATCGGGAGTGCAAATGGGAGTCGAGGCAATGACCGACGAGGCGTATGAATGCGCTCTTCGCGCGCTTCACCATCGAGATCGGACCGAGCTCGAGCTCGAGCAGCATCTCCGAGCACGCGGGTTCTCGGACGACGACCGCTCGCAGGCGGTCGAGAACCTTCGTCGCAACGGACTCGTGGATGACGAGCGCTTCGCGCGGTCGCGCGCGTCATCGCTCGCGGAGCGCGGCGCCGGAGACGCTCTCATCCGTGCGCGCCTAGGGCAGGCGGGTGTTGCACGCGAGCTCGTCGACGACGCACTCGAGGCCGTCGAGGGAGAAACGGCGCGCGCGCGGCGCATCGTCGGACGCCGCGGAGCCTCGCCGAAGACCGCTCGCTACCTGCATGGGAAGGGGTTCTCCCACGACGTGATCAGAGCCGTCATTGCGGAAGGTGACGGCGGCGAGTTAGGATGAGCGAGCTTCACCAGGCATTTTCCTGCTCGCAAGCGATTCCTGAATCCATGAACTCAATTTCAACCCTCGATGACCAACCCCACCGGCCGGGCATCGGTCGACAGCGGAGGACGCACCACCACCTGAGGTAGCGGTCGTGGGCAGACTCCGGTCGCGCCGAGCAGGCCGACTGCCGGGTGTGAGCACCGCGGCGAAGCCGCGGACAACGGAATCCTCCCCGGAGGCCTTCATGCTCTCGGCTGTTGCGGCGCTCATCGGAATCCTCGTCGGAGCTTTCGCCGCGTCGGTGATCCTTCTAGCCCGCTCGAGCTCGCGCGTCCGCACGACGGAGGCTGAACGGAACCGGCTGCTCGCCGAGGCCGGCCGCGAGGCGGACGCTATCCGCCGCGAGGCACAGGTCGACGCGCGCGAACAGGCCGTCCAGCTGCGCAGCGAGATCGAGACGGAGATCCAGGATCGTCGGGTTCAGATCGCGAAGATCGAGGAGCGCATCATCCAGAAAGAGGTCGCGGCTGAAGCTGGACTGACCGAGGTCGAGCGCAAGGAACAGGGCCTCGGCGACCGTGAGGTGCATGTCAAGGCTCTTCAAGAGGAGCTTCGCGAAGCTCAGAAGGAAGCGCTCGGAGCGCTCGAGCGTATCTCGGGCCTTACCGTCCACGACGCCCGCCAACAGCTACTCGAGCGCTCGAAGGATCTCATTCGGCACGAGCTCGCTCGAGACGTTCGTCAAATGGAGGAAGAGGCGCGCGCCGACGCGAGACGCCGCGCACGAGCACTCATCGCCGACTCTCTGCAGCGCGTCGCAGCGAGCCATACGGCGGAGGCCACCGTCTCGGTCGTCGAGCTCGCATCGGACGACCTCAAGGGCCGCATCATCGGCCGTGAAGGACGCAACATCCGTGCTCTCGAGCACCTGACCGGGGTCGACTTCATCATCGACGACACGCCGCATGCAGTGGTCCTGTCGTCGTTCGATCCGCTTCGCCGCGAGATCGCGCGGGTCACCCTCGAAAAGTTGATCGAGGACGGTCGAATCCACCCGGCTCGAATCGAGGAGATGTACTACCAGTCGAAAGCGGAGCTCGACGAGCACATCCTGCACGCGGGGGAGCAAGCGGTGTTCGAGGCCAACTGCGGCGAGTTCGACGTGGAGCTGGTTCGAGTTCTCGGCCGGCTTCGGTATCGGACGAGTTACGGCCAGAACGTCCTCAAGCACACGCTCGAGGTGGTCCATCTCGGCGGAATCATGGCCGCCGAGCTCAAAGCGGGAGTCAAGACGACCAAGCGAGCCGCGCTGCTGCACGACATCGGCAAGGCCATGAGTCACGAGGTGGAGGGGTCCCATGCGCTCATCTCCGCGCAGCTCGCGCGACGGCACGGCGAGTCGGAGGGCGTCGTTCACGCGATCGAGGCGCATCACTCCGAGGTTCAGCCCCAGACCGTCGAGGCGGTGCTCCTGATCGCAGCCGATGCGGTGTCTGCCTCGAGACCGGGTGCGCGAGGCGAGAGCCTCGAGAACTACATCCGTCGGCTCGAAGCGCTCGAGGAAATCGCGACGGCCAAGCCCGGAGTCGCGAAGGCGTACGCGCTGCAGGCAGGACGCGAGATTCGCGTGATCGTCGAACCGAGCGAGATCGACGACGATGCTGCCGTGCTGCTGTCGCACGAGATCGCACGCGAGATCGAAGACCAGCTCGAGTATCCGGGCCAGGTCAAGGTCATCGTCATCCGCGAGAGTCGCGCCATCGAAGTCGCGAAGTAGCTCTCTTGCTTCCACCACTTACGATTCCAGGTTCGTGAAGCGCTACTACGTCACCACGTTCGGCTGCCAGATGAACGCTCATGACTCCGAGCGCATCAAGGGCATGCTCGAATCTCTCGGCTTGGGCGAGGCCGTCGCCCCCGATGAGGCCGACGTCATCGTCTTCAACACGTGCACGATTCGCGAGAAGCCGGACACGCGGCTTGCGGCCCATCTCGGCAACGCGGCAGCACGAAAGCGGGAGCGACCCGAGGTCGTGATCGCTGTAGGCGGGTGCTATGCGGAGGCCCAACGCGAACGCATTTTCGAGCAGTATCCGTTCGTCGACGTCGCCTTTGGACCTGGCTCGATCCCACACCTGGCGGACTGGATCGGCGCCGGAGGCCTTGGAGTCTCGCCGGGCCGCTTCGGAACGCACGAGCACTTCGCGGCCGACCTCCCTCAGCGTCGCGAGCGTTCATGTCAAGCCTGGGTGCAAGTGTCGATGGGCTGTAACTCCAAGTGCGCGTACTGCATCGTCCCAGCCGTCCGCGGGCGTGAACAGAGCCGCCGACCCGGAGAGATCGTTGCTGAAGTGACTGCGCTCGCTCGAAGCGGTGTGCGCGAGGTCACGCTTCTCGGCCAGAACGTCAACTCGTGGGGGCGCGATCTCGCTCCCGACCTGCACACAGAGTTCGGCGAGCTTCTCCGAGCGTGCGATGCGGTAGAGGGGATCGAACGCATTCGCTTCACGAGTCCGCATCCGAAGGACTTCCGGGAGCCCGTGGTCACCGCAATCGCCGAGTGCGCAAGCGTGTGCGAGCACATCCATCTACCACTGCAGTCGGGCTCGTCGCGGATTCTCAAGCGAATGCGTCGAACATACGACCGCGATCGATACCTGCGCTTGGTGGAGACCCTCCGCGCGGCCGTACCGGATCTTGCGCTCGGGACCGACGTCATCGTCGGGTTCCCCGGCGAGACCGACGACGACTTTGCGGAGACCCTGGCGGTCGTCGAAACAGTGCGTTTCGAGAGCGCGTTCACGTTCATCTTCTCGCCCCGCGCGGGCACCGAGGCCGCTGACATGCCGGACCAGGTGCCCGACGAGGCCAAGCACGAGCGCCTGGAACGCCTCGTCGAGGCGACACAGCGCATTGCCGCTGAGCGCAACGCCGAACGGATCGGCGGCGTTGAGGAGGTTCTCGCCGAAGGATCGAGCCGAACTGACGCGGCGATACTGCGCGGACGCACGCGGCGAAACACGATGGTCAACTTCGTGGGGTCGGCGCCAGCGGGCAGCTTCGTCATGGTGGCAATTGACGAGTCGACGTCGACGACACTCCGCGGACGCGAGGTTTCGCTCGTGGCGGCCTAACGGCCGCTCCTCCGCAACCTTCCACGCTTTCGGCACACCTGTCACACACATGCAACGCCTCCGGCGATACGCTGAAAGCGGGTGGTGGGCTGGGGCGCCCCGTGGGACATGACCTCATCGTCGCCCGAGGTAGTCGCGGTCTTCGGCCCTACGGCGTCCGGGAAATCGGCGGTCTCAGAGATCGTCGCCGCCGAGCTCGGCACTGAGGTCGTATCGGCCGACGCGTTGCAGGTGTACAGCGGGTTGCGGATTCTCACGAACCAGCCCGAGTCCCCGACGCGCCTCGTCGCAATCCGGAGTCTGTCCGACGAGTTCTCGGTTGGCGAGTACACGAAACTCGCTCACGAGGAGATCGACGAGCTCGTTCGAGCATGTGGCGTCGTCGTCGTCTGCGGTGGAACGGGCCTGTACCTTCGAGCCGCTCTCGTCGACCTCGAGCTACCGCCCCCGGTCGAAACCGGCACGCGCGCACGCTGGGAGGCGCTCTACGACGGAGATCCGAACGCCGCGCACATGCAACTACAAGACCTCGATCCGGCCGCCGCAGCAGTCGTGCATCGCAACGATCGCCGGCGGGTCGTTCGTGCGCTCGAGCTTGCCGAGAGCGGCGGCTCGCTCGTGCCGACCCAAAACCGCCTGTGGTCGAAGGAGACGCGCAGGCCGACGTTGGTCGTGGGACTAGATGTGCCGCCAGACCGGCTCCAACAGCGAATCCGCGCACGAGCCGAGGCGATGTTCACGCGAGGCGTGATTCACGAGGTGGAACAAGCGCTCGCTGGTGGGATCTCGAAAACGGCCGAGAAGGCACTCGGTCTGCACGAGCTCACGGAACTCCCGCCCGAGCTCGCGCAGGAGCAGCTCATCGTTCGGACACAGCGCTACGCGGCGTACCAGCGAAAGTGGATGCGTCGGATCGATTCGATAGTCATGATCGACGGCGACCGTCCTTCGGAGGAGGTGGCGGGTGAGATCCTCGGTCTGGTCCGCGCTCGGTAACACGTACGTGGTGGTCGAGCCCGTTCCCGGGCGGCCCCTCGACGCGGTGCAGGTGCACGCTCTCGTGGGCGACGCCGGCGGCATCGTGGAGGTGACTTCCGCTGGCTTCGAAGAGATCTCGGTCGTCATCTGGAACCCCGACGGTTCGCAAGCCGAGCTTTCGGGGAACGGCACTCGTATTGCCGCCGCCTGGCTCACCGAACGCACGGGTGCTCACCGCATCTCGGTTCGCGTCGGAGAGCGTGAGGTCGGCGCCAGGGTGCTCGAGAGCGGCGAGATCGAGCAGGACCTCGGCGACGTGCAGGTCGGCTCGCGAGAAGTCGTCGCCGGCATTGCCTTCGTCCCGGTGTCGGTGGGCAACCCACACGCAGTCGTTGTCGGAGACCCGGATGAGATCCAGCGCGTCGGGCCGCTGCTCGAGACGCATCCACGATTTCCCGATCGCACGAACGTCCAAGTCGTTCGGATCGACGGCCCGGGCGAAGTCACGGCACGCGTCTGGGAACGGGGAGTGGGGGAGACATCATCGTCCGGAACGAGTGCAGTCGCCGTCGCGGCCGCGACTCACGGGGTGGGCGAAGTTCTCGTCCACTTTCCCGGTGGCGACCTGCGCGTGCATCTCGAGAATGGTCGTGCGCGTCTCACCGGGCCGGCTGAGCGCGTTCCCTAACCCGACTCCTCGGCGAGCTCGACGAGTCGCCCATCCGGGTCCCGAAGATACGCCGAGCGTCCCCACGGATATTCCAGCGGCTCGACCAAGAACGATGTTCCCTGAGCGCGCAGCTCGTCGCAGGCTGCGTCGAGATCGACGACAGAGAACGCGAAGTGATCCTCGTTCGGAGGACCACTTTCCATCGCCAACGAACGCTCATGGACGAGGAGCTTCGAATCTCCCGCGGCGAAGATCGCGCCGCCCGGCCATGCTGCGACGGGCGGAGCGCCGAGAACTCGGGCATAGAACTCCATCGTCGCCTCTGCCTCGTCGGTGAAGAGTGCGGTCTCGGAGACGGCTTTCATGTCGCGATCTCGAATTCGCGGAGCACGTCGTTGAGCGAGGTCTTGAGATCCGTCGACGCGCTGCGCTCACCGACGATCAGCGCACACGGAAGGTCGTATCGTCCGGCCGGGAAGTCCTTCGGCCGGGTCCCGGGCAGAACCACCGAGCGCGGGGGTACGTAGCCACGGTGCTCGATCGGCTCGGGCCCGGTGACGTCGATCACCGGGATCGAAGCCGACAGGACGACATTCGGTGCAATCACCGCCCCTTCGCCGATGACCACGCCCTCGACGACGACGGCGCGCGAACCGAGGAAGGCGCCGTCTTCGACGATCACCGGCTGCGCCTGCGGCGGCTCGAGTACTCCACCGATGCCGACGCCGCCGGAGAGGTGCACGTCGGCGCCGATCTGCGCGCAGGAGCCGACCGTGGCCCACGTGTCGACCATCGTGCGCGGTCCGACCCAGGCGCCGATGTTCACGAACCCGGGCATGAGGACGACGCCCTCGGACAGGAACGAGCCGTAGCGCGCGATCCCCGGAGGGACTACTCGAACGCCTCGCTCCGCATAGTCCGCCTTCACGGGGATCTTGTCGAGGAAGTGGAGCCCACCCACGGCCATCGGCTCGACCTTGCGCAGGCGGAAGTAGAGGAGGATCGCCTTCTTTGTCCATTCGTTTACCACCCAGCCGGTTGCTGCCCGCTCTGCCACGCGCACTTCGCCACGATCGAGAAGCGCCACCGCCTCCTCGATCGGGTCCGGATCGAGCTCGCCGCTCTCCCACAGCTCGTCGATACGCCGCGCCAACTCCATCACGCAGCATCTTCCACGATCGCGCCGCGGAGGAACCGATCGAGCGTCTCGTACGCGTGGACGAGCGCCGCAATTTCGACACGTTCGTCTTGACGGTGCGCATAGGCGGTGTGACCGGGGCCGAAGTTCACTGCGTCGATGCCGTTCCCAGTGAAGTCTGCAACGTTCGTCCACGCTTGCTTGGGCTCGATAGCGAGGTTGCCGGCGGCGCTCAGCGCCCGCACGAGGGCGGAGTCGGTTACGACCCGAGCGGGAGCGGCATTGCTAGAGATCTCGAGCATCGCACCATCCGGAGTGAGCGAGCGAAGGTACGACTCCGCCTCTGCCGGGGTTCGATCGGGTGGATACCGCAAGTTGAGCGTCACACTGGCCTCTCCCGGTATGACGTTGTCGGCGATCCCGGACTCGAACCGCGTCACGGATATGACCTCTTTGAACTCGAGCCCGCCGGCGACCGCGACGCGGGGCGCAATCTCGAGGAAGCTCGGGAGGTCGGCGACCGCACGCTCGATCGCGTTGTCGGCGAGCCACGGCCGCGCCGAGTGGCCGCTTGTGCCGCCGAAGACGAGTCGCGCGACGATGTTGCCGAGACAGCCGGCCTGAATCCGTCCATCGGTTGGCTCGAGGACGATCGCCAATGCGGTGTCGTGAATCGCGACCGACGCCTCGAACAGCGCCGGGAGGGGGTTGTACTCGCCCGGCAGCTCCTCACGTCCGAAGAGAACGAGCCCGACGTCGTACGGGCCGAGGTCCGTGACCGCGAGATCACGCACGAGCTCGATCGCGACTGCGAGACCGCCCTTCATGTCGCTCGCGCCGAGCCCGTGCACCGCACCTTCGCGGATCTTGCCGGGAAGGTTGTTCTGCGCGGGAACCGTGTCGTAATGACCGACGAGAACCACCAGCGGCACGTCGCGCCGACCCGCAGGCGTGAAGAAGATCACCTCGTCGCCCGTGTACTCGGCGACGAGCGGCGACGGAATCAACGTCAAGATGTGTTCGCGAATAGCATCCTCGCTCCGACTGACGGACGGGATGTCGACCAGCTCGAGCGTCCGCGCGGCGAGGCGATCGGCGAGCGCGGTCACAGGCTCAGCCTACCGCGGCATAATCCCTGCGTGACCGCTCGCCAGCCCGATCCCGCACCAGGGGCGGAGCCGGAGCGTGGATTCGTCGTCGGGGTCTTTCCGAAGGGAGTCGACGGACGGACGGAGCTGGACGAGCTCAGGGAGCTTGCGCGCACCGCGGGTGTAGCAACCGTCGCCGAGGTCGTGCAGCATCGCGCTCATCCCGATCCGCGCACATTCGTCGGGAAGGGGAAGCTCACGGAGCTCACACAGGCTTATTCCGACTCATCGGCAGAGGTGCTCCTCGTCGACGAGGAGCTGAGCCCGACGCAGCAGCGATCGCTCGAAGACGCCCTGAAGGCTCGGGTCGTCGACAGGACGCAGCTGATTCTCGACATCTTCGCCCAGCATGCGCGCAGCGCAGAAGGGAAGCTCCAAGTCGAGCTTGCGCAGCTCGAGTACAACCTTCCGCGCATGCGAGGAATGTGGCAGCACCTCGAGCGCCTCGGCGGCGGCGTCGGAACGCGTGGCCCGGGCGAGAGCCAGCTCGAGACCGACCGACGCTTGGCGCGGACGCGTGTCTCTCTCGTAAAGAGGCGCCTGCGGACGCTCAGCGGCCAGCGCGCAACACGCCGAAAGGAGCGACGGAGGACGACGGTTCCGACGATCGCGCTCGCCGGGTACACGAACGTCGGGAAGTCGACGCTCCTCAATGCGCTGACGGGGGCCGGAGCATCGGTCGACGATCGCCTGTTCGAAACGCTCGACCCGACGACGCGGGCTTTCGAACACGATGGAAAGCGGTACCTCGTGACGGACACCGTCGGCTTCATACGACGCCTTCCGACGCAGCTGGTCGAGGGCTTCGCGGCGACCCTCGAGGAGACACTCGTTGCTGACCTCGTCTTGCATGTGGCCGACGCATCGCTTTCCGAGCCCCGGCTTCGCGAGACGATCGACGCCGTGCAGTCGGTGCTCGGAGACATCGGTGCGGACGACATTCCACTCGAGCTCGTGCTCAACAAGGTCGATCTTCTCGACCCACTCGGGCGGAGACGTATCGCTCACGGCTTCCCGCGAGCACTCCAGATCTCGGCGGACACGGGAGAGGGTCTCGACACGTTGAAGGCGCGGATCTCCGAGCTCTTCTCCGACCGGTTCGAGGACGTGCGCCTGCTCGTTCCGTACTCGGAAGGTCGAGCGCTTGCGGACCTCTACGGTCTTGGCGCGCCGATCGCGGAGCGGTGCGACACACCGGAGGGCGTTCGAGTCCGCGCGCGGCTCCCCCGGCAGGAAATTCCACGGTTCGCGAGCTTTCTCATCGCAGGAGACGACGAGAAGAAAGCATCGGCGTCGTGATCGACATACCTGTCCGACGTCTGCGGGAAGACTCCGTCCTACCGAGCCAGGCGTACCCGGGCGACGCGGGCCTCGATCTCGCAGCCTGTGAGGGTGTGACGCTCGAACCTGGCCAGCGCGCGACGGTGTCGACGGGAATCGCCATCGAGATTCCCGTCGGGTATGCCGGCTTCGTCCAGCCGCGCTCGGGACTCGCCGCACGCCACGGGATCGGTGTTGTGAACTCGCCGGGGCTGATCGACTCGGGGTATCGGGGCGAGATTCGCGTCGTCCTCCTGAACACCGACTTGCGGAACACGTTCACCGTCGAGCCCGGCATGCGAATCGCTCAGCTCGTCGTCGCACCCATAGCCGCTGTGCGCCTCGTCGAAGTCGAGGAGCTGGCCGTGAGCGAGCGCGGCGGCCACGGCTTCGGGTCGTCGGCGCACTGAGCGTGGAGCCTCGGATTCGCGTCTCGGCGATCCTCCGCTGGCGCGGACGGATCCTGCTGCTCCGGCATGAGAAGGGGACGAAGGAGGCATGGCTCCTTCCGGGAGGTGGCGTCCGGACCGGTGAGAGCTTGATTCGCGCACTCCGGCGCGAGTTGTGGGAGGAGACGGGGCTCTTTCCAGCGGGCGCTGAGGTGCCCCTTGAAGGACCTGTCGCACTGGTCGATTCGATCTCTCCCGAGAGCTGGCCGAAGCGCAAGCACGTCGTGCATGTGATCTTCGCGGCGGATGTGTCCGGATCACTCGAGGACGTGACGTCCCAGGACACTGCGGTGCGTGGGCACCGAGCATTCGACGCTAGCGAGTTGGACTCGATCGCTCTGCACCCTCCGATCCAGCGGTTCCTGCAGCGGTGGCAGCCCGGTGACCCGGCGGTCTACCTCGGAGAGATGTGGGTTCCGTAGCTCGCACCACTTGGCACGCTTTTGTCACGGTCCGCGCACCACTCGTACGTTCCTGCTCGATACGCTGACAGCGGGTGGTGGGCCGGGGTGCCCCTCGAGAATCCCGCTCCTAGCGCCGCCGACCCCGCTTCCGAGCCCGCCCCGCCGCGACGCGGAAGGCCTCGGCTTCCAGCTCGTCTGGAAGTGGCTCCAGCGGTCGCGGGTCGCCTCCGGATGCATGCGCGATCGCCTGGGCGAGGAGCCAATCGGCCAGCCACGGGTTCCGCGGAAGCAACGGGCCGTGGAGATAGGTTCCAATCGCAGGACCGATCCGGCATCCCTCGAACCCCGACTCGCCGTCGTTGCCGAATCCGAACAGCACTCGCCCGAGCGGCTCGGCACCGGGTTCAAGGAGCGTACGCCCGGCGTGATTCTCGAAGCCGGCGAGTTGGTGCTTCTCACCCGGCTCGAGCTCGCACTCGAGTAGCACGTCGCCAATCATCCGCGTCGCTCCGGCCACGGTCTCGTGTGGGAACAGGCCGACGCCGGGCATGAACGAGCCGTCACGACCCCGGTAGCCATGACCGAGGAGCTGGTAACCGCCGCAAACCGCGAGTATCGCCACGCCGGACGCATGCGCCGCGTGGATCGCCTCGCTTTTCTCGACCAAGTCCGGAGCGACGAGTGCTTGCTCGCGATCCTGGCCACCGCCGACGTAGAGAAGGTTGTACGCATCCGGAGCGACGGGATCGCCGATGCCTATCGAGCGGACTTCGAGCTCATGGCGGCGAAGGGCAGCACGCCGGTCGAGAACGGCAATGTTCCCGCGATCGGCATAGATGTTCAGATAGCCGGGGTAGAGGTGCCCGACGACGATTCTCATGGCCGTTCGCCTTCCCAGTACGGGCGCACAAGCCCTCGTGCCGAGAGGATCTCGCGCAACGTCAGCATCGCCGTGTAGGTCGGGAGTACGACGAGGTCCGTGCCGGCGCCGACCAGCTCCAAGCCACGGTCGAGCGCTCGCTCGAGCGACGGCTCGACCTCGAGCCGCGCGTCGGGAAGTCCGCCGTACAGCAGTCGCAATCCAAGTTCGGCCGCCCGTTCGCCGCTCACGACGACACGTCCGACGTGTTCGAGGATGGGGTCGAAGTCGACGTCCCAGATCCACGAAACGTCCCGCCCGTCGGCAACCGCGTCATTGAGCGCGAGCACGAGAACAGGCGGTACTCCTGTCTCGAGGGTGCGCAGCACCTCGTTCGCCCCTGCCGGGTTCTTGACGAGGAGGACGACCACCGTCTTTCCGCCGGTCGGGATCCGCTCGAACCGTCCGAACGCAGCGCTGAACGCTTCCAGACCGACCCGGACGTCGCTCAACGACGCGCCGAGGGCCAGCGAGAGCGATGCTGCCGCGGTGGCGTTGTAGACGTTGTAGAGGCCCGGCAGCGCAAGCTCGATGTCCACGGCGCCGGCGGGTGCATCGATCCGGAATCGCGAGGCGACGAGGCCGTGGAGCTCGATCTCCCGTGCGGCGACGTCGAGCGAGGGTCGCGCGTGCGCACAAGCCGGGCAGCGGTAGTCGCCGAGGTGGCCCACATAGGCCGCCGCGTACTCGTACGGAGTACCGCAGAGAATGCAGTACTTGGAGTCGGCAGCATGCTGGAGAGCTGGGCGCGCATGACGCGCGTCGTCCAATCCGAACCGAAGCGCTTGCGGACGCCCGTCCGCGAGGCTCGCGACGACCGGGTCGTCGGCGTTGACCACGAGCGTTGTCTCGTCGGGGAGACCCCCGATCGCATCCCGCCACCGCTCGGCGACGAGCTCGAGCTCGCCGTACCGGTCGAGCTGGTCGCGGAAGAGGTTCGACAGAGCCACCACTCGTGGGCGCAGCCGAACGGATGCTTCGGGGAGCGCACCCTCGTCCACCTCGAAGAGACCGAGCTCCGCTCGTCGCGCCGACACGAGCTCGGACGCGATCCCCGAGAGTAGGTTCGCACCCGACTGGTTCCACGCGAGGCGGGCGCTACTCCCGAGAATCCGTGCGGCCATCGCAGTGGTCGTCGTCTTTCCGTTGGTCGCTGATACCAGAGCGCTCCCCTGCGGCAACCGTGCCGCGAGAGCATCGACGGATCCGGGATCCAGCTTCCACAGGAGCTTACCGGGAAGAGTGGTGCCGCCGCCGCGGCCCGCCACGCGCGAGAGCGCTCCCACGCCACGCGCTGCCAGCGTCTCGATCCCGAGTCGAACCCCCATCCGCGGCGAGGGTACAGAGTGGGGAGGAGCGCCCGCCCGCTCTGACGTCCTTGCAAACTCTCCAGAACGCTCTAAGCTAATTGCAGGTATGGCTCGACCGCGCGCACGCCAGCGTGGCCCACTGCGCATCGACGAGGCGGAACTCGCTGCGTTTCGTGCGGGTTTGCGCCGTCGCTACTCGGACGACGAGATCCTCCAGGAGCTTCGTGCCGCCGCAGAAAGGCTCGGACGCTCGCCGACGATGCGTGAGTTCGCGCAGGATCCGAAGGCGCGAGTTCATCCACAGACGGTCATCGAGCACTTCGGAACCTGGAACGCAGCGAAGCGCTCGGCAGGACTTTTCCCGCGTCGCTTTCTCACGCGCGACGATCTCCTGAATCAGCTCCGCACGCTGGGAGACGAGCTCGGGCACACGCCGACTGCGCGCGACCTGACCGCCCGTCGGCGCGCGCTTCCCTCGGCGTCGCTCTATGCACATACTTTCGGCTCGCTCGCGAACGCGCTCCGCGAGGCTGGATTCGAGGTGCTTCAGGGCGAGGAGCGCCTCGAGCGGGCGATTACCCAAGGGGCAGCCCTCGCGCGGGCCATCAGCCGGCTGCCCAAGATGTCCGACTGGGCCGACGCGCGCCGAACCGACCGTGCGCTGCTCTCCGAGTGGCAGGTCTATCGGTTGCTCGACGTGCCGCGAGGAGCTTGGACTGCGTTCCAGTTCCTTGTTCGCGAGCGTTTGCGAGACGAGGGCGTCGAGGTCTTGCCGGACGGGTCCCTACGTAGCGGCAGCTGAGGCTAGCACCGCGAGTCGCTCGAGGCACGACACGGCCTCACGCGGAGCCCTGACGGGCGGAAGATAGTCCTCTTCGCGATATCGGCGGTCGGGCCGGAATCGCCGCTCGCGGACGATCTCTCCTCCGGCCACGCGGAGGAGGCGACCCTCGTGCACTTCGTGCACCTGGAGACGTGTCTGGAGCGCCGCCTCGACGATCCGAAGCGCACGCCGCGTCGAAGCGAAGTAGAGCTCGTACCGGCTCCGTCCGACCCAAAGTGGACGCAGGCGCCCTCGCGCGAGGTAGAGCGTCGTCGAGTCTCGCTCGTCCATCCACGCCGCGGCCATCGCGCCGCGCAACTGAGTGAGGGCTCGGGGGTCGTGGCGATGATGCTCCACGAGCGCGAAGATCGCCTCGGAGTCGACGGTCATGTTCGGCTCCTCGCGATCGATCCCGTAGCGCGCGAGTAGCGCGTCGTCGTTCTCGATGACTCCGTTGTGGATCCCCACTACCGCACCGTGCCGGATCGGATGGTTGTTGCACGCGATGTCTGGGTGACCCTTCGTGAAGTCGCGCACGTGGATGAGTGCCTGCCGCGCGGACTGGGGGAGCGCGACCTCGTCGAGAAGGGCACGTGCCCCGCCGCGCAGCTTCGTCACGTCGATCGCTCCCTGATCGCCGCGCCAGGCGTACCCGGCCGCATCGGCGCCGCGCTCGGCGATTCCCGCGAGGAGTGCTTGCGCCGCGAGCGTTCGCTCGACGGTCGAGTCCGGACTGAGGCTATAGCCGGCTATGCCGCACATGAATCGCTCTTCTACTCCCAGGGTCGGACGCCACTAGAGACGGTAGACGACGGAGATGAGGCCACTGTTTGTGAGGATCGTGTTGCATACGTTCGATCGGCTTCTCGCTCGAGTGGCAGATCCCTCGTCGGAGACGTCATCCCTCAAGTGGGGCAACCTCGCGGTCGATACATCGGCCGTGGAAGGGAACGCCGCTGAGCATCTCTTCGATTCTGCGGACGAAGAAGTACAGGTCGCAGCCGACGAGCCGGAGTCGCGTGAGCGACCGGATCTCACTGGACCGAGCCCCGACGATCCGCTGAAGCTCTACGTCCGCCAGATCGGTGATGGTCGCCTCCTCACGCCGGCCCAGGAGCGCGAGCTCGCGCGGCGCAAGGACGCGGGCGACGAGGCAGCGAAGCGAAAGCTCATCGAGTCGAACTTGAGACTCGTCATGTCCATCACGCGCAACTACACGCGGGCCGAGGTGCCTTTGCTCGACCTCATCCAGGAGGGGAACCTCGGCCTCATTCGTGCGGTCGAGAAGTTCGACTACAAGATGGGGTTCAAGCTGTCCACGTATGCCACCTGGTGGATCAAGCAGTCAATCTCCCGAGCGCTCGCCGAGCAGGGGCGCACGATTCGACTCCCCGTGCACGTCGCCGACCAGGTGCGCAAGGTCACCAAGACCCGCCGCTTGCTCGGCCAGAAGCTGAACCGAGACCCATCTCTCGAGGAGATCGCCACCGAGATCGCGATCACGCCGGAGCGTGTTCAAGAACTGCTCGACCTCGTGCTGGACCCCGTCAGCCTGGAGACTCCGATCGGGGACGGAGACTCGAGCGTGGCCGATCTCATCCCGGACACGAACGCGAAGCAACCAGAGGTTGAGACGGCCGACCGAGCTCGCTCGTCGGAGCTCCTCGATGCACTCGCGAAGCTTCAGCCTCGTCAGCGGCGCGTTGTCATCGAGCGCTTCGGCCTCGACGGCGTGCGCCCGCGGACACTCGAAGAGGTGGGCTCGAGCCTCGGCATCACCCGCGAGCGTGTCCGCCAACTCGAAGCACGAGCGCTACGCGAACTACGTGCGGTCGCGCCCGGGCTCGAGCTCTACCTGCGTACCTGAGCCGGCGCATCCGTCGGCCTGCGGGTCAGGTCGCGTCGACCGCTTGCATCTCGCGCAGGCTGCTGAGCCGCCGGAGTGATTCGAGCTCGATCTGCCGCACGCGCTCCCGGGTGAGCCCAAGCCTCCTCCCGATCTCCTCGAGTGTTTGCGGCTCCGCGCCTGTGATCCCATAGCGCATCACGACCACCTCGCGCTCGCGCGGGGGAAGAGCTGCGAGCGCGTGCCGCAAGGCTTCGCTGCGCAGATGGAGCTCGACCGCCTCTTCGGGGAGGGGCTCGTCGCCTGCGACGAAGTCGCCGAAGACGGCATCCTCGCCGTCGCCCACGGGAGCGTCGAGACTCGTCGAAGCTCGGGCGGCTGCCCGTACCTCTAACACCTGCTGGACGGTCAACGATGCCTCGTCGGCGATCTCGTCGGTGGTCGGCTCGCGGCCGAGCTGCGTCCACAGTAGGCGGTCGGCGCGGTTGATCTTCTGCAGCCGCTCGACGATGTGGACAGGCATGCGGATCGTTCGCGCCTTGTCCGCTAGCGCTCGCGCAACGGCTTGGCGGATCCACCACGTCGCATAGGTCGAAAACTTGAACCCGCGACGCCAGTCGAACTTCTCGACCGCCCGAATCAGTCCGAGTGTCCCCTCCTGGATGAGATCGAGGAACGGAAGTCCCTGGTTGCGGTAGTTCTTCGCGATCGAGACCACGAGGCGGAGATTCGACTGGATCATCCGCTCCTTGGCGTCCATGTCACCCCGTTCGATCCTCTTCGCAAGCTCGACCTCCTGAGCAGCGGTGAGGAGTTGGTGCCGACCTGCCTCGCGCAGGAAGAGCTGCAGCGCGTCGGTGGTCGTCTCGACGGGCGCGGTCAAGGCAACGACAGCTTCCGAGTGGGGCGTCTGCTCGACGATCTCGATGCTTCGCTGGTCGAGTTCCCGCAGGAGCACGTCGTGCTCGAGTTCCGTGAGCTCGTACGCCTCGGCGATCTCGGCCAGATCGGACGCCCGAATCGTCCCGACCTGCTCGGACTGCTCGAGCAAGAGCCGGATGTCCTCAAAGCCGAGGATGTCGTCGATGTCGATTTGGGTCACGCGCGGCGGGGGAACGGAACGAACGCGGTAGGTGACACTCTCTCGCGTACGCGCCCTCATGTCTAGGGGTAGAGCGAGATTTCCCCCGACGGGGTCAATCGCGCGTGCGCGTGCAACGCACGAATGCACACCTCGCGTCCGCCTCCCGTGCGTTGTTTGCCCAGGAGGGAGGCTGAGGGTCAGCACCAGCGGTGTCTCACATCTCCCCGAACGTGTCTCACATGTGTCCGGAACGATCTGTCAGGGATGTTCCCGGAATGCACACACCCGACTGCCGATACGCCCTTGAGCAGACTTTGAGCACGCGCTGAGAGGGTGACGGCCATGGACAACGTTGACCCTCACAGAAGCACCTCGTATGGTCGGTACGTGCGGGTCGTGCGACGCCGGGTGCTAGCGGGTATCGCGCTCGCCGCCGCGCTCCTCGTTGCCGCTGGAGCGGCCGATGTGTCGGCCTCGAGCGCGATTCGTCCCGCGCCGGGCACACCCGACCCAAGGGCCATGGTGCTCACGAGTGCCGACCTGGGTCGCGCGAAAGTGACGACGCAGGGCTACTTCAAAGACGCGGACTTCCCGTCCGTCATCTCGTACGCTCGGGAGTTCGAGGACGGCAGTCCTGGTTCTACAGCGCTTCTGTACGTCGACAGCGAAGCGGAGGTCGGCACGAGCGCTCGCACCACGACGAGATTCCTCGCTTTACAGAAGCGCATCTTCGGCACGAAGCAGTTCCGTGCATCCCTGGCCGAGTCGTTCGCGGAGGAGGTCCGGATCGACGGCATCGTGACCAACCTCCAGATAGGGCGCCCGCGCAACCTCGGCGTCGGCCCCGGCTCCTTCGACCTGCTCCTCACGATGCGCATTCTGGGGCTCAGGATGGACCTCCATATCGCCGTGTTCCGGGTCGAGCGGGTACTCGGCCTAGTGAGCGCCGTCGGCGAGCCCGGTCGCCGCATGCCGCTCTCGGTGATGACGCGCCTGGCAAAGATCATGGCAGCGCGCATGAACGCTGAGCTGATGCCGCGGAACATCGGGCTTCCAACGATCTCGGGCACTCCTGCCGGCGGACAGACGCTGACGGCGACTGCGGGGAGCTGGGCGGGGAGTCCCACGAGCTTCGCCTACCAATGGCAGCGCTGCGACGCGACCGGTGCCGCCTGCACGAGCATCCCCGACGCGACGGGCCAGACGTACCTCGTCGCCGTGGCCGACCTCGGCTCGACTCTCCGCGTCGCGGTGACTGCGGGCAATACGGCCGGGAGCGCGGCGGCGATGTCCGCTCCCACGAGCGTCGTCTCCGGGTTCGTCGACACGTTCACCGGGGATCGTTTGAATCCGTTTTGGTCCCTCGGGATCACCGGAAGCGGACCGACGATCGCCCAGGCCAACGGGCAGCTCGAAGTCACGCTTCCGGCGGGAACGTCATTCGGATCCGGTGGTTACGCCAACGCGTTCGCCCTCATGACGTGCCGATTCCCAGGCGACTTCGACATGCAGGTCGACTATCGGCTCCTCTCCGGGCTACTTCCGGCCGACGGGATCAACGTGGGGTTCGACGCAGCCGAATTCACGGGCGACAGCTACAGCGGCCAACACGGGATGTTCGTACACAACGCTGGCGGGACACACGGTATCTCCACGAATTTCCCCGGTGTAAACAACTTCATCCAGGACACCTCGCTATCGGGGACGCTCCGCCTCGTCCGTACAACCACGGCAGGCAGTACAACGGTGACCGCCTCCCGCCTCACCGGCGCTTCGTGGTCGTTCACAAGCCTTCCCTTCGCCGCTCCAACAAGTCAAGCAGCGAACCTCAACGTCTTCACGAATCGCACGCCGTTTCCCACGGAGATCAAGGTCGCCTACGACAACTTCAGGATCAACAGCGGCGCAATCACCTGCCCGTAACGACGGCACGACAGCTCCTCCGACCGGTCAAGCCACCGGCGAGTGGGGGTGCTGTCTCAGGATTTCACCGAACGTCACAACATGGCGGCCGCCTCGCGCGTTTACGTGATTCTCGACGATCGCTCCAGCCCCGATCACCCGCTCGGTGACGCCATCGAGACGTTCATCCCGCCGCGAGGATGCCGCTCCTCGATCCGCAGAAAGCCCGCAAGCTCGGAATCGTCGCCGCGCACATCCTCGATGAAGCGCTTGGGGAGCTGGACGCGCGCGGGCGGGCTGAACTAGACCGACGCGGAACGCCTCAACCGCTTCGCTACCCACAGGACAGCAAGACCCAGTAGCCACACGATCAGCACGCCCGGCACGACAACCACCGTTGCGATCAGGGCGGCTGCGGGTGCAAGGGACTGCGCCTACCGCTCCTCCTGCGTCGGTCTTCCCGGCCGTAACGACGTGACGCGCCGCGCACCAGCCAATCCCTTTTACAGCGTCCCAAATCACATTTGCTGCGAGCACATCGGGTGTGAGCAGCGCACCGGTGCAGAACGCGCTGGGGGATCGAGCGTCTCCACGTCCATGTCGTTTCTCCCTTCGAGTAGTGAGCCGGATCGTCT
>JBCKBY010000024.1:0-23766 GCA_038910715.1 Gaiellaceae bacterium
CTCGCGGCTTTCTAGCCCATCGAGATCTCGCGCCCGACTGAATCGGGCATCGGCTGCTGGCGGTGCGCCACCACGAGCCCAGCTCGCCAACCCGGCGCGCGCCCTCCCGCTGGCGGATGCACCGACTCGCCGTGGAGGCCACTGCACGCGATCAGCCAGGAGATCAACGAGTTGGAGTTCCACATCTCTCCTGCCTTGCTCTCGTCGCGTCCCCAGACGAGAGCGGGCACGAGGTCAAGGACACGCTGCGCGAGTAACGGCTCGCCTGTCAGCTGTTGTGGGCTCTCGACTGCCTCCCCGATATCGGGGATCACTCCGTCGCGCCAGCGGCGCACCTCGTAGCGGAAGAGCCGGAAGCGTTCCGCCCTGTGGCTTCCGACTGCACCTTCGACGACAACGCCCCGCTCCAGCCCGTTGTTGTCGCGGACTGGCGCCTGCTCGATCACGAACCGGCCCTCCGGCACGCGCACCTCGAGCGCGGAGTGGTAGAGGTCGCAAGGAGGCCGCCGCTCGACTCGGGCGGCCACGGCCTCGAAGACGCGCCCGTTTAGCCGTACGGATCGGCCTCCCGCGCCGAGCAGGAGCCAGTAAAGGTCGACCCCAGGTCGGGACTCCGCGGTCACAGCGCCATCGCCTGCAAGCGTGAAGTCGCGCCAGTCCGCTCGCGTCCGAGATCAGACTGATCGGGCAGCGGCGAACTACGGTCGCGCGATGTTGAGCCGGGCACAAGCCGTTCGCGGGCCTTGCACATCGAGCTTCTAGTCGAGGGCTCCAAGCGACCGGCAGCGATGCGAGGCTGCGGAAGATCGGGATCGGCCTCCAGTAGAGATCGTCCTCGGCGCGAGTCGAAGGTTCGGCTGGGACGTCATCATCCGGTCGCCATGATGTCAGGTCGTGAAACTCAAGCTCACCCTCGAGTACGACGGCACTGACTTCCGCGGTTGGGCACGTCAGCCTGGTGAACGCACGATCGAAGGGGTCGTGCGCGAGGCGCTCGACGCCGTCTTCCCGAGTTGGGAGGGTCTCGCGGTCGCTGGTCGCACCGATACCGGCGTCCATGCGACCGGGCAGGTCGCAAGCCTCGACGCTGAGGGCGGACCGCCGTCGGCGCGTGTAGCCGAGGCGCTCAACGCAGCGCTTCCCGACGACGTTGCGGTCCTCCGGGCCGAGGAAGTGGACGCTGAGTTCAATGCGCGCTTCTCAGCGCGTTCCCGCTCCTACCGATTCCGGGTGCTCGGCGGCAGGACGCGGTCGCCGCTTGAAGCTCGGCGGGCGCTGTGGTGGCCCCGGCCGTTCGATCTCGACGCGCTCGAGGCGGCGGCGGCGCTCCTAGCGGGGGAACACGACTTCCGGGCGTTCACCCCGACCGAGACGCGGTACGAGGCCTTCCGCCGAACCGTGCGAGCGGCGGGCTGGGACAGTGACGGCGACCGAATCGACTTCACGATCACGGCCGACGGCTTCCTGCGGCACATGGTGAGGACGCTCGTCGGGACGATGCTCGAAGCGGGCTCCGAAGCACCGGAGCGGATCGCGACACTCCTCGAGGGCCGACCTCGCAGCGAGGCCGGGCTGACCGCGCCACCGTGCGGGCTCTATCTCGAGCACGTGGAGTACTGACGGATGGGGACATGTCTGGGGTCTTGACTCCAGGGGGTGCGGGTCTGCCCCGGCTCGTGGCTACGATCGCCGGGTGCGCTTTCCGGTTGTCCTCTTCGACCTCGACGGCACGCTCATCGACTCCGGGCCGATCATCCTCGCCTCGATGCAGCACTCGGTTCGGACCGTCCTCGGCCGCGAGATCCCGCCCGAGGAGCTCGGCCTGACAATCGGAGGCCAGGGGATTGTTGCCCAGATGCAGATGATCGATGCCGATCGAGCGGATGAGCTGGTCGAGGCGTACAAGGAGCACAACGACGGGCTCCACGAGACACTCGAGGCGTTCGACGAGCTGCTGGCCCTGCTCCCTCGGCTCAAGGCGGAGGGGAGGAGGCTCGGGATCGTCACCGCGAAGCGTCGTCGCACCGTTGCGCTCGCGCTCGAGCGCTTCCCGGCGCTCAGCGACGAGTTCGACGTCGTCGTGACACACGAGGACACGGACCGCCACAAACCCGATCCGGACCCGGTTCTCTTGGCGATCGAGCGGCTCGACGGCACTCCGGCGCAGGCCGTCTATGTCGGAGACTCGCCGTTCGACATCAAAGCTGCGAAGGCCGCCGGCGCGTACGCAGTCGCGGTCGGATGGGGAGGGATCCATCCCGACGAGCGGCTCCTCGCAGAGGAGCCCGACGCATTCGTCCGGTCGGCCGCGGAGCTCCTCGGTGTCCTCTGAGGCCGTCTCCGGGGAGAAGCGGGCGGCCGAGCTCCGTCGGCTGATCGAGCACCATAACTACAGCTACTACGTCCTCGACGACCCGCAGCTCTCGGACGAAGCGTACGACGTCCTCATAGACGAGCTGAAGTCGATCGAAGAGGAGCATTCGGAGCTCGTCACGCCCGACTCGCCGACCCAGCGCGTCGGCGCGCCTCCAGCTCAGGGTTTCCAGAAGGTCGACCACCTCTCGCCGATGGGCTCGCTCGAGAAGGTGACGACCGCCGAAGCACTTTCGAAGTGGGCCGAGGACGTCCACAAGCGGCTCGGCACCGACGAGCCCGTCGTGTACGTGATCGAGCCGAAGATCGACGGATCCGCGGTCTCGCTCGTCTACGAGCATGGGCTCTACATACGGGGGGCAACGCGCGGCGACGGTCTCCGCGGGGAGGACGTGACGGCCAACCTGCGCACCATCGACGCGATCCCTCTGCGGATGCTCGTCCCGAACGGGGCCGAGCCGCCGGAGCTTCTCGAGGTTCGAGGAGAGATCTACTTCCCGCTCGACGGCTTCGATCGCTTCACCGAATCCCAGATCGAGGCGGGCAAGAAGCCTGCGCCCAATGCGCGTAACGCGGCAGCGGGCTCGCTCCGGCAGCTGAACCCGGCGGTAACGGCTGCGCGACCGTTGTCGATCTTCGCGTACGGCATCGGCGTCCTCCGAGGTGTGGGCCCGACGACGCAATGGGAGGCTCTCGCGTGGCTGCGTGAACGTGGCTTTCGCACGAATGCTCACGCCGAGCGGTTCGAGTCGATCGACGAGGTTGCGATCGCGTCTGAGGCCTGGGAGGCGCGGCGCGAAGACCTCGGCTACGAGATCGACGGGATCGTCATCAAGGTTGACTCGTTCGACCAACAGGCGCGCCTCGGCTCGCTCCACGAGCGTCCGCGGTTCGCGCGCGCGTACAAGTGGGCGCCCACGTCCGCTGTCACGCGCCTCAACAAGATCCACGTCCGGGTCGGGCGAACGGGGGTGCTCAATCCGCTGGCCGAGCTCGAGCCCGTCCACGTCGGCGGCGTCACCGTCTCGAGCGCGACGCTGCACAACGAGGACGACATTCGGCGCAAGGACATCCGCGTGGGCGATCTCGTGATCGTCCAGCGCGCCGGAGACGTCATCCCGCAGGTCGTGGGGCCGGCGGGCGACCACGAGGTCGGCTCCAAGCCATGGCGGATGCCCAAACGCTGCCCGCTCTGCAAGACCGCGATCGTCAAGCCGGCGGGAGAGGTCATGCATCGCTGCCCCAATCGCGCGTGCCCGTCGCGCGGGCTCGAGACGCTCTACCACTGGGTCGGCCCGGCACTGGACATCGAGAGCGTCGGCGGCAATACCGTCAAGAAGCTCTGGGACGAAGGGCTCGTGCGCTCGCTCCCCGATCTCTACCGCCTGTCGGTCGAGCAGCTCGCGTCACTCGAAGGCTTCGCCGAGATCTCCGCCGCGCGCGCGTTCGAGTCGATCCAGCGCTCGAAGGAAAAGCCGTTCTCGCGCGTGTTGTTCGGTTTGAACATCCCAAAGGTCGGGTGGGTCATCGCCCGAAGCCTCGCTCTGCACTTCGGCACCGTGGATGCGCTCATGAACGCGTCACAGGAGCAACTCGAGGAGATCGAGGGCATCGGCCCAGATCGCGCCGAGCTGATTGCCGAGTGGTTCGCGGACGAGGAGAACCGCGCGCTCATCGAGGAGCTGCGCGAACTCGGGCTCCAGCTCACAGCCGGCGCAACGGAGCAACCTGCAGGAGGGCCGCTCAGTGGCAGCCAGTACGTGATCACCGGGACGCTGGAGGTGTGGTCGCGCGAGCAGGCGAAGGCGGCGCTCGAGGCGCTCGGCGCGAAGGTCACTGACTCCGTTTCGAAGAAAACGACCGGCGTCGTCGTCGGCGAGTCACCCGGCTCGAAAGCGGCCAAGGCCGAAGAGCTCGGAGTGTCCGTCCTCTCCGAGGCCGATTTCCGCGAACTTCTCGCCGGCGCATCGGGTGCGCGATGAACTGGCGCGAGCTCCAGACGGGTGCTCCCGATCTTGCGGCGCTTGCGCGCGAGCACTTCGAGCGAGCGGGCATGGCTCTCGTCGGCACCGTCCGGCGCGACGGCTCACCGCGCATCTCCTGCGTGTATCCGTACGTTCTCGGCGACGACCTCCTTCTCGCGATGATGTGGCGCTTGCGAAAAGCCCTCGATCTGCTTCGGGATCCGCGTCTCGTTCTCCATAACGCGATCTCCACGAATCGTGGTGACGAGGTCGAGGTGATCCTTCGTGGGAGGGCCGTCGAGATCGGGGACGCGGAATCGCGGAGCCGCTACCTCGTGGCAGTCCCGGAGTGGGGCGACCGGCAGTTTCACCTGTTCGCGGTCGATCTCGAAGGCGCGGCCGTCGTTCGCTACGGGGCCGGCGCGCAGTACGTCAAGGTGTGGCCGCAGGGTGTCGAGTTCCAGCGGCCTTACTGACTTCAGGAGCTCCGAGCTAGGACCGTCACGAAGCGATCCTGGGCGGCACGCGCGGACCAGTACGGGACCGGCGAGCCGTTCTGGAGGATCGCGAACACGTAGCGTCGACGGATGAAGCCGGCCAGTGCGGACGCGGCGTTGGTCGTTCCGGTCTTGGCGATCACCCGGCCGCGCGTGGGCCGCCGGGCAAGTCGCTTCTCGAGCGTTCCCGAGATGCCGGCCACGGAGAGTGACGTCACGAAGGCGTCCCGGATCGAGATGTCCCGCGTTCCCGCACGCAGGATGCCGACGAGCGCGCTCGCCGTCAGCCGGTCGCGGGGCGAGAGCCCCGAGCCGTCCGCGATTCGAACACCGGCGACAGGGACGCCCGCGTCCGCGAGCTCGGCACGAACGACACCGGCTCCAGCTTTCGTCGAGCCGCGCCGCGCGACACTCGCTCCGAGCTCCTTCAGCACCATCTCGGCGACGAAGTTGTCGCTCTCGCGGTTCATGTGCCGGACGATCGCGACGAGCGGGTCGGAGAGATCCATGGCGAGCGGGAAGCCACCGGCGCGAGCGGCACCCGCGCGCGGCGAGCCGCTGACGGAGACCCCACGCCGCTCGAGCGCGGCCGTCAGCGCTGACGCTGCCGCGGCGGCCGAGCCGTTCGCCCCGCGAAACTCGACCTCCGCTAACGAGAGGGCCGAGAGCGGTCTCGACTCGATTCCCAGGTAGGACGGCTTCCATCCGGGCGCGTCGCGCCGCGTGTCGAAGTGGCGCTCGTCGCCGAGCACGCGACCCGCCACATGTCGAATCCCCCACGCTGCGACATCGCGAGCCAGCGCAGCGATGTCCTTCGGCGCGAGTGTCGGATCTCCGAACCCCACGAGCGCAAGGTCACCGTTCCAAGTCTTCCCGTCGAGCTCGCCGGAGCCCACGACCTCCGTCCGGAAGCGAAACCGTGGTCCCAGGAGTCGAAGAGCCGCGAACGAGACGGCCAGCTTCTGGGCGGACGCCGGCATGAGCGCGAGCGCGGAGTTCTTGCGGAAGACCACCTTACCTGACTCCAGATCGACTGCCAGGGCGGCCGTTCGGCGCGGATCGATGTCGGGTGCTGCGAGCGCCAGTCGGAGCGACGTTGCGAGCTCGGGAGATGCCGCATTCGTCGTTGACGTCGCCGTCATGAGCGCCGCAGCAGCCACCACGACGAGCACTGTCACGCGCGCTCGCAACATGGATGAAGTGTGTCCGAACCCCGCCGACGGCGGGATGGGCGGAGAGGCCTGACGTGAAGGGAGCGCCGCGGCCGCGAAGCGGCCGCTTCAGGGATTTCGCGCGGTCTTGCGCCAGGAGGCTACCTAGCGGTAGACCGTGATCGTCACGGTGCGGCGGCCCCACTTGCGAGCAGCTGCGGTGCTCGGGAACCAGAGGTCGATGATCCGGCCCTTGATCGCGGTGCCGACGTCGGCCGCAAGGCCTGGTCCGTAGCCCGGGATGTGCAGGCGCGTTCCGAGCGGGATCAGCCGCGGGTCGACGGCGACGACGCCCTTGCGAACGGGCACCCCTAGGGCCGTCCGACCGGGGAGGTGGTACGCAACCGCATCCACCTTGAGTCGATACGGCCCCTTGGCCGTCGGTTGCCCGAGCGCGGACCCGGCGGCCATCACCATCGCCCCACACAGGACCGCGACGAGCGCGGGACCCCACCTACGCGTTCCCCTACCCACGAAGGGCCGGACCCTAACACAGTCCGCGATTTGTGAGAGGTCGTGAAGGGTCACTTTGCAGAGGTTTTGGCTCTGTTGAGGGTTGCAAGCCTCCGCCGAGGCTGGTAGGGTGCTGCACTTGTGACGGGCCAGACCGCCACCGGCGGCTCTGTTCGGGACCAACGCGGGGCTCGCTTCATGGGCTCGCACACCGGATGGACGCCGATAGCCGTTCTGTTCGCGGTTCTTGCCGCCGGGCTGCTGCTTGCCGTTGGATCGGCGTCGGGACAGTCGGTCACATCGAAGCGCGCCCAGGCGGAGGCCATCATGGCCGAGGTTCAGCAGCTCGACTCGAGCCTCTCGCAGTCGATCGAGGCGTACAACTACGCGAACGTCGAGCTCGATCGCATCGACCAGGATCTCGTCTCGAACGGGAAGCACCTCGTGGCTGCACGCAAGAGCCTCGTCGTTGCGCGGGGACGAATCGCAGAGCGTCTCCGCGACCTGTATGTCAACGGGGAGGGCGACTCCACGCTCGAGGTGATCCTCGGCGCGCGGAGCCTCGACGACATCATCTCGCGGCTCGATGCGATCGAGCGAGTCTCGAGCCAGGACGCGACGATCCTGAAGTCGGTGAAGCGCTACCGCAAGGAAGTTGCGACGCGGCGCGCGCGCCTCCAGGAGGCGCGTGTCGACCAGACGCGGATCGTGAGCGAGCGTGCGGCGCAGAAGGCGTCGATCGAGGGCCGTCTCGCCGAGCGTGAGCAGCTCCTCGCGTCGGTCAAGGACGAGATCGCCCAGCTAAGAGCCGAAGAGAGCGCGCGCCAGGCGGCACTCGCAGCTCAGGCCCGCGCGCGTGCGCAGGCGCAGCAGCTCGCGGCCCAGGCGCAGCAGGACACGGCCCAGGCGACCTACGACGACTCGTTCGTCGCTCCGACGTACGACGCGAACGTCCCAGCGGCGCGCTACTCACACGTCGTGCCGATTGCGCTCCAGTACCTCGGCGTGCCGTACGTCTGGGGCGGGTCGAGCCCGGCAACCGGCTTCGACTGCTCGGGCTTCGTCATGTACGTGTTTGCGCAGCTCGGCGTCTCTCTCCCACACCACGCGGCGTCGCAGTTCGGTTACGGGACGCCGGTCTCACGGGACCAGCTCGCCCCCGGTGACCTCGTCTTCTTCGACGGCCTCGGGCACAACGGCATCTACATCGGCGGCGGTCAGTTCGTCCATGCGCCGCACACGGGGGACGTCGTCAAGATCTCGAGCATTTACGACTCCTGGTACGCCGCCACCTGGGTCGGCGGCCGGCGCCTCTAGCATCTAGGCGCCGCGGACACGAGTCGAGTGGCGGTCCAGTTCGTCGTCGAGCAGGCGGGATGCGCGTCTTGCGCAGAGCGAATCCGGGAAGCTCTCGGCGCCATCGGCACCGTCGAGCAGCTCGACATCGACGAAGCGTCGGATGTCGCGACCGTACGTCTCGAGTATGGCGGTGTGACGGAGGACATCGAACACGCTTTGCTGCTCGCATCGCAGGGCTCGGGACACGCGTACCGCGTCCAGCCGGGTTCGTGGACCTCAGTGCTCGCTTGATCGAGGAAGCGCGAGCCGCTTCAGCGCGACCGCGTTGACGGCGACGAGGATGCTCGATCCCGACATCGAGATCGCCGCGATCTCGGGCCGCAGCGTAAGTCCCCACGGTGCGAAGACACCGGCGGCTATCGGAAGCGCGAGCGAGTTGTAGCCGATCGCCCAGCCGAGGTTCTGCTTCATCTTGCGGACCGTGCCACGCCCGATCGTGATGGCGGTCGCGACATCGAGTGGATCCGAGCGCATGAGCACGACGTCGGCGGTCTCGATCGCGACATCGGTGCCGGCGCCGATGGCGATGCCGACGTCGGCCTGAGCAAGCGCAGGCGCGTCGTTGACGCCGTCGCCCACCATCGCGACCTCGTTCCCGCGTTCCTGCAGCTCCTTGACCACACCCGCCTTGTCACCGGGGAGGACTTCCGCGAGGACCTTGTCGATGCCGAGCTCCGAGGCGATCCGCTCGGCGGTCTGGCGGTTGTCGCCGGTGGGCATGACCGGGCGGATGTTCTCGCGCTTGAGGGCCTCGACCGCGGCGGGCGCCGTTTCCCTGGCAGCGTCGGCGATGGCGATCAGCGCGGCTGCCTTGCCGTCGATCGCGACCTGCACGACGGTGCGGCCCTCACCGGCGAGCTCTCGCGCGCGCGGCATCAGCCCGTCGAGCTCTACACCTTCCCGCTCGAGCAGGCGCCCGTTGCCGATCGCGAGCCGCCTGCCCTCCACGGTTGCGAGCGCTCCATGGCCGGGCACCGCTTCGAACGACTCGGCCTTGGCCCCGTCGAGTCCGCGCTCCTCGGCCGCCCGGGCGATCGCCTCGGCGAGCGGATGCTCGCTCTCGCGCTCGGCTGCCGCGACCAGCCGGAGCACGTCGCTTTCGTCCACGCCGTCGGCGGTCGCCACCGATACGACCTCGGGCTCGCCACGGGTGAGCGTGCCGGTCTTGTCGAAGACGACCGTGTCGAGTTTCGCCGCCTGCTCGATCGCGATCGCGCTCTTGAACAGGATCCCGCGCCGGGCGCCTAGCCCGGTTCCTACCATGACCGCGGTCGGTGTCGCGAGGCCGAGGGCGTCCGGACAGGTGATGACGACGACCGTGATCGCGTAGACGAGCGACTCCTGCACCGACGCGCCGACGACGAGGTTCCAGACGAGGAACGTGCCTACTCCTCCAACCAGGGCGACGAGCACGAGCCAGAACGCCGCCTTGTCCGCAAGCCGCTGTGCAGGCGCCTTCGAGTTCTGCGCCTCCTGGACGAGCTTGACGATCTGGGCAAGCGCCGTGTCCGAGCCAACCGCAGTCGCAGTCGCGCGGAGCGTCCCGTTCTTGTTGATCGTGGCGCCGATGACGCGATCTCCAGGCGCCTTCGCCACGGGCATGCTCTCGCCGGTCACCATCGACTCGTCCACCGAGCTCTCGCCCTCGAGTACCTCGGCGTCTACTGCCACCTTCGCTCCCGGCCGGATGAGGAGGAGATCGCCGACCCGCACCTCTGCCGTCGGGATCTCGAGCTCGCCGCCGTCGCGGATCACGGTCGCCTTCGGCGGCGCCAGGTCGAGGAGCGCGCGCATTGCGTCGTTCGCCCCACCCCGGGCCCGCATCTCGAACCAGTGTCCGAGCAGCACGAAGGCGGCGAGGAAGGCGGCCGCTTCGTAGAAGACCTCGCCCTCGATGAAGAAGGTCGCGGCGACGGAGTAGAGCCAGCCCGTCCCGATCGCGACGGCTACGAGCACCATCATGTCGAGCGTCTTCGCTCTGAGTGCGACGTAGGCGCCGCGGAAGAAGATCCACGACGAGTAGAAGATGACCGGCAGGCTGAGCAGGAACTCCCAGACGTCGTCCCGCATCCCGAACGGCGTGGGGGGAGTCGAGCCGAAGAGCGTCTCGCCGAGCGGCGACCAGATCGCGATCGGCACCGCAAAGACAGCCGCGACGAAGAAGCGGTTGCGCATGTCGCGCACCATCGCCTCCATCGACATTCCGGCATGACCGCCGTGGCCGTGCCCATCCGCCTCATCCGCCCGTCGAGCGGCGGCGTGATCGTGCACCGCCGCCTCGAGCGCCGTCGCCGCCTGCTCGTGCGCCGGCCACTCGGCTGGTCGGGCTCTCGCGCCGGGCTCGGCGAGCGGGTCGCAGACATGGCCTGGAACGGACTGGCCGGCGCAGTGGAAGCCGCACTCCTCGACCCAGCGCCGCAAATCGGCGACCGAGGTCGCGGCCGGGTCGAACGTCACCGTCGCCGTCTGCGCGACGGGATTCGCGTCGACCTCGAGAACGCCCGTCCGTCCGCCGAGCACGCGCTCGACGACCGCCTTCTCGCTCGCGTAGTGGAGGCCGCCTACGTGGAGCGTCGCCGTCTCCGCGTCGCCCACAGCTCCTCGAGCAGGACGAATCGCGTGGGCGTGACGGCTCACGCGCGCATCGTGCCTGGTTCGTGTGAAGACGGCGCGAACGCCCCGCGGCTCAAGGGGCGAGGAACTCGTCGCGGCAGCCCCGCGAGCAGAAGTAGAGCTGCGCGCCGTCCTGCTCGATCGAAGCAGGCGCCTCGGCCGGATCGATCAGCATCCCGCAGACGGGATCGCGAACGAGTGCTTGGAGTGTCTTGAACCGACCGTCCTCGAGCCAGAGCACGCGGTCGGCGACTTCCCGCAGCCGCTCGTCGTGGCTGACGATCACGACCGTCGCCCCCTCCTCCTTCGCCAGCTCCCGCAGCAGGCGCATCGTCTCCGCGCCGTGGTGCGAGTCGAGGCTCGCGGTCGGCTCGTCGGCGAGGATCAGGACCGGGCGGTTGGCGATCGCGCGCGCGATCGCAACCCGCTGCTTCTCGCCGCCCGAGAGCTTCTCGACGGGAAAGCCGAGCCTTCCCGCCAGGCCCATCGACTCCAGCAGTGAGCGTGCCCGCTCGCGCGCCGGGCGACCCCTCTCGCCCGCGATGTTGAGTGCGACCTCGACGTTCTCGCGCGCGGAGAGCGCCGCCACGAGGTTGAAGTCCTGGAAGATGAAGCCGAACGTGCGGACGCGGAAGGGCGGCAGCTCGCGCTCGCCGAGGGCGGCGATGTCCGTCCCGTCGATCCAGATCTCGCCCGCGCTCACCCGCAGCAGGCCGCCCAGCATCGAGAGGAAGGTCGTCTTGCCGCTCCCGGAGGGCCCCATGACGAGGACGATCTCGCCGCGCTCAAGCTCGAGGTCGAGCCCTCGCACGGCCTCGACGCGCGTTTCACCCTCACCGAACGCCTTGGCGAGGTCGCGGATCCGGACGAGTGTTGACTCCATGGTGGTCACCTCCTGAAGACGCTGGCGGGGTCGACGCGCGCCACGCGCACGACGGGGAACGCGGCCGCCGCGAGCGCGACGGCCCCCGCGACCACGAGCGCCAGGGCGACGTCCGCGGCACGGATCGCGAGAACAATGGTCGGTGTCAGGCGAGGCAGCAGCCCAGCGAGAAGCCAGACGAGTGCGAGCGCGAGGAGGAAGCCCGCCGCAACCGTGGCTCCGACCTGGGCGACCGCGAGGGCGAGCGCACTGCGCACTCGGAGGTCGAGGGCCCGCAGGACTGCGTAGTCGCGAATCTGGGAGAGCGTGACGCTATAGGCGACGAGCCCGGCCACGGCGACGCCGATCACGAAGCCAACGAGGATCATCGCACGGACGATGTCGGTGGTCATGTCGCCAACGACGCGCCGCTCCGAGCTCGCAAAGGCCGCGCGAGTCGACGCAGTCACGCCGGGTATAGAGGCTTCGATGCGCGCAGCCAGCTCGCCAGCTCCGATCTCCGGTTGGGCGCGGACGAAGATGTAGCTCACGACGCCGACGCTTCCCAGCAGGCGGGCGAGGTCCTGTCGCCGAACGAATGCGACGGAGTTGAGGATCGAGGCCAGGCCATCCACCTCGCCTGATACGCGGAAGTCCTGCCCGAACGCTCGGACGCTGGAGCCCGTGCCGGCGGCGAGCCTCTCGGCGAGCGTACGCTCGAGAACGATCTCGCCCGCGCGAGGTCTGCGCCCCGATGCGATCGGAAGCGGCGCACCTCCGGAGTCGTCGCCGATCAGGTACGCGATCCCGCGCTCATCGCCGCCCTCGATCATCGCCGGGACATAGAGGATCGGCTTCGCGTCGGCAACGCCGGGGAGGGAGGCGATCGCAGCGGCCGCCTGCTCGGGAAGCGCCGACTGGGTCATGTGCATCGTGTCGACGCCGCGCTGCGCGACGATCACGTCCGCGCCGCTCCGGTCGATGTAGGCCGTAAGCCGATCGTTGATTCCGGCGAAGATCGCGTTCAAAGCGAGGACGAGCAAGAGGGCGGCCGCGATCCCGGCGACGCCGGCGAGGGACCGGCCCCTGCGGAAGAGGAGCTGGCGGCGGGCGAGCGGGACGCTCATGCCGGGGCCCCCGGGAAATGCGAAGCATTCTCTGGGGTGGTCATCGCCGGAAGGCCGAGGCCGGGTCGAGGCGCGCCAGGAAGTACGAGGGCACAAAAGCCGCGACGACCGCCATCGCGAGCGCGCTTGCGGCGATCGCGGCCACGCTGCCCGCGCTGATCGCGATCAGGTACTTGGGCGCGAACGCGGAAACCCCGCGTGCCGCCGCGAGGGTGAGGAGGATGCCCAGCACGGTGCCTGCGAGCGCGAGCGCAGCCGCTTGGACGCCCACCAGCCGGAACAGCGCCCGCCGCGCGAGGCCGAGCGCCTTCAGCGTCGCGTACTCGCGGCTCCGCTCTGCGGTCGAGCTGTAGACGGCGAGGCCGATGACGAGGATCGCGACCGCAAAAGCGATCGCGACCATGGCGAGCAGAGGGCCGGAGAACGGGTCGACGAACTGCTACCGGTCGTTGGCCGCTATCTCCTGCTGAGTCAGCGCAGACACCCCGAGCACTGAGCGGCTGATCAGGGCAGCAAGGGCCGCGGGCTCAACGCCGGGATCGGGGCGGACAAGGAAGAAGTTCGCTGTGCCGGGTTGGCGGCTCAGAGCATTGACCGTCCTGCGGGACGCGAACGCGAGGGGCGTCATGAAGCCGCTCGTCCCGCGCGAGATGCCGACGATCCGAAGCGGCGTTCCACGGTACTCGAGCGTCGAGCCGACGCTGAGACCGTGCTCCGAGGCCAGCACGCGGTCGAGAACGAGCTCGCCGCTCGCGCCGGGAACCCTCCCGGACGCGAGCTGCCACCGCCCACCTGCTCTCCCCGGGTCGTAGCCGATCAGGAGTGTCAGAACCCTGCGTTTGTGGAGGCGGAGCATGGCGTACTGCTGGCTGATCGGGGTCGCAGCGGCGACTCCGGGCACGCGCTCGAGGTCGCGGGCGACCTCCTCGGGGAGGACCGAGGTCTGGGAGAGGAAGTTACGAGCGCCGCGTTGCCCGACGAGGACGGGTGCCTGGTGATCGACGTAGAGCGTCACCTGTTCACCCATGCCACGCCGGAGGCCGGCAAGAAGCAGAACGAGCGCGACCGCAGCGGCGACGGCGACGAGCGTCGCGACGAGCTTTGCGGGCTCGACGAAGAGCTGGCGCCGAGCGACCGGAACCGTCACGGCTCGTCCGGCAGCGCAGGCGGCGGACCGTGGAAGCGCGGGAGGAAGCGCGGCGTTTGGATCGCGTAGCGCTCCCAGTCCTCGCCGAACACCTCTGCGACCTCCCGCTCCTCGCGGATCGCGAGCCGCCGGTAGACGACGACGAGGATCGGGAACATGACGAGCGTCGCCAGCGTCGGCCACTGCAGCAGGAACCCGACCATGATCAGCACGAGCCCGGCGTACTGCGGGTGTCGCAGGCGCGCGTACGGGCCCGTCGTGGCCAGCTCACCGGCCTTGACCGCGGCGAGGAGCACCCGCCAGCCGGCGGCGATCAGCCAGAAGCCGCCGATGATGAAGGCGTAGCTCGCGAGGTGGAAGGGACTCACGTGGGGGTCGCCCTTCCAGCCGATCAGATCGGTCCACAGGTGACCGGCGTTGTGGCTGAGATCGACTCCGGGGACGAGTCCGCCGAGTGGCCCCGTGAGCAGGTAGACGGTCAGGGGATAGCCGAACATCTCGGTGAAGAGCGCGACGACGAAGGCCGAGAAGCCACCCAGAACGCGCCAGTCGCGGCTAGAGCGGGGATGGAAGAAGCTGACCGCGAAGACAATGAAAAGCAGCGAGTTGAACACCACCAGCACCCAGAGCCCGTAGCCGTACTCGTCGTTCATCGCTCACCTCCTGCGCGCGCCAGCTCCACCGCGAGCTCGACCGCGTCCCGCAGCGTGCGCGGGAGCTCGTCGCGGCTCATGCGTGCAAAGCGGTGCCAGGCGCGCTCGGGCTTGTGGCTCCCGCCGCGGAGTCCGACGACATGCTCGAAGTCCGGACGGAGGACGACCGTACGACTGTCTCCCGCGAGCTCGCGAATCGCCGTGTTCAATACGTCGTCCGGCCGGTCACGGTCGTGCAGGGCGACGAAAGGAATGCCCGCGGCCCGGCAGACGCGGGCGAAGAGGACGATGTTCGGCTTCCCGCCGCACTCGACGATCGAGATTCCCTCCCGGTCGGCGTCGTAGCCGCAGGCAGCGAACGCGAACGGGAGCGCTAGCCGTTCCGTCTGCCCCTCCACGAGCAGCGCAGCGCGTGCGAGAAAGAGCTCGCTTCGCTCGGCGTCGAACTCGGTCATGAGGCGGAAGTCCTCGCCGGGCGTCAGCGCCTCGGGCTGGAACGCGCGCGTCCCGTGCTCGGTGAGCCTGACGATCGCGAGCTCGTCGAGGCGGGCGACGTTCAGCAGGTTTGGCGAGTGGGTCGTGTAGAGGACCTGGTTGCCGCCCTGCGCGAAGGTCCGCAGCAGGCGGTAGAAGTAGCGCTGCGCCTGAGGCCGCAGGAAGAGCTCCGGCTCCTCGATGAGGAGGACGAGCCCGGTGATGCCCTGCACGCAGCAGTCCTCGAGCCCATCGACGAGCGACGCTGCGGGCAGCGTCCCCGACGGCGCGGACATGCCGCGCCCCTGCTCGTCCAGCGCCTCACGGAACAGCCCGAGCGCACGCTCGGCGAGAGGATCGTCGGGCTCCGCGGCGACGAGATTCGTTGCGCGCTCCAACGCGGGCAGGTAGAGGACCGGTGGCGGCTCGCCCGTGCGCGACACCTCGAAATCGGAGGCCTCGAGAGCAAGCTGCTCCCCCGTCTCGAGCGTCGCCTCGATCAGAATCGGGCTCTCGGCCAAGGTGGTCACGTCGGTCGGCTCGAGGATGGCGAACTCGTCGAGAAGGGCGTATATGGCCGCGAGCAGGTTCGACTTGCCGACCTGCGCCTCGCCGACGAGTGCGCACAGCCGCTCCGGTGCGAGCGTGGCATCGACGATGCTGCGAAAGCCGACGACGCGCAACTGCACGATGCGGCGGGAGCGGCCGGCGGCTCGACTGACGCCATCGACCTTCGCGCTGCCCCTCGAAGCCGAAGCCTTAGTGGTGCTGCTCATGACCGTCCTGCTCGATCCCCGGCTGAGCCGGGGCGTCGCCGCCGGAGATGGCCGGGCCGATCACGAACGACGAGAGCGAGAACATCGCGGCGAAGAGCGCGAGCGCGATTGCGGGCGCCCTCCAGGTCCCGAACCGGCGATGGAGGCGGCGGAGGAAGGGGATAGCGGCGACAAAGCCGATCGCGGCGAACAGGACGCGCCCCGTAGCTCCGGCGAGAAGCGCCGCGCCCGCCAGCGGGCCGACGTGATGCAGCACGTGCGGTAGCAGGCCGACGAAGGCGCCCCAGACTGCGAGCAGGCCGCTCCATGCGCGCCCTGCCAGCGATCTCGGTTCGAGCGCGACGCTCGTCATGTCGGGCTCCTTTCGCTTCGACCCTCGCGAACACCGCTGAAGATCCCGTGAAGTCCGCGTGCCGATCGTGTGAAGCGCGGCCCGCGCCATGCACAGACGGCGAAACAGGCAGCGACGACGAGTCCGAGCCAGGCAAGCGCGAGCATGCCGCCGGCCGTCCAGCCGAGGAACGGCACCGCGAGGAGGAGCAGAAAGGGAACGCTGCAGGCCCAGGAGACGAGAGTGAGGAGGAGCGTGTCGCTTCGCTCTCCGGTGAGGCTCCGCCAGAACGGCGTTCTCGCTGCCGGGCTCAGGTCTCCGATGGCTGACCGTGCGGGTGTGTCGCCGACGACCAGCCGGCCGCGCAGGATTCCCAGCTGGCACGTGAACTCGTACTCACCGGCGCGCTCGGGCACGAGCTCGAGCGCCACGTCCTCGAACGGCGGCAGCATCGCGCTCTTGCCGAAAGCGGGGAAGACGACGTGCTCGGAGCACGACGCCGTCTCCTCCCGCGAGAAGACAATGCGGAGTGGCTCGCCGACCCGCCCGTGCACTACCGGCGGCTCGTAGCCACCCTTCACGCGAACACGAACCGTGCGGACCTGTCGGCCCGGCGGCGGTCTGAGGCGCTGTGTCTGCGTCACGGCAGTTGCCTCCACTTGCCTCAGACCACAGCCGGCGTCTTCGTCTCGGTCTCCGACTGCTCGAGCTGCGCTATCTCTCCGTCGAGCTCGGCCCGCCTGCTGCGAAGCTCATCCAGCGAGCCCGTGTCCGAGACCTCGTCTGCGACGGCGTGCGTGTGGCCGTGGCCTTGCCCGTGCGACGCATGACCACCGTGGCCGCCGCGGTGCATGAAGACCATCATCAGCGGGCAGGCCAGCACGAGGAGCAGGATGAGCAGAGTTCCGAGTTCCATCACGACCTCCTTCGCTCGTTAGGAGCTCAGGGTCGCGCTCGCGTCTGAAGATCCGGTGAAGCTCCTCTGCCGTTCTCGTGAAGCGCGCGCGTCGAGCGCGGGAAGAGACAGCCGAAACGTCGACCCGTTGCCCGGCCGGCTCTCGACATCGATCCGCCCATCGTGCGCGCGCACGAGCTCGTGCACGATCGCGAGCCCGATCCCGGCCCCGCCGGTCGCTCGCGAACGCGACTTCTCGCCACGCCAGAAGCGCGTGAACACGTGCTTGAGATCCTCCGGCGCGATCCCGACGCCTGTGTCCGCGACCTCGAGCACCGCCCAGCCTTCCTTGCGCCTGACGCGGAGGTCGACGCGGCCGCCGAGTGCGGTGTAGCGCAGGGCATTGGAGAGGAGGTTGGACGCCACCTGGCCGAGCCGGTCGGCGTCGCCCCGGACGGCGACGGGCTCGAGCTCGGTGGCGAAGGCCACGCCCTTCGTCGCGAACAGGGGACCGAGGGCGTCGGCTTCGCGCAGGCCGACCTCGGCCAGGTCGAGAACACGCTTCTCGATCAACAGTCCGGGCTGTTCGGCCTCCGCGAGCCTCGCCAAATCATCGAGCAGCCGGGCTAGCCGAAGCGTCTCGGCGTGCATCGCCTCGAGGTTGGCCGCCTCGTCGGCGAGCACGCCGTCTTGCGCCGCCTCGATTCGCGAGAGGAGCGCCGAAACCGGCGTGCGCACCTCGTGCGCGAGGTCCGCGACGCTTGCCTTGCGGATCTCCTCCTCGTGCTCGAGCGTCTCGGCGAGGCGGTTCAGGGCATGTCCGACTGCACGCATCTCCGAATCGCCGCTGAGCTGCACACGCGCAGTCAGGTCGCCTTCCTCGATTTGCTGCGCGGCATCCCGAATGCGGCGTAGCGGCCTCGACAGCGTCTCGGCAAGGAGGAACGCGAGCAGCAGTGCGGCCACGACAGATGCTGCGGCGGCAGCGAGATGGAGGCGGTTGACGGAGGACCGCAGGTGCTCTTCCTCAGGTGTGAGCAGACCACCGCCCGCCGGTGCGACTGCGATCGTGCCGACCCGCCGGTCGGATACGAGCACCGGAGCGGTCGCCGCCGGCTCTGGAAGAGGGCCGTCGAGGCGGAAACGCAAGCCGTCGAGGAGAGCGAGATGGCTGAGCGTGCGCTTCGCCTGCGGTGTCCACCCTCCCTCCTCGCGGTACACCGCCGCGGCGACATCGGCGAAGTGCTCGGCCGAGCGCTCGAGTCGTCCCTCGGCGGAGGCGGTGACGCGTGGATGCAAGCCGCGGTTCGAGAGGAACGTCGCGAAACCCACCGCGAGTACGGCGACGCTCACGAAGGCGATCGCCAGCCGCGTCCGCAAGCCCAGCCGGCCCAGCAACTTCACCGCTTGGCGAGCCGGTAGCCCACCCCGAACACCGTCTCGACGTACCGCGGATGCTTCGGATCGGGCTCGATCTTCTTGCGCAGGTTCTTCACGTGGGCGTCGATCGTGCGCTCGTAGCCCTCGAAGTCGTACCCCTGCACATGGTTGATCAGCTCGAAGCGCGAGTACACGCGACCCGGATACCGCGCGAGGGTCACGAGCAGGCGGTACTCGTTCGGGGTCAGCTCGACAAGCTCCCCGTCGCGCCGGACCTCGTGCTGCACGGTGTCGATCTCGAGCGCACCCTCGTCGAAGGAGAGCACCTCGACGAGAGGCATCTCAGCCCCCTGCGTCCTTCGCAGCACCGCGCGGACGCGGGCGACGAGCTCCCGCGGAGAGAAGGGCTTCGTCAGGTAGTCGTCGGCGCCGAGCGCGAGCCCGCCGACGCGCTCGTCCTCGCTCGCCTTCGCGGTCAGCATCAGGATCGGGACGTCGGAGCGGCTGCGGATCTCGCGGCAGATCTCCTCGCCGCTCACGTCCGGGAGCATCAGGTCGAGGACGATCAGACCCGGCTTCGTCCGCTCCGCGAGTGCCAGCCCATCGCTCCCGTTCCCCGCGACGTAGACCATGTAGCCGTCCTTCTCGAGGTAGCCGCGGACGACCTCCTGCACGGAGGGCTCGTCGTCGATCACGACGATCTTCTTGTTCGGCTCCATCCGAGCGACCATCGCTCCTCAGTGTGAAGACGGCATGAAGGCCGGCGCATCGGCCGCCGACCGCGCATCCTCTCCGGAGAAAGTACGGAGCCGGCTTCACAGGATCTTGATCGCGCTCCGGGTGGAACCTTGAGGCCGTGCCCCTACCGTGGAGTCGGAAGTCACGGACGAAAGGGGTTCACGATGATGGATTGGGACGGAGGAATGGGAGCAGGCTGGTGGCTCCTCATGGCCGTCTTCTGGGGTCTGCTGATCATCGGCATCGTCTGGGCTGTCGCGAGCCTCTTCCCGGCACGCAGCGCGGGCAGGGAGGATGTGCGTGAGCGGCCTGAGGAGATCCTCGACCGGCGCCTCGTGCGCGGCGAGATCGATCCGGCAACCTACGACGAGCTGCGGGCCAAGCTGACGGCGGCCCACGCGGAGAGGGTGTGATGGCGATGCGCTCGAAGACGCTTCCGCTGCTCGTGCTGGTCGCCGCCGTAGCGGGGCTCGTCGCCAGCGTCGGCTGGGCGACCACCCGCGATGGCGCCGGCGGCTGGATGATGCAACGCTCCGGCGCAGGGATGATGGGCTACTCCACCGACGGCGGGGAGCGCGTTCGCGGTCTCGCCGATGCGAAGCGGCAAACGCAGCGCTTCGCCGACCGCCTCGACCTGAAGGTCGGGGAGGTCATGCGCTTCTCGAACCAGTACTACGCCGAGCTCGAGGAGCGGGATGGTCGTCTCGCGACCGAGGTGCTCGTCGAGCCCGAGACCGGCACGGTCTTTCTCGAGTACGGGCCGGCGATGATGTGGAACACGCGCTACGGGATGATGAGCGACTTCCGCCTTCGGGGCTCCGGCGGCGGCATGATGGGCGGTTCCTACGGCGGCATGATGGGTGGCGGAATGATGGGCGGCGGGTCCAACGGCGGGATGATGGGAGGCGGCGGCATGATGGGCGGCTCCACCGGAGGCATGAAGGGCGGCGGCATGATGGGTGGCTCCGCCGACCCGACGTGGACGCCCGGCGTTGCGACGGACGACGTCTCGCCGCAGAAGGCACGTGCCCTTGCGACCCGGTGGCTTGCCGGCCAGAGCAGCGAGGCGACCGTCGGTGAGCCGGACGTGTTTCCCGGCTACTACACGCTGCACGTCCTCGAGAACGGCCGGCTCGCCGGGATGCTGTCCGTCAACGCCTCGACCGGCGCCGTGTGGAGCCACTGGTGGCACGGCCGGTTCGTCTCGATGTTGGAGGAGTGAGCACGAGCGGGCCTCGTCCGTTGGCGCTCGTCGTTGACGACGAGGCCCCACTCGCCGCCCTCGTCCGCTCCTACCTCGAGCGCGAGGGCTTCGAGGTCGAGATCGCCGGCGACGGCGAGACGGGCGTTCGGGTCGCCCGCGAGCGCCGGCCCGACGTCATCGTCCTCGACCTCATGCTGCCCGGGCTCGACGGGATCGAGGCCTGCCGGCAGATCCGAGCCTTCAGCGGCGCATACATCCTCATGCTCACGGCGAAGGCCGAAGAGGTGGACAAGATCATCGGCCTGTCGACCGGAGCCGACGACTACGTCACGAAGCCCTTCTCTCCCGGCGAGCTCGTCGCCCGCGTCCGCGCGCTCATGCGCCGTCCGCGTGAAGCGGCCGCTCCGGCGATCGCAGTCCGGCGCTTCGGGGATGTCGAGTTCGATCCACTCGCGCGTGAGGTACGGAAGGGTGGAGAGTCCGTCGAGCTGACGCGGCTGGAGCTCGCGCTCCTAGACGCGCTCTCCGAGCAGCCGCGGGTCGCCTTCAGCCGCCAGCAGCTGCTCGAGCGCGTGTGGGGACCGTGGTTCGGCGATGAGCACGTCGTCGACGTCCACGTCGCCAACCTGCGGCGGAAGCTCGGTGATGACGCGCGCGCGGGCCGGTACATCCGCACCGTCCGCGGCGTCGGCTACCGGATGGGCACCGGCGAGTGAGGCGTCTGCGCCGGAGCCTGACCGCGAAGCTGTTCGCGGCGCAGATCCTCGTCATCCTCGCGGGCAGCGTGACGCTGGCGCTCGTCGCCCTCGCCGTCGCTCCGAGCCTCTTTCACGCGCACGTGCGGCACGCGCTCGGCATCGTGCCCGAGGACGTCTCTCGCCACCTCGACGAGGCGTTCCAGGACTCGGTGCTGATCTCGCTCGCGATCGCGATCGGTGCGGCGGCGGTCACGGCTGCGGTGGCCAGCGCCTTTCTCGCCGTTCGTATCGTGCGTCCCATCCGCGGCCTCGCGGCCGCGTCGCAGCGAATCGCGCGCGGGGCGTACGCCGCCCGCGTGCCCGTCGGCGGATCGGATGAGCTCGCGGTGCTGGCCGCGTCGTTCAACGAGATGGCTGCCTCGCTCGAGTCCGCAGAGCGCCGCCGGGGCGAGCTCATCTCGGACGTGGCCCACGAGCTCCGGACGCCGCTGGCGACGATCGAGGGCTACGTCGAGGGCCTCCGAGACGGCGTCGTGGCGCCCGACGCGTCGACCTGGACGCTTCTCGGGACGGAGACGGGACGGCTGCGCCGGCTGGTGGACGATCTGCACAAGGTCTCACGGGCGGAGGAGCGCCAATTGGACCTCCGGGCGGTCGACGTCGAGCCTCGTTCGCTCGTCGAGAGCGCCGTGCAAAGCGCCGCACCGGCGTACGAAGCCAAGGGTGTACAGCTCGAGAGGTCGGCCGAGCAACGCCTACCCTCGATCCACGTCGATCCCGACCGCATGGGCGAGGTCCTGACGAATCTCCTGGACAACGCGCTTCGCCATACGTCGGCGGGCGGGCGGGTGGAGATTCGCGCAGAGCGGCGGGCAAGCGACGTCGAGCTCTCGGTCTCCGACACCGGCGAGGGGATTGCACCCGAGCACCTCGAGCGCGTGTTCGAGCGCTTCTTCCGGGCCGACCCGGCGCGCAGCCGTGCCACCGGCGGAAGCGGGATCGGACTGGCGATCGCCCGCGCGATCGTCGAAGCCCACGGAGGGACTTTGCGGGCCGAGAGCGACGGTTCGGGCCGGGGGGCGCGGTTTGTTGTCGCGCTCCCGGCTGACGGTTCGCGGCCGTAGCTCCGTATAAACCACTGATCTTCTCGCGCCTCGTCGCGAGCTTCACGACCTCTTCAAATCGCTGACCGATCTTCTGGACGTGCGAGCCCTCGTCCTGGTCGTCAGCGCCGATTGCCACCTCTGCGACAAGGCACGCGCGCTGCTGGAGCGGCTGGGCTTGCAGTACCGGGAGGTCGACCTCGAGGACGACGAGGCGGTGGAGCTCGCGTGCCGCGGAGTTCCGGTCGTCTTCTTCCCCGTTCTCGTCGACGGCGAGCGGGTCATCGCCTATGGGGACATCTCGGAGACCGAGCTCAGGCGTGCCCTACCCGTGGAGAGCTTCGCCTGATGGACGTTCTTCTTGCCGGGTCGCTTGCTGCCGCCTTCGCCGCAGGCCTCGTCGCCTTCTTCGCCCCCTGTTGCGCGGGCGTGATGCTGCCCACGTACCTCGCAGCCGTTTCCGGTGGCAGTCGCTTCCGGGTCGCGCGGCTGTCGGCGCTCTACGTCGCAGGGGTCGCCGTCGTGGTCCTCCCGATCACGCTCGGCGCGAGTGCTCTCGCGTATTTCGTCAGCGACTGGCACGCTCAGCTCTTCGTCCTGGGCGGCGTGATGATGCTCTTCGTCGCTGTCGGGCTCTGGCGCGGCACGATGCTGCCGGTCAAGGTGCCGAAACCAGCCATGACCGGCTCGGCGGGCTCGGTGTTCGCTCTCGGCGCCTTCTCCGGGGCCGCGACGGCGTGCTGTGCACCCGTCCTCGCAGGCGCGGTTGCCCTCTCCGCGACGACAGCGGACGTCGCCGGCGGCTTGCTTCTCGGCGCCGCGTACATCGCCGGCCTCGTCGCTCCACTCGTGCCGCTGGCGCTGCTCGCGGGTCGACTCCGTGGGCGCGTTGCCGACCCCAGGCTGACGCTACGACTCGGCGCTTACACGAAGCGCCTGACCGTCTCGCGCCTCGTGGGTAGCTCCGTCTTCGTCGGATTCGGCCTCCTCTTCATCGGTCTCGCCTTGACCGGGAACTCGGAGACGACTCCGGCCTTCCAGGAGACGCTCGGCCTCTGGGCGATGCGTCTCGGCGCCTATCTCAACGCCATTCCGAACCTCGTTGCCTTGCCCGTTCTGGCCGCTCTCTTCGCGGCCTTCGTTTTCGCAGCCATCCGGAAAGGACGTGAGACCCGTGAGCAAGCCTGAACACCGGGGGCCACGCCCCGTGAAGGCGCCGAAGAGGCGCGATGAGCCCAAGCGGTTCCCGTGGAAGCGCGCCGCGATCGCCGGCGCCGTCCTCGCTCTCGTGGGAGCGAGCTTCGTCGTGCCGCCCCTGTTCGAGGACGAGCCTGCTGCATCGAGCGCCGCAGGGCACGGCATGGGCATCGGCGACGGACCCGATCTCGGCAGCAGGATCCCGTTTTCCGAGCGCGACGTCGTCACTGGAAGCGAGATCTCGTCGCAGACGTTGCGCGGCAAGAAGATGTTGCTCTTCTTCTCCGAGGGCGTGATGTGCCAGGCGTGCTTCGTCCAGATCCGCGACATAGAAGAGGTGGGCGCGGAGCTCGAGAAGAAGCGCATCGGCCTCGTCTCGATTACGCCGGACTCGACCGAGGCCCTGAAGCAGGCGATCGACCAGTACGGGATTTCCACGCCGATGATCGCGGACGACGATCGCGACATGTCGGCGGCGTTCGACACGCTTGGCCAAGGGATGCACTCGGACACGCCGGGACACGCGTTCGTCCTCATCGACGAGACAGGCAAGGTCGTCTGGCAGCGCGACTACTGGCTCGACCCCTACCGAACGATGTACGTCGAGCCCGCGACGCTACTCGCCGACCTCGCTGCGATCACCACGTTGTAGTCACGACCAGGAAGGAGACCCCCATGCCGCTTAAGACACTCGTCACAGCCGTGACAGCA
>JBCKBY010000025.1:0-23372 GCA_038910715.1 Gaiellaceae bacterium
GAACCCGGCTACGCGCGTGCCAAGAGCGCCTCGCACCCGTTGGCCATACAAGGGCTCGACCTGCTCGTCCGCAATCAGCTCGACAGTTCCCACTCCTGGCACGAGCTCGCCGATCCGGTCGAGCGCGCCCTCGCAGACGTGAACACCGGCGGCAGCGAGCACCGCTCCGTCGAGATCGCTCGCGTTCGCGTTGGCTGCTTCGTAGAGCGCGCGCCTCTCCTCGAAGAGCATCTGAAACTCGCCGCGGTCACGCGCAAGCGGCCGGCCGCTCGCCGAGACGCGCTCCCAGGCTTCGTCAACGGTCGTCTCCAAGTGGACCGCGAACGCGCACTCATCGAGCGCCGCCCGTGTCGTCGCCGATCCGATGCCGCCGCCGCCGAGCTCGATCACCGATAGCGGTCGTTGCGCGAGGACATCGCGCGCCGCTCGCTCCTCGAGCTCGCGAAACGCCGATTCTCCACGGGCAGTGAAGAGATCCGCGACGCTCGCCCCCGTGCGCTCTTCCACGACCTCGTCGATCGACACGAACGGCCGCCCGAGCCGCTCCGCGAGCACGGGGCCGAGCGTTGACTTCCCGGCGCCCATGAAGCCGACGAGCACAACGTGCCGATCGAGTGCGTTCAGAGCTCGCGCGGCCAGCCGATCCGCTCCAGATACGCGGCGTGGGCAGCGACGAAGTCGACGAGCGCGTCACCGCCGAACTTCTCCTTCGCCGCGCGCGCAAGCTCCCAGGCGACGGCGGCCTCCGCGACGACCGCGAGCGCCTCGACAGCTTGGACGTCGCTGCGCTCGACGAGCGCCTCGCCAGGCTCGCCACTTGCCAGATCGACAGAGCGAAGTGGACGCATGAGCGTCGGCAAGGGCTTCATGGCAGCGCGCGCAACAACGGGCTCACCGTTCGTGATCCCCCCTTCGATCCCACCCGCGCGGTTCGTCGCGCGCCGAAGGCCCGGCTCGATCTCGTCGTGCGCGTCGGAGCCTCGCTTGCCGGCGAGCGCGAAGCCTTCTCCGATCTCGACACCTTTCACCGCCTGGATGCCCATGAGCGCCGCTGCTAAGCGCGTGTCGAGTCGGTCGCCCTTGGTTGCATACGAGCCGAGTCCCGGAGACACGCCCTCGGCGCGCACCTCGACGACTCCGCCCAACGTGTCTCGATCGGCCCGAGCGTCATCCGTCGCCTGCCGCCAGCCGTCCGCAGTCGTCGCGCCACCGATCTCAACCACGATCCCTGCAACGGAAACACCGATCTCGCGGAGCAACGCCTTGGCGACGGCTCCTGCTGCCACGTGCACAGCGGTCTGACGAGCGCTCGCGCGCTCGAGCGCGTTGCGAACGTCGTCGTGCCCGAACTTGAGCGCGCCGGCCAGATCCGCGTGTCCCGGCCGCGGGAGTGTGACGGGCGCCGATCCTTTCCCCGTCGGCTCTTCTCCGGGCGGCCAAGGGCTCATCCCCCACGCCCAGTTCGCGTGATCACGGTTGTGGATCACCAGCGCCAGTGGCGATCCGAGTGTCAGGCCATGGCGAAGCCCGGCGAGCACCTCGACCTGGTCCTGCTCGAGCTTCTGCCTTGGACTCCGCCCATACCCCTCCTGGCGTCGCCGGAGGTCGTGGTCGATCGCTGCGCGGTCGAGCCGCAAACCAGCCGGGAGCCCCGACACGATCGCGACGAGCGCCGGCCCGTGCGACTCACCGGCGGTTACGAACTCGAGCGTCACGTCCGCAAGCCTAGATGGCTGATCGGGAATTCCTCGTCGCTCTGGCCGTAGCCGAGACACAGCGCCGGATGGCGCCGCCTTGGACGCGGCCACAGCTCGCATCGACGGCGATTACAGATCGACCGTCCAGACCGCCCAGCAACGGACTGTTTACTTGGCGGCAAGGGCGGCGCGCATGACGTCCACCGGAGCCGGCAACCCCGTCCAGAGCTCGAACGATGCGGCACCTTGTGCAACGAGGACGTCGAGTCCGGTGATGACGGTTGCCCCATTCAGACGGGCCGCCTCAGCGGTGGCCGTCTCCGGATATGGAAGATCCACGAGTGTCTGGCCGGCGTGGACGCGTACCAGCACGTCGTCGCGAGCAGAAGTGGCGTTCACGACGAGGTCGGCATTGTCGATCTCCGGCGGCCAGGTGCCACGCCGCGAGAACTGCCGCGCCTGCGGCAGCGCCTGAACGAATGCCGTCGCAGCGCCGCCGTCACCGAGGATCGCGGGGCGGTCGCTCGCGAGCCCGTCGAGAACGGCCGCATCGGTCGACCAGCCCTCGACCCGACCGTCTGCAACGATGAGGGTGTTGACCGAAGGCGCGTCGGTCTCACAAAGCGCGACGACCGCAACTTTGTGGGGGGATGTGACGTTCGCGCCTACGAATCCAAGAGCGGCGAGTCCGCGAACCGCGTCAGCCAGACGCTCGGGTCGTGTGGGAAGCGGAACATATGCCCAGTCGAGCCCGAGCGCCGCAAAGGCCGCGTTCTGCATGAGTGGCGACAGCGAGTGTTCGACCGGCCAACCGATCAGGCCAACAAGGCGTGTCGTCGCACGGATCTCGTTCACGGCGGGAGTATGCGGCGCGGCCGGAGGCAAGCGCTCCTCAACCGCGAGATCAACCACCCCCAGGGGATCCCCCGATCCCTGAAGTCAGCGTATCGAGCAAATCATCACCAGTGGGAAACGTCTTCATCACGAAACCGAACGAACCAACTCCTTGTCGACAGGCGCATGCCACCGCAACCCGCCCCACTCAGCAGCCGAAGCCGTACTCGCACTTCTTGCGGGAGAACTCGGATTCGCTGGAGGTGAAGTAGTGACGCACACTGTCGGGCTTGCGGACGAAGAAGAGGTAATCGACGCGCGCCGGATTGGCCGCCGCGCGCATCGACGCGAGCCCGGGGTTCGAGATCGGCGTGGGCGGCAGCCCGAGCCGGCGGCGCGTGTTGTACGGGTCGTCGCTCTCGAGGTCGGACTGCTTGAGCGGCTCCGTCCCCGGGACGTTGCGGCCGTATCGGATCGTCGCGTCGATCCCGAGCGGCATTCCGAGTCGGAGCCGGTTGTAGATGACCGCGGCAACGAGGCGCCGCTCCACCGGCGCGACGGTCTCCTTCTCGATCATCGACGCAATGGTGAGGACGTCGTACGGCGTGAGATTCTTGGACTTCGCATACCGAAGGTCCACCTTGCTCCACCGGCGCTCGAACGTGGCGAGTTGGTCGCGAACCAGCCTCCCCGATGGCGTGTACTGGCTGAACTCGTACGTGGACGGAAAGAGAAAGCCCTCGATCGACCTGTGGGCCCAGTCCTTACGGAACTCAGCGGGAGGCTTCGCAGTCGCGCTCGCCTGCATGTACCCAGTTCCAGTCAGTCGCGGCGTCACTCCCCGCTTGTCGATTGCGATCTTGCGCACGGCCGCAACCCGCTGAGCCATCTCACGACGCGTGAAGCTCTCGGGAAAGATGATTCGAAGGCGCGCGAGGCGCGGCGTCGTCTCGACGGGCGGCGGCGGTGGGCTTTCGTGCCGACAGCCGGCAAGTCCGAGCACACCGACAGCGATTCCGATTGCGAGCGCCCGAACGCTCACTTCACCCGCGCCCACTCCAGGTAGCTCTCCAGCAGATGGGCAGCTGCGCGAGCATCCTCGGGGGCGTCTCCGCCGTCCTTCGAGGCCAGCGCCGTGGTAAAGCGCTCGTCGTATGTTTTCACAGGAACCTGAATCGCTTTACGAAGCGCACTAACGAACTCTTCGGTCGCCTCAGCCTGGGTCCCCCGCTCTCCGCGCAGTGTCAGCGGGAGCCCGACGACGACGCGCTCGGCTTCCTCTTGCGTCACGAGCTCGGCGATCCTCGCCAAGCCTGCGGGCGTCGCGGCGCGCTCGACCACGCCGAGGGGCCGGGCGATCGTTCCTGTCGCATCCGAGACGGCGACGCCCGTCCTCGCGGCGCCGAAGTCGAGTGCGAGCACCCTCACAGCGCCGACAGGATGAGCCGCTCGGCCTCGGCCAACGCCTCGGGAAGCTTCGCCGGATCCTTGCCGCCCGCACGCGCCATGGTAGGACGCCCGCCGCCACCGCCACCCACAATTGCAGCTGCCTGACGAACGACATCGGATGCGCTCGCACGCTCGGCCACCGACGGGTCGAAGTTCGCGACGAGGTGCACCTTCCCATCCTCTCGGGAGCCGAGGACGATCGCCGCAGGCGCATGCTTCTGCTTGTACCGGTCCGAAAGCTCGAGCAGCTCGTCCGCATCGAGTCCCTCGAGCTGCTGCACGATGACGTTCACGCCTGCCTCGGAGCGGATCGCCGGCTCCGGCACTGGATCTCGAGGACCAAATCCTGCGTCCGGGCTTCGAGATCCCTTGCGAAGCGTCTCGAGCTCGGCACGCAGCGCTCCGAGCTCGCGCGAGCGCTCGTCCAGGACGGCCCACGCAGCACCGGATGTCACGGCCTCGATGCGCCTCACGCCTGCACCCACGGAGCCCTCCGAGAGAATCACGAACGGCCCGATCTCGGCCGTCGACGCGACGTGTGTCCCGCCGCATAGCTCCGTGGAGTAGCCGGGGACCTCGACGACGCGGACGATATCGCCGTACTTCTCGCCGAAGAGCATCATCGCGCCGAGGCGCCGTGCCTCGTTGATCGGAGTCTCGAAGACGTGGACAGGAAGGCTCTCGAAGACCCGCTCGTTGACACGGCGCTCGACCGATTCGCGCTCCGCGGAGGTGAGCGCCTGCTCGTGCGTGAAGTCGAAGCGGAGCTTGTCGGGGCGTACCGCCGATCCCGCCTGCCGGACGTGCTCACCCAGCACATCGCGCAGCGCCTGGTGCAGCAGATGCGTCCCGGTGTGATTCGCCATCGTCGTGAAGCGCACACCCCACGGCACGAACGCTCGTACGCGGTCTCCGACCGCGAAGCCCGTTCCCCGGAACACAAGAACCTGGTCCTCGCCAAACCGATAGGCCTCAACGAGCTCGGCTCGCATCCCGGAGTCGTCGTCGCTCTCCATCCAGCCCCGATCCGTTACCTGGCCGCCCCCAGACGCGTAAAACGGGGACTCCCGGAGCTTCGCGAGGAAGAGGCCTTCCTCGAGCTCCTCCAACGCGCCGATCTGCGTGAGCACGTCGGTTTTCGAGAATCCGACGAAATCCGTCTCGAATCCGGTCTCGCGAGCGAAGTCGGCCGCGCGCTGGAGCTCGGTCGCGCCGCCGGCGCGGGAGATCTCGCGATGCTGCTCCATCGCCGTCCGATAGCCTTCGACGTCGACCGTTTGACCTCGCTCCTCGGCTAGCTCCACGGTGAGCTCGAGCGGAAAGCCGTACGTCGCCGCGAGCGCGAATGCCTGCTCGCCGGAGATCGACTCGTTGTCCGCGAGCTCTTCGAAGAGCCGCAGCCCGCGCTCGAGCGTCTCCCCGAAGCGCTCCTCCTCCTGCCGGACCACGCGGGCGATCTCCTCCGCCCGGCCGGGCAGCTCGGGATACGCGCCGGCCATCTGCTCGACGACGACCGCTGACAGCCGGTGCACGTCTTGGAGGCCGATCCGCTGCGCTTGCTGGACGGCCCGGCGGATGATGTGTCGCAGCACGTAGCCGCGACCCTCGTTGGACGGCGTCACGCCGTCTCCGACGAGGAACGTCATTCCACGGCCATGATCCGCGAGCACGCGGTGGGCCTTCGTCGCCGCCGGCGAGTCCCCGTACGCCACGCCAGACTCGGCGGCGATCCAGTCCATGATCTGCCGATACCCGTCGGTGTCGTACACCGACATCACGTCCTGGAGGATCGCGCTCCCGCGCTCCAGCCCGAGGCCGGTGTCGATGTTCTCCTTGGGAAGCGGCGTCAGCGTGCCGTCGGCGTGCAGCTCGTATGCCATGAAGACGAGGTTCCAGAACTCGAGGAAGCGCGGGCAGCGCGTGCAGCCGGGCGCGCAGTTGGGCTCGCCGCAGCTGTGCTCCTCTCCCCAGTCGTAGTAGAGCTCCGAGTCGGGCCCGCACGGGCCAGGACCCCCAACTGACCAGAAGTTCTCCGAGGTCGGCAGCGGCACGATCCGCTCGGACGGCATCCCCACGCGGCGCCAGAGCTCGATCGCGACCTCGTCGGGACCGAGCCTCAGCTGCGGATCGCCGGCGTGGACGGTCGCCCACACCCGGTTCCAGTCGAGCTTCATCCGGTCCTGGACGAACTCGCGCGCCAGCTCGATCGCCCCCTCCTTGAAGTATTGCCCGAACGAGAAGTTGCCGAGCATCTCGAAAAAGGTGAGGTGGTGGCCGTCGAGCCCGACCTCGTCGATGTCGACGGTTCGGAAGCACTTCTGCGACGCGGTCGTCAGCAGTGCGGGCGGAGACTCATGGCCGAGAAAAAACGGCATCTGCGGCTGCATTCCCGCAGTGATGAGGAGCGTCGAGTGATCGTCGGCGCGCGGGACGAGCGACGCCGACGGGCACCGAAGGTGTCCCTTCTCCTCGAAGAACGCGAGGAAGCCCTCGCGCAGTTCAGCCGTCGTGCGCATGGATGGATTCTACGAGCCGGGGGTCGTGCTCCCGAGAGCGCTACGCCGCTGGAGGAGTCTCTTCAGGCGCCGCTTGGCCTGCGTTGCGCAATTCCTCGTCGAGCTCCCTCTCGCGTTTCGCGGCCGCATCCTTGGCGACATGCATGGCCTCGCGGAAGTCCCGGCGCGCGCGAAAAGCGGCAACGCCGTGCGAGACGCCTGCAGCGGCCCCCGTCACTTTCTTCACGGGCGTCGTAATCGCGGTCGAGACGGCGCGTACAGCAGTGTCCGCGCTGTCGGCCATCGACACTGCGCTGTCCGTCACGACGTCGAGCTTGTCGATCTGGTCGTTGACGCGGTCGACGGTTCCCCCCGCCTTGACGATGACGGGCAGGATGTCCCGCTCCGAGCCCTTGATGAACGAGGAGAGCCGACCGAACGTGCCCCCCATTCGTACGAGCATGTACGCCAGGGCGAGGCCGCCAGCCACGAAGAAGAAGGCGAGCGCGTAGTCGAGAACGTCGCCGGCGGTCGATGCGAGGACGGTCATCGGGGGATCATCCTAGATGCTCCATTCAGGCAACGTCAGTGATTACGCCGGCGCCCACCACCGCATCATCGTCGTACACAACGGCAACCTGGCCGCGTGCGACGGCGTACGCAGGCTCCTCGAGCTGGAGCGAGAAACCGCCGCTCGCCGCGGTCACGACGGCGGGAACGGCGGGTGATCCGTAGCGAAGCTTGGCCTCGCCGTGCGAGACCGGAACGTACAGGGCGCCTTCCGCATCGACCTTCGTGACGGCGAGATCTGCCTTCGAACCGACGACGACCGTGTTCGATGACGGTTCCGTGCGGAGTACGTACAGCGGCCGTGTCGCCGCGACGCCGAGCCCCCTGCGCTGCCCTGACGTGAATCTCCAGTACCCGTCGTGACGGCCGAGCACGTTCCCGCCGGCGTCAAGGATTGCACCGGACTCGGTAGCGAGACCTTCACGCGCGAGGAAGTCGCGGTAGTTGCCGCCACCGAGAAAACACGCCTCCTGACTCTCGAGCCCCCGGGCGGCGGCGAGGCCGGCACCCGCGGCTTCCGCGCGCGTCTCCTCCTTCGACTGCCCGCCGAGCGGGAACCGAACACGCGCGAGCGCGCCCGAAGACAGAGTGGCGAGCATGTACGACTGGTCCTTGCGGACGTCCAAGCCACGGGCGACGAGGAGCTTTCCATGGCGCTCGACAATGCGCGCGTAGTGTCCGGTCCAGAGCGTCTCGGCGCCCGCGCGTGACGTGAAGGCGAGCAACTCGTCGAAGCGAAATGCGCCGTTGCAGCGGATACACGGATTCGGGGTCTCCCCCGCCTCGTAACCCTCCACGAACGGCTGGACAACCGTGCGCCGAAACTCTTCCCGCAGGTCGAGCGTGATGTGTGGGAGACCGAGCGAATGGCAGGTGCTGCGAGCGGCGGCGACCGCCGCCGGAGAGCAACACGCCCGCTCGGCGTCGGGAGCAGCCGGGTCCTGCCAGAGCCGCAAGGTGACCCCGATCGCATCGGGTGCGGCGCGTAGCAAGGCCACAGCACTGTCCACACCACCACTCATCGCGACGACCGCGCGCGTCGGCTCGGGGAGTGCAACGAAGACTTGCCCAAGCGCCGATGCCAGCGCCTCGACGGCGAGCGGCTCGCCCGACACCGTTGCCGCCTCGAGCAGCGTCAATCCTGCGAGCGAGCGCTCGAGGCCCGCCGCGTGTGCATCGACGACGACGTCGCCTCGGACCCAGAGGCGAACGGATGCCCATTCACCGCCTCGAGTTGCGTCCCCGAAAACCTCGATCGCCGTCACGAAGCCAGGCTAGACGATTGATGCTGCACGCACGCGACCCTGTTCCCAGGCGTGCTCCACCCTGCCGATGAAGCCCCGGCCGCCGAGAACCTGGCTAGCCAGGTGGGTGCCGTGCGGAGCGTCGGGTACCACCTAACTCCGACGCCGGCTCCCTTCACGTGTCTGTTGGTTCACGTTTGAGCCGTGGCCACGCACAGGGTCGAGCGATCTCATACTACCCTCCGCTCTCGGCCGCGAACCGCCATTCGAGCTCGACGGTCCCGTCGAGGCCGAGCATCCCTGCCAATGCCTCGGTGACTTCGAGCTGGTTACCGGGCTCCGCGAGCGCGTTGTCGATCACCTCGGTGAGCACCTGTGTGTCTCCGTAGCGGAGCACGACCTTCGCTCCGCACGGAAGCACCGGGTGCGTCGCACCGAGCGACTCAGGGGCGAGCACCTGTCCACAGGTCGTTCGCTGAGCGTCACCCGAAGGGCCGCGCGACCCAGCGAACGCGGTGTTCCAGCCTGCCGGAGCGGGCGCGCTCGTCAATGCGGCGGCGCCAGGATCAGAGGTGCGTTGCTCGATCACGGCGACAGCGGAGACTGCGGCGAGGAGCGCGACGGCGGCGAGGAAGACGAGCCGCTGGGAAAAGGAGCGCGTCACGTCCGGAAGTGTGGCCGACGGTGCAGCCGGAGCGTCGAGTGAGCGGAGGCGAGGCGGCCTTCGCGCTGCCCATTAACCAACCACACCAACCACCCCCAGGGGATCCCCGAGACCCCTGTGGTCAGGCTATCGAGGAAAGTGCACCGCATGGGTAACGGCTTCGGGACGATTCAGTGCCAACTCCGGGGCCGCGGACCCCGGCTACTGCGGCTTTTCGACGAGCCTAATACCGAGCTCGCCGAGCTGAGCCGGCGTGACGTCGGACGGCGCACCGCTCATCGGATCGAGGCCGGCCTGGTTCTTCGGGAACGCGATCACGTTACGAAGGTTCGGCTCGCCGGCTAGCACCATCACGGTCCGATCGATTCCGAGTGCGATTCCGCCGTGCGGAGGTGCGCCCATCGCCAGGGCGTCGAGCAGGAAGCCGAACTTCGAACGCTGCTCGTCCGCGCTCAGCGAGAGCGTGTCGAACACGCGCGCCTGGAGGTCGGGCTCGTGGATTCGGAACGAGCCGCCGCCGAGCTCGTTCCCGTTCACGACGAGGTCGTATGCGTACGCGAGCGCCGCGCTCGGCTCGGTGCTGAAACGGTCTCGCCAGTCGTCGGTAGGGCGAGTGAACGGATGGTGCTTCGCGTTCCACCGCCCTTCGTCCTCGTCCCACTCGAACATCGGGAAGTCGACGATCCAGGCGAACGTAAACACGTCGTCATCGATCAACCCCAGCTCCCGGGCGAGGTACAGGCGGAGGTTCCCGAGCACACGAGAGGTGATCTCCCAGGTGCCAGCGCAGAAGAGGACTGACTCACCCGGCTGGACTCGAAGCGACGACACCTCCGCTTCGGAGAGGAACTTCAGGATCGGCGAGCGGAGCTCGCCCGATTCGGCATCGCTGAGGAGGTACGCAAGACCCTTCGCCCCTCGTTCCCTCGCAATCTCCTCGAGCGCCGCGAGTTCAGCCCGCGAGTACGTCCGCTGCACGCGCAGGAAGCGGACGGCTTCCGCGCCGGCGAAGACGCCGAACTCGGAGCCGCGTGTCGCCTCCGTCGCATCCTCGATCTCGAGCGCGAAGCGCGTGTCCGGCTTGTCCGAGCCGAAGCGGCGGTCGGCCTCCTCGTACGTCATGCGCGAAAACGGTGTCGCGATCTCGACCCCCAGGCACTCCTGCCAGATCGCGGCGAACATGCGCTCGATCAGAGCGAAGAGCTCGTCCCGATCCGGGAACGACATCTCGACGTCGAGCTGCGTGATCTCCTGCACGCGATCGGCCCGGAGATCCTCGTCCCTGAAGCAGATCGCGATCTGGTAATAGCGGTCGAACCCGGCGATCATCGTCAGCTGCTTGAGGATCTGCGGGCTCTGCGGCAATGCGAAAAAGCGTCCCTTGTGAAGGCGACTTGGAACCACGAAGTCCCGCGCCCCCTCGGGGGTCGGCTTGAACAAGATCGGGGTCTGGATGTCGAGGAATCCGCCCGCTTCCATCTCGCGGCGGATGATCCCGACCATCTGCGCACGTAGTCGAAGGTTCCGCTGGAGCTTCTCGCGGCGCAGATCGAGCCAGCGGTAGCGCAGCCGCAGCGTCTCGTCGACCCCTTCCTCGTCGAGCTGGAACGGGAGCGGCGTCGAGCGCGAGACGATCTCGAGCTCGTCGACCTGGAGCTCGACCTCGCCGGTCGGCATCTTCGCGTTTACTGTCTCGGGTGAGCGCGCGACGACCTCGCCTCTCACGCGCAAGACGAACTCGTTTCGAATCTCCTTCGCGAGCTCCGCGGCGTCAGGCGCACGTTCCGGGTTGACGACGAGCTGCATCAGCCCCGAGCGATCGCGGAGGTCGACAAAGACGAGCCCGCCGTGATCGCGTCTGCGCGCCGCCCAGCCCGAGAGCGTCATCGTCCGGCCGACGTGCTCTGCGCGTGGTTCGCCGCACATGAGATCGCGCCACGTCACTGCAGGAGTCTCCCTATGACGTCGTCGTGCAGCACGTCCTCGTCGGCCGCGCCCGCTCGCCGGATCGTCGCCCGCTCCGGACCAACTACAACGGACGTCGCTGCTCCGAGCCTCGCAGCTTGGGTGAGCTGCCCTTTCAGGGAGCGCCCCGCGTAGTCCGTGTCGCATGAAAGGTCGAGTGCCCGGAGCTCTGCAAGCCACTGGGTCACAAGCACGCGAGGCGCACCCGGCTCCAGCGCGAGGAAGACATCGATCGTCGGAGTGTCGGCCACGGCAACTCCCTCTTCCTCCATCGCGATCAGCAGCCGCTCGACACCGGCCCCGAATCCAACACCGGGCGTCGGCGGGCCGCCAATCTCCTCGACGAGGTAGTCGTAGCGGCCGCCACCCGACAGAGTTGCGTTCTCGCTCTCGAGCGGGCCTACGAACTCCCAGGTCGTGCGCGAGTAGTAGTCGAGCCCGCGCACGAGCGTCGGCACGAGCGTGTAGCCCACACCGACCGCGTCGAGATCAGTGCGAACCGCCAAAAACCGCTCGGCGCACGCTACGCACAGCGACTCGCCGATCTTGGGTGCCTCCTCGAGCGCAGCGCGCACTCCTTCTGGCTTCGACTGGATGTTGTCGAAAAGGCGGAGCGGGCTCGTGTCAGCCTTCCGCAGCGTGTCGGCGTCGAGACGGTCGCCGTGCACGGCGAGCCAGGCTTGCAGCGAAACGAGGTAAGCAGGTCGGCACTCCCTGCAGCCGATGGAGTTGAGCTCGAGGTGATAGCAAGTAACGCCGAGCCGAGCCAGGAGCGTGTCGTAGAGCTGGATCAGTTCCGCATCGAGCGCTGGGTCGTCTGTCCCGATCGCCTCGACCGACGCCTGCCAGTGCTCCCTGTACCTACCTCGCCCCGGCGCTCCGTAGCGGTACATGGAGGCGATCGTGAAGAGCTTCGCGGGTTGCGGCTCACGGTGCATCCCGTGCTCCAGATACGCACGACAGATCGGTGCTGTGCCTTCAGGGCGCAACGTCAGCGATCGTTCCGAGCGGTCGGCGAAGGTGTACATCTCCTTTTGGACGACGTCGGACCCTTCACCGGACGTGCGCTGGAAGAGTGCAGTGTCCTCGAATACGGGCGTCTGGATCGGTCGGTAACCGTAGAGCGCACAGAGCCGCTCGATCTCGCCGGTAACGCGCCGCCAGAGCGGTTGCTCTGTAGGAGCTATGTCGTGCGTGCCTCGGGGGCGCTCGATCTTCGTCACGTCGCTCATCCGGCGTGCTCCGTCCTCAGCTCCGCGAGGAACGGGTTGCGCGCGAGCTCTTCGCCGAGCGTCGTCGCGGGACCATGACCCGGATACACGATCGTCTCCGGCGCAAAGGCGTCGACGAGCGAGCTAATCGACGCGAGCAGCGTCTCCCAGTCGGCTCCGGGAAGATCCGTCCGTCCGACCGAGCCTGCGAACAGCACGTCTCCCGAGAAGAGGCAGCCGTCGGCGTAGTACGCGAGATGCGCAGGGGAGTGCCCGGGAACCGAGAGGACGTTGAACCCGATCCCGGCAGCGTCGATCGTCTCGCCTCCCGCGAGGAGTACGTCCGGGACGTGAGCTCGCAGCGAGATCGTCGGGGGCGTGAATCGGCCTGGGCTCTCGAGCAGCTCGCGTTCGCCCTCGGCCATGTACACGGAAGCTCCGACGCCCTCGGCAAGATCGGCAACGCCTACCAGATGATCCCAGTGCCCGTGGGTCACGAGGATGGCGGTGCAGCGGGTGCCTAGCTCCGCGAGCCGAAGCCGAAGCCCCGGCACGTCGCCGCTCGGATCGACGACGACGGCCTCGGGGGCCTGCGGGCTCGCCTGGACGATGTAACAGTTCGTCCCGATCGGTCCGAGCGAAAGCTGTTCGACGCGGAGCGCCGTCATCTGGACCGCGTCAGCTCCCGCGCCGACCGTCCGTCTGCTCGCGTCGCGCCAGACGTCGCTTGTAGTTTCGGTAGAAGACGCCGTCGAGGAAATAGCTGAACGGAACGAAGATGGCGACGATGAGCGCGGCCTGGGTGAGCTGCTGCGTCCGTGTCAGATTGTTCGAGAGCAGCATCACGGTCACGACCATGATCGGCGCGAAGATGAGACCGCGCTTGAGCGTCCTGCGCCAGGAAGGGGGCTGTGGCTCCCTCCGTGGGCGCGCCGTTTCGGCACGAGACTTCGATCCGCGCGTCTCGGAAGAAACGTCCTGCGGGTCGAGCACGTTCCCTTCGCCGTCTTCCCAGACGTACTCGTGACGTTGCTCCTTCGCCCGTCGGCGGCGCTGCTTTCGCGTCGGCATGCAGCGATTATGCCCGCGCCGTCGACGCGATCCGTCCGTCTCGAATCACTGTGTGCACGACGTCGCCCCCGAGGTGGTACGCGAGATGCCGCCAATCGTCGGCCGCAACGAGCGCAATGTCGGCGTCGAAGCCGCGGGCGAGGCGCCCCTTCCGGTCTGCGCGGGACAGGACGTGAGCGGCGTTGACGGTGCACGCGGCGAGCGCCTCCTCGGGAGCCAGCCGCAGCTGCGTCGCGGCGAGCGCGCAGACGAGCGGCAGGCTCTCGCAATACGCGCTCCCGGGGTTGAAGTCCGTTGCGAGCGCGACTGCCGCTCCCGCATCCACGAGAGCACGCGCGGGGGGCATGGGACGGCCGAGGAAAAGGGCGCTCGCAGGCAGCAGCACTCCCACGACAGCGCTCGAGGAGAGTGCCGCGATGCCAGCGGACCCCGTGCTCTCGAGGTGGTCGACCGACCTCGCATTGAGCTCGATCGCGAGCGGAATAGCTCCGGCCTCGGTGAACTGGTCGCCGTGCAGTCGTAGCTCGAGCCCGGCTGAGCGAGAGGCCGACAGGATGCGCCGAGCCTGCTCGACATCGAACGCGCCCCGCTCGAGGAAGACGTCCGCTGCCTCGGCGAGCAGCGCCGCTTCCGGAAGAACGTCCTCGATCAGGAAGTCGACGTACGCGTCGGCGCCAGTGTCCGCGAACTCAGGCGGAACCGCGTGGGCTCCGAGCCACGTGGGAACGCCCCCTGCACTCTTGATCACTCGCAGCTGTGTGAGCTCGGTCTCGCGGTCGAGGCCGTACCCCGACTTGGCCTCGAATGTCGTTGTTCCCGCTCGCAGCATCCAGGCTTGATGCCGGGAAAGGGTTGCGGCGAGGCCCGCCTCGCCGGCTTCGCGTGTCGCGCGAACCGTCGACAGGATCCCTCCGCCCTTCGCATGGAGCTCCTCGTACGTGGCTCCGGCAGCGCGCAGAGAGAACTCGTCGACGCGGTCACCGGCGAAGCACGCGTGCGTGTGGCAGTCGACGAGACCGGGGACCGCGGAGAACCCGCGCCCGTCGACCTCGACCACGTCGTCATCGAGGCTCGCGAGCCTCCACATCGGCCCGACGTCGGCGATAAGCCCGTCCTCGCAGAGGATGTACGCGTCCTCAACGAGATCGGTTGCCCGCAACTCGGTGCCCCGAAGCGGAGCAGACCGACCGGCCGGGCTCGCCACCTGTGCGAGGTTGCGGATCAGCAACCGGGCGGGCTTCTCGCCGTTCTGGCTCACCGCTCGGGGTGCTCGATCGACGGCAGGTCGACCCCCAACTCGCGTGCCGTCGTCAGCGCCGCCTCGTAGCCAGCGTCGGCATGACGCATGACGCCCGTGCCGGGATCGGTCGTAAGGACGCGCTCGAGCTTCTCGGCCGCGGCGTCGGAGCCGTCAGCGACGACGACCATGCCCGCGTGAATCGAGTTGCCGATCCCGACCCCACCGCCGTGGTGAACGCTCACCCAGGTCGCACCCGCCGCGACATTCAGGAGCGCATTCAAGATCGGCCAGTCCGCGATCGCATCCGAGCCATCCCGCATCGCCTCGGTCTCGCGGTACGGCGAGGCGACGGAACCCGAGTCGAGGTGATCTCGCCCGATGACGACAGGAGCGGACACGGCGCCAGAGCGAACGAGCCCGTTGATCGCGAGCCCCGCTCGTGCTCGATCGCCGTATCCGAGCCAGCAGATCCGTGCCGGCAGCCCCTGGAACGCGACACGGCGCGGAGCGAGCTCAAGCCATCGTTGGAGCAGCAGATCGTCCGGAAAGAGCCCCCCAAGCTCGCGGTCGATCTCCTCGATGTCAGCAGGATCACCCGAAAGGACGGCCCAGCGGAACGGCCCGACGCCTCGACAGAAGAGAGGCCGGATATACGCCGGGACGAAGCCCGGATATGAGAAGGCGTCTTCTACGCCGGCCTCATGAGCCTCCCCTCGGAGATTGTTGCCATAGTCGAAAACGTAACAGCCGCTTCGGACGAACTCGAGCATGCCTTCGACATGAGCTGCGATCGATCTGCGCACTCGGCGGAGGTACTCGTCCGGGTCGCGCACTCGGAGCTCCTCAGCCTCGGCGACATCGAGCCCCTGCGGCACATAGCCCGTGAGTGGATCGTGGGCCGCCGTCTGGTCCGTCACCAGATCGAAGAGCTCGCCGCGCCGAGCGAGCTCAGGCACGACATCGGCCGCATTTCCGAGCAGTCCGACCGACAATGGCCGACCCTCGCGCGCTGCTGACCGCACCCGAGCAAGTGCGTCGTCGAGCGAGTCTGTCGCCTCGTCGAGATACCGCGTCTCCAGCCGTCGTTCGATACGGCTCGGATCGACCTCGACGCACAGGATCGCCGCTCCGCACATCGCCGCAGCCAGGGGCTGGGCGCCCCCCATCCCACCGAGCCCTGCAGTGAGAATCGCGCGACCGGCCAGATCGGGAGACCCGAAGTGCTTCTCCCCAGCGGCGGCGAAGGTCTGATACGTGCCCTGTAGGATCCCCTGCGTCCCGATGTAGATCCAACTCCCGGCCGTCATCTGGCCGAACATCGTCAGCCCCTCCGCTTCGAGTCGCCGGAACTCGTCCCAAGTCGCCCAGCGCGGCACGAGGAGTGAGTTCGCAATGAGCACGCGCGGTGCCCACTCGTTCGTACGGAAGACGCCGACGGGCTTCCCGCTCTGGACGAGGAGAGTCTCGTCCGCCTCGAGCCGCAGCAGCGTCCGCACGATCTCCTTGAGGGCTGCATGGCTTCGCGCGGCACGGCCCGTGCCGCCGTAGACGACGAGGCGCTCCGGGTGCTCAGCGACCTCGGGATCGAGATTGTTGAGCAGCATCCGCAACGGCGCTTCTGTTTGCCATCCACGCGTGTTCAAGGTCGACCCTCGGGGAGCTCGGATCGCGCCGAGGTCGCCGCACAGCGCCTCGACGGTCGCGTCTGCGATCTGCACGTCGGTCATGCGAGAACCCCTATCTCGCTCTCGGCCGCAGCGAGAACGACTCCGGACCGGATCGCCGCGGCAACCCGCTCGATGTCCGCGCTCAGCGAACGGTCTTCGATGAGACGATCCGAGAGCGAGCGGACGACATCATGGACCGCGCATACTCCGTCTCCCGGCCGAAGCGGAGCCAGGAACTCGATCGCCTGCGCGCCGGCAAGGAGCTCGATCGCCAACGTTCGCTCGACATTGTCGAGCACCAGGAGCGCCTTGAGCCCGGCCGCGTTGCCCATCGAGACGTGATCCTCCTGTCCCGCGCTCGTCGGAATCGAGTCGACGCTGGCGGGATGGGCGTAGACCTTGTTCTCGGAGACGAGCGCCGCCGCGACGTACTGCGGGATCATGAATCCGGAGTTCAGCCCGCCCTCCTCCACGAGGAACGGCGGCAGCCCTCCGGAGAGCGCGGGATTGACGAGCCGCTCGAGGCGCCGCTCCGAGATGCTGGCCAGCTCGGCAACGGCGATCGCCAGCGCATCGAGCGCGAAGGCAAGTGGCTGTCCGTGAAAGTTCCCTGCAGACACGATCTCACCCTCGTCGAGCAGGACGAGGGGATTGTCCGTCGCCGAGTTGAGTTCGACCTCGACGGTCGACGCCACGTAGTCCAGAAGGTCACGGCAGGCCCCGTGCACTTGTGGAGCACAGCGGAGTGCATACGCATCTTGAACCTTGTCGCACCAGCGATGGGACTCGATGATGGCCGACCCCTCGAGCAATCGCCAGACGTTGGCCGCTGAATCCCCTTGGCCCTTGAGCGGTCGCGCGCGGTGAACGGCAGGCGCGAAGCTCGTCCGCGATCCCTGGAGCGCCTCGAGCGAGAGCGCGCACGCAAGATCCGCGGTCGCAGCGAGCCGTCGAGCGCGCACGATCCCGAGCGCAGCCATCGACGCCATGAACTGCGTCCCGTTGACGAGCGAGAGCCCTTCCTTGCTCGCGAGCCGGATCGGCGCCAGCCCGACACTACGCAACGCGTCGCCGCCGACGAGGCGCTCGCCGCCGACGACCGCCTCGCCCTCGCCGATGAGGGGAAGAGCGAGGTGTGCGAGCGGGGCGAGATCGCCGCTCGCTCCCACCGATCCGCGCGCCGGCACGACCGGAACGACCCCCCGGTTGAGGCATTCGACGAGCAGCTCGACCGTAGTGACATGCGCGCCGGAGAAGCCTTTGGCGAGGGTGTTCGCACGCAGGAGCATCGCCCCCCGCGTGACCTCGTCGGGGTACGGCTCGCCCACGCCGCAGGCGTGGCTGCGCAGAAGTCGCAGCTGCAGCTCCTCCGTCATCTCCTCGGGAATGTGCGTCGACACGAAACGACCGAATCCCGTATTCACGCCGTACGTGTGCTCGCCGTGGATCGAGTCGACGAGCTCCCGAGCCGCGCGCATGCGGCCCTTCGCGGCCTCCGCGACCTCCGCAGGGACTCCGCCGACCGCGGCGTCCCAGACGTCGACGAGAGTGAGATCCTCGCCGGTCAGGACTATCGTCCGCGTCACGGCGCGAGTCTAGTGGTCGCTCCTCCGGATCGAAGAGCGCGCTCGAGCACCCGCGACTCGTCGATACCAGGCAGTTCGACCCCCGCCTCGAGGGCGGCCTGAAGGACGCTCGCGGGAACGAGCCCGACAAGTTCGCCTCCTCTGACGACGACGCCGCGCGAAGTCGCCTCGACCCGTACTCGCTCGACCACTTCGTGAAGCGGCGCCTGCTCGATATCCACGACGTTCACGCTGACCTGAACGAGTCCGGAGCTCGGCAGCCGCAGGCCGATCGCCTGTACTCCGGTCATCCCGCCGCCGGATTCCCGCACAGCCGCGGCGACCTCCCGCGCAACGGCGACGTGATCGGTCTCGAGGATCACGTTGTAGGCGATGAGCGGTTGCCGAGCACCCACGAGAACCGCTCCCGACCTCGGATCGATACGCGATGGACCTGCATCGGGCACGAGCTCACCGCTCTCCATGCGGCGCTGCAGCCCCTCGAGCCCACCGCTCCGGAAGTAGGCCGGTCTTCGCCCGCCCCCGATCTCGCCGTAGTGGAAGACCGGAAGCCCGAGCTCGGTTCCAATCCGTCTGGCTATGGAGCGCGCCGTCGCCTTGGCAAGCTCCATGCCATTGTTCGGGAACGGCACGACAGGGACAACGTCTACGGCCCCGACTCTCGGGTGGACTCCCGTATGAGCACGGAGATCGACGAGGGCGACCGCAGCCGAGATGCCGGCGAGCAGTGCCTCCGCAAGTGCAGCAGCATCACCGACAAGCGTGAACACGGCGCGGTGATGATCGGGATCCGCGTGGACGTCGAGTACCCGCGCGCCCCTCGCGAACGCGCGCTCGATCGTGTTTAAGACAGCGCTGCTGCGCCCCTCCGAGACGTTGGGCACAGCCTCGAGCACGACCCGTACCCTACGAGGCCGTGCCTGCCGATGAGCCCATGGCTGCTCCACGCGCTGCTCGGCACACCTTCGTCAGGCTGCTCGGGTTCCTCCGCCCGTATCGCGCGTCGCTGATCGTCTCGTCAGTTCTCGCGATTGCCTCACAGATCGCAGGAATCCTCGTGCCGGTTCTCGCCGGAGTCGTCATCAACGAGCTCCAGGGCGGCGCCGATACGACTGTGCTCGCGCTCCTGATCGCAGCGATCATCGGCCTCGGCCTCGTGCGCGGTGCGCTCATGTATGGCCGGCGCATCATCTCGGGCAGACAGGCACTCGCGGTCGAGTACGACATGCGCGACGAGCTCTACTCGCACTTCCTGCGCCTGTCGTTCGGGTTCTACGACCGAAGCCAAACGGGCCAGCTCATGTCAAGAGCGACCATAGATCTCCAGTCGGTGCGGTTCTTCCTCGGGTACGGCTTGATCTTCTTTGCCCAGCACGTCGTGACCGTCGTTGCCGTGACGGTCGTCCTCTTCGTATACAGCTGGCAACTCGCTCTGGTCGCGCTTTCGATCACGCCGGCGATCGTGCTCATCGCCTATCGCTACAGCCGCGTCTCCCATCCCGTGCTCCGCGAGGTCCAGCAGAAGCTCGCCGACGTGGCAATCGTCGCGGAGGAGTCGATCTCGGGCGTGCACGTCGTCAAGTCGTTCTCGCAGGAAGAGCGACGCGCCGAGATTTTCACGACCGCCGCGGATGCTGTCTTCGTGCAAACGCTCGCGGCAAACAAGCAGCGCGCTCTCTATGTTCCCCTGCTTACGTTTCTCCCGCTCGTGGCGCAGGCGCTCGTTCTGCTCGCGGCGGGTCGCATGGTCATATCCGGGTCGCTGTCGACGGGTGCGTTCTTCACGTTCAACCTCCTGCTCGCGATGCTCGTCATGCCGTTACGGATGCTCGGCATGTGGATCGGGCAGGCGCAACGGGCGGTCGGCGCAGGCGAGCGGATCTTCGAGATTCTGGACGAGCCCGAGGAGATCGCCGATCGCCCGGCTGCCGCGTCGCTGGCGCCGGGACCCGGCCGTGTTGTCTTCGAGGATGTCTCGTTCGGCTACGACCCCTCACGGCCTGTCCTCGCCGCGATCAATCTCGACATCCCGGCCGGCCACACCTTGGCGCTCATCGGGCGAACCGGCTCAGGCAAGACCACGCTCGCGGCCCTGGTCCCGCGCTTCTACGACATCCAGGCCGGACGAGTCCTCGTCGACGGCACTGACGTCCGTGAGATCGCGCGCCGTTCGTTGCGGCGCGAGATCGGGGTCATATCGCAAGACCCCTTCCTCTTCTCCACGTCGGTTCGCGACAACATCGCCCTGGGAATGCCGGACGCGCCGTACGAGGCCGTCGAAGCCGCGGCGCGGGCCGCGCAGGCCCACGAGTTCATCGTCGAGCTCCCCCAGGGGTACGACACCGTGGTCGGGGAGCGCGGGATCACGCTCTCGGGAGGGCAGCGGCAGCGCATCGCGATCGCCCGCGCACTGCTCATCGACCCGCGGATCCTGATTCTCGACGACGCGACTGCGTCCGTCGACGCAACGACCGAAGCGAGGATCCGCTCCGGTCTGCGCGAGGTGATGAAGGGCCGAACGACGATCATCATCGCCCACCGCCTCTCGACAATCGCTCTCGCCGACGAGATAGCCGTGCTCGACCACGGGCGAATCGCGGCCCGCGGCACGCAGGCAGAACTGCTCGAGGAGAGCGCCGTCTTCAGAGAGATCCACGAGCACGGGCTCCTCCAGCATGTCGTCGCCGGATGAGTCGAGCCGCACGTCAACCGGCGCGCTCTTGTTTCGAAGTCGTTTCCCGCCCGCGCTCACTTCGGCGTTACGCTTGCAGTGGGTGGTGGGCCGGGGTGCCCCATGAGGGGGCGGGTCGAAGATGAGAGTCTGGCAGGCGGGTAGCCATCTCACCGATCAACGCGACGCCCGGATCGACGACTGGTCGTGGCGCCAGACGCGCCGCCGGATCGGGACGCTCCTACGCCTGGCCCGGCCGTACAAGGGGCGAACCGGACTCGCCCTGATCACACTCGTTGGCTACACGCTCGTTGCGCTCCTTCCGCCGTATCTCGTCAAGGTCGCCGTCGACAACGGGATCACCACGGGTGACCTCGAGGCGCTCAGCGTCGCGGTCGCGGCTTTCGTCGCTGCCGGAGTCGCAGCATTCGGTCTATCGGCGGCACAGACGTACTTCACGGGTTGGGTCGGAGAGCGAGCTCTCGCCGATCTCCGCATTCAGCTCTTCAATCACCTCCAGCGGCTCTCACTCGGCTACTACGAGCGAAACCGCACCGGCGCGATCATCAGCAGGATCACGAACGACGTCGAGGCGCTCGACCAGCTCGTCACGGATGGGATCTCCAGCCTCGTCCAGAACTCGCTCGTCCTCGTCGGTACGGCGATCGTCCTGTTCTTGCTGGACTGGCGACTCGCGTTCGCGACGCTGATCGTCCTCCCGCTCATGGCGGCCGCGACAACCTGGTTCCGTGCGCGATCGAATCGGGCCTACAAGCGAGTCCGCGAGCGACTCGGCCTCGTCACCGCGACCCTCGCCGAGGACATCTCCGGAATGCGCGTCGTCCAGTCGTTCACCCGTGAGCCCTCCAGCCAGACCACGTTCCGCGGCATCAACGAGCGCTACCGGGAGGCGAACTACGAGACGGTCGTGCTGAGCGGCGTGTACTTCCCGACCGTGGACATCCTTTCGTCCGTTGCCACCGCGATCGTCCTCGGACTCGGCGGCGCACTCGTGGTCGACGGCTCGCTCTCGATCGGCACGCTTCTGGCCTTCACGCTATACCTCGCGAACTTCTTCGACCCCATCCAGCAGCTCTCGCAGCTCTACAACACGTTCCTCTCGGCCACCGCGGCTCTCGACCGCATCACCAAGGTTCTCGACGAGGAGCCCGACGTCGTCGACGCGCCACACGTCCGCGCGCTCCCTGTCATCCAAGGCCATGTCCACTTCGAACGTGTGCGCTTCGGGTACGGAACCCTGCCGGACGTTCTCCACGAGTTCGAGCTCGACGTCGAGCCCGGGACGACCGTCGCGCTCGTAGGCCATACGGGGGCCGGTAAGTCGACGATTGCGAAGCTGCTCACGCGCTTCTACGACCCGCGCGCGGGGCGGATCACGATCGACGGCCACGACCTACGCGACGTCCCGCAGTCATCGTTGAGAAGGCAGCTTGGAATCGTCCCGCAAGAGGGCTTCCTGTTCTCCGGGACCATCGCCGACAACATCGCGTTCGGGCGCCCGGAGGCCTCCCGATCAGCGATCGCGGCGGCGGCAGAGGCCGTCGGCGCAGGCACATTCGTGGCCGAGCTCCCGGGCGGTTACGACACCGAAGTGGGCGAGCGTGGCTTCAGGCTCTCACTCGGTCAACGGCAGCTCGTTGCGTTCGCCCGCGCGTTGCTCGCGAACCCACGGATCCTAATCCTCGACGAAGCCACGTCATCGGTCGACATCGGAACGGAGCGACGCATCGAGGGCGGGCTCCGCCGCCTCCTCTCCGGCCGCACGGCCTTCGTCATCGCGCACCGGCTGTCGACCATTCGAGGCGCCGACCTGATTGTCGTGCTCGATCACGGGCGGATCGTCGAACAAGGAACCCACGACGAGCTGATGGCCGCGCGTGGGCCGTACACCCGCCTCTACGGCGACTGGGCCGCAGAGGTCGTCTGACCGCGATGGCACGACGCACGCTCTAAGCTCACGACGTGACTTCTGAGCCCGAGACCGACGAAGCTCCCGAGATCGCCCTACCCGACGCGACGCCGGACGTGCGAATGACGCCGGCCGAAGCCGTCGCCGCGATGCATCTGCACGTGCCGACCCGCGGCAACCGCAAGCTCCGCCGACTCATCGAGAGTGTCGAAGCCGACAAGCAGATCAAGGCCTGGTGGCACGCGGCCAACGTGAACGCCGTCGTCCGGTTGGCGATCAACGACCACTCGTGGGTCCACATTCAGATCGTCACGAACATCGCGCTGAAGCTCTGTCGACTGCTCGTGAAGCACGGCGTCCAGACCTCGCTGGTGCGCGACTACCGCTTGGAGCCCGACGACTCCGAGGTCGTCGTCGTCCTGTCGGCGCTTCTCCACGACGTCGGCATGTCGATCCACCGCCGCGATCACGAGGACTGGAGCCTTCTCCTCGCGGAGCCCAAGATGCGCGAGTTGCTGGCCGACATCTACGACGAGCCCGAACGTACGATCGTCGTCTCCGAAGCGCTCCAGGCGATCACCAGCCACCGAGCAGACGGCGAGCCCCTGTCGCTGGAGGCCGGCATCCTGCGCGTCGCGGACGCGCTCGACATGGCCAAGGGTCGCTCGCGGATCCCGTTCGAGCGCGGTTCCGTCTCGATCCACTCACTCTCGGCGGCAGCGATCGACGAGGTGAAGATCGTCGACGGTCAGAGTCGTCCCGTGATGGTCGAGATCGTCATGAACAACTCGTCCGGGATCTATCAGGTCGACGGCCTGCTCAAGGCGAAGCTCAAGGGATCGGGTCTCGAGCCCTATGTGGAAGTCGTCGCCCGGATCGATACGGAGGCGGAGAAGCGCCTGGTTCCGGTCTACCGACTCGAGATCGGCGATCCGGATGGCTCGAAGGTCTGACCGCTAGAATCCGCGCGCCGTTGCGGGGTCGTCTAACGGCAGGACGCCTGGCTCTGGACCAGGAAGTTGGGGTTCGAATCCCTGCCCCGCAGCCATGACTTCGAGAACGCGTAGGCGTCTAACTT